>NZ_JAFBCQ010000001.1:1861334-2171556 GCF_016907815.1 Microbacterium aurum
ACGCCGCCGCCGGATACCTCGACTGGGCGGCGTTCGGCCCGCTCTCTCCCGCGGTGCGCGCCGAGATGAACGCCGACGCGGCGCTCCTCGGCACCGGTCGACGCACCGGCATCGACCTCGTCGCCTCCCGCGTGGACGAAGCCCGCGAGCTGGTCGCGACGGTCCTCGGCTGCGCCGCCGACGAGGTCGTCCTGCAGCCCTCGACGACCCACGGTCTCCTGCACGCGATGCAGGGCCTGACAGGGGCGGTGGTCGTGTCGGCGCAGGAGTTCCCCGCCCTGCGCATCACCGCGCGCCGCGCGCAGGACGCGCGGGGCCTGCTGACCGTGCGCGAGATCGACCCCGCCGACGGCATCGTCACCGTCGACGCGGTCGCCGAAGCCCTCACCGACGACGTCACCGCCGTCGCGGTCAGCCTTGTCGACTTCCGCACCGGAGCCCTCGCCGACCTGTCGGGGCTGCGCGAGCTCATCGGCGATCGCCTGCTCATCGTCGACGCCGTGCAGGCCTTCGGCGTCGTGGATGTGGACTGGGCGGCCGCCGACGTCGTGTGCGGCAACGGGTACAAGTGGCTGCGGGCCGGTCGCGGCACGGGATTCTCGCGCTTCTCGGACCGGGCGCGCGAGCGCATCGAGCCCGTGCTGTCGGGCATCTCCGGAATGCAGGGCGACGCGGCCACGACGGGCTTCCCGCCGCCGCTGCCGACGGCCGGCGCGTACTCGATCGCGCCGAGCGACCCGCTGGCCGCGTCGCGTCTCGCGGTGGCCGTGCGCGATGTGGTCGATGCCGGCATCCCCGCCGTCGCGGCGGAGCTGCGCGCGCGGGCACAGGACGTCATGAACCTCGCCGACCGCTACGGCGTTCCGGTGCTCACGCCTCGCGACCGGCACGCCGGCATCGTAACGCTGCTGCCGGATCCGCAGGACGCAGCTCCCCTCGCGGCGGCTCTCGCCAACCACGGGGTCACGGTCACCGCCCGCGGCGCCACCATCCGGGTGTCGCCGCACATCGGCACCGGTGCCGACAGCCTGCAGCTGCTCGGCGACGCGCTAGCCCAGGTGGCGACGACGCGCGTCGTCGTGATCGACGCGCCCACCGGCGAACTCGATCTCGGCGCTCTCGAAAGTTAACGTCCCCGTCATCTCCGCGCGGCGTGTCGCGGATGCTGCCGACCCCCGGGCGGACGTACGTTCATCACATCGGGCAAGGCGCCCGGTCGGGTCGGCCTTCCACTGACTCGTGGCTCACGGCCGACTCGAGATTTCCGGGTGAGACCCCCGGGGCGGGAGCGGGTTGTGACCACACGAGCACCACAGCAGCAGCGGCAGATCCAGCGGCACGACGCGGACTACGCCGATGAGGACCTCCGCACCTACGTGCTGGACACGTCGGTCCTGCTGAGCGATCCCCGGGCCTTCTTCCGGTTCGCGGAGCATTCCGTCGTCGTCCCGGTCGTGGTGGTGACCGAGCTCGAGGGCAAGCGGCACGACCCCGAGATCGGCTACTTCGCCCGTCAGGCGCTGCGCCACCTCGACGAGCTGCGCGTGGAGCACGGCCGCCTGGACTTCCCCGTGCCCGTCGGCGACGGCGGCACCCTGCGGGTCGAGCTCACCAACACCGACCCGACGGTCCTGCCCGCCGGCATGCGGCTGGGCGACAACGACACGCGCATCCTCGCCGTCGCCATGCATCTCGCGCAGGAGGGGCAGGAGGTCACCGTCGTCTCCAAGGATCTGCCGATGCGCGTGAAGGCCGCATCCCTCGGCATCCACGCGGAGGAATACCTCGCCGAGCAGGCCGTCGACAGCGGCTGGACGGGCATCGCCGAGATCGACGTGTCGGGCGACGAGATCAGCGATCTCTACGAGAGCGAGGTCGCCGCCGGTGAGGAGGTCAAGGGACTGCCCGTGAACACCGGCCTCGTCATCCACTCCGAGCGGGGGTCGGCCCTCGGGCGCGTCACCGGCGACGGCGAGTACCGCCTGGTCCGCGGCGACCGCGACGTGTTCGGGCTGCACGGCCGCTCGGCCGAGCAGCGCATCGCGATCGACCTGCTGCTGGACCCCGAGGTCGGCATCGTGTCCCTCGGCGGGCGCGCCGGCACTGGTAAGAGCGCGCTCGCGCTGTGCGCGGGTCTGGAAGCGGTGCTGGAGCGGCAGCAGCAGAAGAAGATCATCGTCTTCCGGCCGCTGTTCGCCGTCGGCGGGCAGGAGCTCGGCTACCTGCCCGGCGACCAGGCCGAGAAGATGAACCCGTGGGGTCAGGCGGTCTTCGACACCCTCGGGTCGGTCGTCTCGGGCAACGTCCTGGAGGAGGTCGTCGCCCGCGGACTGCTCGAGGTCCTGCCGCTCACCCACATCCGCGGCCGCTCGCTGCACGACGCGTTCGTGATCGTCGACGAGGCGCAGTCTCTCGAGCGCAACGTGCTGCTGACGGTACTCAGCCGCATGGGGCAGAACTCGCGCGTGGTCCTCACCCACGACGTCGGCCAGCGCGACAACCTGCGCGTCGGTCGCCACGACGGCATCGCGTCGGTCATCGAGACCCTCAAGGGCCACGGCCTGTTCGGGCATGTCACGCTCACGCGCTCCGAGCGCTCGGCGATCGCGGCGCTCGTGACCGACCTGCTGGAGCAGGGGGAGCTCGGCTGACCCGCTGTGGCCCCGGGGCGTCGGCCTCGGGGCCACAGCCCTCGCGGTTACTGCCTCGGGGTGGGGACTACTCCCAGCGGTAGCCCTCGCCGCGCACCGTCACGATGTGGTCGGCGCCGAGCTTCGTGCGCAGATACCGGACGTACACGTCCACGACGTTGGATCCGGGATCGAAATCGAGCCCCCAGATGCGGCTCAGCAGCTCCTCGCGGGTGAGCACCGCGCCGGGGTGGCGCAGGAACTGCTCCGCGAGGGCGAACTCCCGTGCCGACAGGTCGATCTCGCGACCCGCGACGGTCGTGCGGCGGGCGAGGATGTCGAGGGTCACCTCGCCCTGCGTCAGGATCATCGTGATGGCGCCGGTGCGCTCCCGCAGCCGCGACCGCACGCGGGCCATGAGCTCGGCGACCGAGAACGGCTTCGGCACGTAGTCGCTGGCCCCGGCATCCAGCCCGTCGACGGCGTCGTGGGCCGAGCTGCGCGCCGTGAGCATGATGACCGGCAGCGTCTCGCCCGCGGCGCGGAGGTGGCGCAGCACGTCGAAGCCGTCCATCGTGGGCAGGCCCACATCGAGGATCATGAGGCCGATGTCGCCGGCGAGCGCGCGGTCCAGCGCAGCCTGGCCGTCGTCCGCGTCGACGGTGTCGAAGCCCTCGGCGCGCAGCGCCCGGGTCACGAGGGAGACGATGTGCGGTTCATCGTCGACGACGAGGATGCGGGTCATCCAGAGGCCTCTCGCTGCAGAACGACGTCGCCGGCACGCACCGGCGTCGGGAGGGTCGCTCGGGTGCCGATCGGGATCTCCACCGTGAACGTAGCACCGCCGCCGGGGGTGTCGGCGACGATGCACCGCCCGCCGTGCGATTTCGCGATGGCATCGACGATCGCGAGCCCCAATCCCGACCCGCCGACGGTGCGGCGGCCGACGCCGCGGTCGAAGCGGCGGAAGATGCGATGGCGCATCGCGGGAGGGATGCCGGGGCCGTGATCACGCACCCACAGTTGCGCTCCGGAGGGGTACACGGCGCTGCCGAGCTCGATGGGCGTGCCGGGAGCGGTGTACTTGGCGGCGTTGTCGGCGAGCTGCAGCCACGCCTGCAGCAGCCGATCGCGGTCGCCGCGGATGACGCCCTGCGCGGTCTGTTCCACGGCCCAGTCGTGCCCTGGGATCACGGCGACCATCTCGGCGATGCGCTGCGTGAGGCCCGTGAGCTCCACGTCGCCGATCGTCAGCTGGTCGGTTTCGACGGTGGCGAGCAGATCGATGTCGCCGATGAGGCGGGTCATGCGGTCGAGTTCGGCGATGCCGAGCGCCCGGATCGCGGCGACGTCCTCGGGGTCGGTGGGATTCATCACCTCGAGGTGGCCGCGCACGATCGTGATCGGGGTCTTCAGCTCGTGCCGCACGTCGTCGAGCAGGCGCCGGTGGGCGTCGAACGACCCCTCCGCGGTGTCGGCGGCGGGGACGTCGGCGAGCAGCGTCCACCCGACGACTCCGATGACGGCGAGCGTGATCACGGCGGATGCCGCGAACACCGCCACTCCGGCCCACGACAGCGGAAACGCGGTCAACGCGTGCAGCACGAGCAGCGCCAGCGCGGTGACCGCGAACCCCGCCGCCACGACGGCGAGCAGGAGCACCAGCGTGCGCACGCGCCGCGCCGGAACGGCCCGTGTGGTGCTGGCGGTGCGGTTCACTCTCCGATTATCAACCCGGGTGGGTCATCGACAGCAGATCGAGCTTCTCGTCGAGCTGCGCCTCGGTCAGCTCGCCCCGCTCGACGTAGCCGAGGTCGATGACCGCCTCGCGCACCGTGATGCCCTTCGCGACGGCGTGCTTGGCGATCTTCGCGGCCGCCTCGTAGCCGATGAGCTTGTTCAGCGGGGTCACGATCGACGGCGACATGCCGGCGAACGCGGCGGCGCGCTCGGTGTTGGCGACGAGGCCGTCGATCGTCTTGTCGGCGAGCACCCGCATCGCGTTGGACAGGAGCCGGATGGACTCCAGCAGTGCGGTGCCCATGACGGGGATCGCGACGTTGAGCTCGAACGAGCCCGACGCGCCCGCCCAGGCGACGGTCGCGTCGTTGCCGATGACCCGCGCGCACACCATCAGGGTCGCCTCGGGGACGACCGGGTTCACCTTGCCGGGCATGATCGAGGACCCGGGCTGCAGGTCCGGGATGTGCAGTTCGCCGAGGCCGGTGTTGGGGCCCGAGCCCATCCAGCGCAGGTCGTTGTTGATCTTGGTGAGCGAGACGGCGATGGTGCGGAGGGCACCGGATGCCTCGACGAGACCGTCGCGGTTCGCCTGCGCCTCGAAGTGGTCCTTCGCCTCGGTGATCGGCAGCTCGGTCTCCGCGGCGAGCAGCTCGATCACCTTCTGCGGGAAGCCGAGCGGGGTGTTGATGCCGGTGCCGACGGCGGTGCCGCCGAGGGGAACCTCGCCGACGCGGGGGAGGACGGCCTGCACGCGCTCGATGCCGAGGCGGATCTGGCGGGCGTACCCGCCGAACTCCTGGCCGAGGGTGACCGGCGTCGCGTCCATCAGGTGCGTGCGGCCGGACTTCACGGCATCCTTCCACAGCTCTGCCTTCGCCTCGAGGGCGACGGCGAGGTGGTCGAGCGCCGGAATGAGGTCGTCGATGAGGGCCTGCGTCACCGCGATGTGCACGGACGTGGGGAAGACATCGTTCGACGACTGCGACGCGTTGACATGGTCGTTGGGGTGCACGGTGGCGCCGAGGTGCTGCGTCGCGAGGGTGGCGAGCACCTCGTTCATGTTCATGTTCGAGCTCGTGCCCGAGCCGGTCTGGTACGTGTCGACCGGGAAGTGCGCGTCGTAGCGGCCGGTGATGACCTCATCCGCCGCCCAGGCGATGGCGTCCGCGATCGCGCCGTCGAGCGTGCCGAGCTCCTTGTTGGCCAGGGCGGCGGCCTTCTTGATGCGGGCGAGCGCGGCGATCTGCGTCGACTCCAGGCCCGTGCCCGAGATGGGGAAGTTCTCGACGGCGCGCTGGGTCTGCGCGGCGTACAGCGCGTCCTTCGGGACGCGCACCTCTCCCATCGTGTCGTGCTCGATGCGGTAGTCGGCGGTGTCGGTCATGGCGGTCACGTCCTCGTTTCCTGGTGGCTGCGGGTGCAGTGCGGGTGTCGGCGGGTCAGGCGTCGAGCCCGACCATCACGTGGGGGATGGCCCGGCCCTCGCTCAGGCGGTAGTTGGCGCCCACGATGGCGAGGCGCCCGTCGGCGACAGCGTCGGAGATGAGCCGGGAGCTGGCCAGCACGTCCTCGATCGTGTTGCCGAGGTGCTCGATGCCGACGTCCTCGGCATCGAGCGACCGCGGGTCGATGGCGTCGCTCGCGCGCAGGACGGTGCGGGCGGCGGGCACGATCTTGGCGATGAGGCGCCAGATGTGCGGCGGGAGTTCGGGGGAGTCGATCGCCGTGGAGTCGATGGCGGCGCGCACGGCACCGCATTCGTCGTGGGCGAGGACGATGATCACCGACACGTCGAGCACCGCGACGGCGTACTCGAGGCTGGCGATCGCGGAGTCGGACGCCACCTGGCCGGCGTTGCGGACGACGAACAGGTCGCCGAGCCCCTGATCGAAGATGATCTCCGCCGCCAGTCGCGAGTCGGAGCAGCCGAACAGCGCGGCGCGGGGGGTCTGCGTGTGTGCGAGCTCGGCGCGACGGTCGACGTCCTGACGCGGATGCCGGGGCGCGCCCGTCACGAAGCGCTCGTTGCCCTCGCGCATCTCGGCCCAGACGCTCGCGGGGGTGGGGCGCACGGCATCGGTCATCGGGTCTCCTCCCGCAGGTCGCGGATCTGGTCGGCGACACCCTCGGCCGCTGTCGCGGCCGTGTCGGCGTCGGTCGCGCCGTAGATCAGGACGACATCGCTCCCGGCATCCGTCGAGATCGCATACGACACCGTGTCGGAACGTGCCGATGAGGCGATCGTGTATTCGTCCCACTCGATGCCGTCGATGTTCACCGTGCCGGTCGGCGCGAATCCGCCGAGGATGCGAGATGTCCACGCGTCGGCGTCGGCGTCGGCCGACTGCCCGATGCCCTGCGCGATGCGGATGTAGCCGGTCTTCGGTGCGTACACGACGCGCCACATGCTGCTGCCCTCCAGCCGCGCGGAGTTCGCGCGCCAGCTGTCCGGCACCGTCGGGACGAGGACGGGGTGGCCGATGGATGCCGACGCGCTCTCCGCCGCTGCGGCGACGTCGACCGGCTCCGGCTCGGGCAGGGATCCCCGGGGGACGCCGAAGTACACCACCGCGACGATCGCCACCGTCACCAGCAGAGCGGTCACGAAGTTGCGGAAGGTCTTGCTCTGGCGGTACGCCTGCGAGGACGCGGCCTTGCGGTCGGCGGTCTCCTGCGGGGTCTCGGGGCGACCGAGCTCGGCGACGACGCGCGGTGTCGTGGCCATCACGACGCCGTGTCCGTCGGCCGGGCGGCGTCGAGCAGACGCTTCGCGCCCAGCAGCCACTCCTCGCAGCGTGCCGCGAGGGCCTCGCCGCGGGTCCACAGCGTCAGCGAGTGCTCCAGGGTCGGGGCGCCCTGTTCGAGCTCGGCGACGACGCGCACGAGCTCGTCCCTGGCCTGCTCGAACGTGAGGTCCGCGACGTCGGCGGCGCTGTCGCTGGTCATGGCGTCCATTCTAGGCGGGAGCGGTGACGGCCCCGCCGCGCGGCAACGGCGACGTGACGTGCGCGCGCCTCACTGGTCGGCGTCGGCGCGGCCTTCGGCGACGGGACCTTCCGAACGGGCGGCGAAGGATCCCTCAGCGACGGTCACCGTGACGGCGGCGCCGGCGGGCGCCTGCGCCGCGTCGCGCACGATGACGCCGTCGCCGACGTGGGCGATGGCGTAGCCGCGGGCGAGGGTCGCGCCGGGGGAGAGGGCGCGAAGCGACGCCCGCAGCTGCGCCGACTGGCGGTCCGCGGCATCCACCCGCCGAGTGACGATCTCGCGGCCGCGGGAGACCAGCGTCCACATCTCGTGCGAGCGCGCCGTGAGCATCGACTCCGGGGTGCGCAGCACGGGGCGCGAGCGCAGCTGCTCCAGTTGGGCGATGTCGTGGGCGACGCGCTGGGTCAACCGGGTGCGCGCGCGGGCCCGCAGCTGCTGGACCAGCGCGCGCTGCTCGGCGACATCCGGGACCACGCGCTTGGCGGCATCCGTCGGCGTCGATGCGCGGAGGTCGGCGACGTCATCGAGGAGCGGGTGATCGTTCTCGTGGCCGATCGCGGAGACGATGGGGGTGAATGCCGCGGCCACCGCCCGCAGCAGTCGCTCGTCGCTGAACCCGAGGAGCGTCTGCGGGTCGCCGCCGCCGCGGGCGATGACGATCACGTCGACCTCGGGGGCGGCGTCGAGCACCTTCAGCGCGGCGATCGTCTCGGGGACGCAGCGGTCGCCCTGCACGGCGGCGTGGATCGTGCGGAACCGCACCTGCGGCCAGCGCAGCTCGGCGTTGCGGTGCACGTCCTTCTCGGCGTCGCTGCGCTCGCCCGTGATGAGGCCGATGACGTGCGGCAGGAACGGCAATCGCTTCTTGCGCGCCGGATCGAAAAGGCCCTCGGCGCGCAGCTGCGCGCGCAGGCGCTCGAGACGCTCGAGCTGATCGCCGAGCCCGGTGTGCCGCATCGCGGAGACCGTGAAGGTGAAGTCGCCCGACTTCACGAAGTAGTCGCTCTTCACGCACGCGACGACCCGGTCGCCGAGCTTCAGATCGCGCATATCGGCGGGCAGCCGCTGCAGCGTCGAGGACCACAGGCGGAAGGAGATCATGGCGTCGCCGGACGCATCCTTGAGCCGTCCGAACACGTGCCCGCCGCGGAGGTTCCACGCCGTGATCTCGCCCTCGACCCAGACCGAGCCCCACCCGGAGATGAAGCCGCGGATCGTCTCGTTCAGCCGCGACACCGACGTCGGCGCGTCGGGGGAGGACTCGCGAGGATGCACCGAGTCCGGCGGCGGAGTCTGCCCCGGGGCGGGCTCGAACGAAGCCATCGACTGCCTTTCCGCCGCGCATGCGGCCGTCGCTCAGTGTGGGCTCTCTAGAATCGAGAGGTGACCAGCACCGCGATCCGTCTTCCGACGCCCCACATTCCCGGGCCGCGCGGACGGCTTCAGGATAACCCGGTGGCCGGCGCCAAGCGGGTGCTGCTGGCGTCGCCGCGCGGCTACTGCGCCGGCGTCGACCGCGCCGTCATCGCCGTCGAGAAGGCGCTCGAGCGCTATGGCGCCCCCGTCTACGTGCGCAAGCAGATCGTGCACAACATCCACGTCGTCACCGAGCTCGAGGCTAAGGGGGCGATCTTCGTCGAGGAGGTCGACGAGGTCCCCAGCGGCGCGCACGTCGTCTTCAGCGCGCACGGCGTCTCTCCCGCGGTCGTGAACGCGGCATCCGATCGGGGTCTCCAGGCGATCGACGCGACCTGCCCGCTCGTGACGAAGGTGCACCGCGAGGCGGTGCGCTTCGCCCGCGACGACTTCGAGATCCTGCTGATCGGCCACGACGGTCACGAGGAGGTCGAAGGCACCGCCGGAGAAGCGCCCGATCACGTCACCGTCGTCAACTCGCCCGACGAGGCCGACCGGGTCGAAGTGAAGGATCCGTCGAAGGTCGTGTGGCTCTCGCAGACGACGCTGTCCGTCGACGAGACCATGGAGACCGTGCGGCGGCTGCGCGAGCGGTTCCCCGAACTGCACGATCCGCCGTCGGACGACATCTGCTACGCGACGCAGAACCGCCAGGTCGCGATCAAGAAGGTCGCGAAGGATGCCGACCTCGTGATCGTCGTGGGATCGGCCAACTCGTCCAACTCCGTGCGGCTCGTCGAGGTGGCGCTGGAGTACGGCGCACAGGCCGCCTACCGCGTGGACTATGCGCACGAGATCCAGCAGTCGTGGCTCGACGGCGTGGTCACCGTGGGTGTGACGAGCGGCGCATCGGTTCCCGAGGTGCTCGTGCAGGAGGTGCTTGCTGAGCTCTCCGGCGCGGGGTACCGCGACGTCGAGGAGGTGCGCACCGCCGAGGAGGACCTCATGTTCTCGTTGCCGAAGGAGCTGCGCCAGGACTCCAGCGGTCGTCGCGACGAGCGCGCGCTGGGGGGACGGTCGCGCGCGTGAGCGAGCAGGCCCCCCAGCCGCGACCGGCACCCGGGACGCCCGGGGCGGATGAGCGCTCGGTGACGCCCGGTGCGGATGCCGCGGCCGCCCGACCGCACGGCGCCGCGGTCCCCGCGGCGAGCACGTCGCCGGCGGCGAGCACGCTGCCCGACCGGCCGCAGTACGGCGAGTACGCCACCCCCGAGCAGCAGCGCGCCGCGATCCGCGAGCCGTTGCCGCAGGTTCCCGCCCCCGTCGCGGCCCCGCCCGCGGCGCCGGCGCATCCGCCGGCGGCGCGTCCGACGACCGCGCCGGCGCGCCCGACGCGCCCCGCCGACCGCATCATCACGGTCGCGCTGCTCGCTTACGGTCTGGTGACCGTGCTGAGCGCCGTGCCGCAGCTGTGGCACTTCACCGACTTCGCGCAGACCTGGATGCAGGTCGCCGGTATCGACGAGACGTTCACCAACACCGCGCAGGGGGACCTCTGGGGACGCATCGGTGCGGTGGTGTTCGTCGTGGGGTGGGTCGCCACCGCCGTCACGGCCTGGCGTTCGCTCGTGGCACGCCGCCTCAGCTGGTGGATCCCGCTGGTCGGCGCGATCGTCACCTTCGTGATCGCGAGCATCTGCCTGACGGTCCCGCTGCTGGGAGACCCCGCCGTCGCGAGCCACTTCGGCGCATAGCGCCCGGCGCCGCGAGGCTCGGCATCCGCCCACCTGCGCCTGCGGGACCCGGGGCAACGCGGCCCGGCATCCGCTCCCGCTCGCGGCATGCGTGCCACAAAACAGCATGCGCGCCCGAAACAATCGGGCGCGCATGCTGTTTTCGACCGCGCGAACGCGCGGCGCGCGGAATCAGGCGCTGATCGAGTGACCCGCAGAGCCCAGCTGCTGCGTGGCCTCGACGACGCGGGCGGCCATCCCCGATTCGGCGACCTTGCCCCACGCGCGCGGGTCGTAGACCTTCTTGTTGCCGACGCCGCCGTCGACCTTCAGGACGCCGTCGTAGTTGCGGAACATGAAGCCCGCGACCGAGCGCGTGAACGCGTACTGCGTGTCGGTGTCGATGTTCATCTTCACGACGCCGTTGGCGACCGCGAGCGCGATCTCCTCGGGGGTCGAGCCGCTGCCGCCGTGGAAGACGAGGTCGAGGGGCTTGGGGCCCGTGCCGAACTTCTCCGCGATAGCGGCCTGGATCTCACCGAGCAGCTCGGGGCGCAGCTTCACGTTGCCCGGCTTGTAGACGCCGTGCACGTTGCCGAAAGTCAGCGCCGCGAGGTAGCGGCCGTTCTCGCCGAGACCCAGAGCCTCGACGAACTTCGCCACGTCGGCGATCGTCGTGTAGAGCGCCTCGTTGGAGCCCTCGTGCTTGACACCGTCCTCCTCGCCGCCGACGACACCGATCTCGACCTCGAGGATCGCGTTGATGTTCTTCATGCGGGGGAGCAGTTGCTTCGCGATCTCGATGTTCTCGTCCAGCGGCACGGCCGAGCCGTCCCACATGTGCGACTGGAAGATCGGGTTGCGACCGGCCTTGACCTCTTCTTCGGATGCCGCGATCAGCGGAAGCACGAAGTCCTCGAGTGCCGGCTTGGGGCAGTGGTCGGTGTGCAGCGCGACCGTGACCGGGTAGTTCTTGGCGACCTCGGTGGCGAACTTCGCGAAGGCGATGGCGCCGGTGGCGCGACCCTTGACCGTGTGCCCGGCGAAGTAATCGGCGCCGCCGGTGGTGACCTGGATGATGCCGTCGGAGCCTGCTTCGGTGAGGCCCTGCAGCACGGCGTTGACCGACTGCGAGCTGGCGGCGTTGATCGCGGGGAAGGCGTATCCGCCCGCCTTCGCCTTGTCCAGCATCTCGGCGTACTGCTCGGGGGTTGCGACTGGCACTTCTGCTCCTGACGTTCTGCGGCGATTGCATGCCCAGCCTAGCGAAGCACGCCACCGGCCCGTGAGGGGGCCGCCGGACAAAACGCGCGCCCGGGCGGCTTGCCGACGTGGAAAGAAACGCGGTTCCTTCACGTCCGTGCCACCGGAATCCTGTTCGGCGGGGGCGGTCGCGGCCTAGGCTGGCGGCATGGTGAGCCTGACCGCGGACATGAGTCCTCTGCACCCTGACCGCAACCTCGCACTCGAACTGGTGCGCGCGACCGAGGCGGCGGCGATCCGCTCGGTGCCCTACATCGGCCGCGGTCAGAAGGAACTCGCCGACGGTGCTGCCGTCGATGCGATGCGCGCCTTCCTCACGACGGTCAACTTCGACGGCGTCATCGTCATCGGGGAGGGGGAGAAGGACAACGCGCCCATGCTGTTCAACGGCGAGCACGTCGGCACCGGGCGCGGCCCGCAGTGCGACGTCGCCGTCGACCCCATCGACGGCACCTCACTCACCGCGGAGGGGCGCAACAACGCCCTGTCCGTGCTCGCCGTCTCGGACCGGGGCTCGATGCTCGACGCATCGAGCGTGTTCTACATGGACAAGATCGTCACCGGCCCCGCCGGCATCGGAGTCGTCGACATCCGCCTTCCCGTCGGGGAGAACATCCGCCGCCTCGCGAAGGCGCTGAGCAAGCCCGTCGAAGAGCTTGTCGTGTCGGTGCTGAACCGGCCGCGCCACTCCCGTCTCATCGACGAGATCCGCGAAGCCGGTGCCGGAACCCGCCTGATGAGCGACGGCGATGTCGCCGGCGGCATCAACGCAGCGCGGCACAATGCCCGCACCGACATGTGCATCGGGGTGGGGGGCAGTCCGGAAGGTGTCGCCACGGCGTGCGCGATCAAGGCGCTGGGCGGTCACATCCAGGGGCGGCTGTGGCCCCGGGACGACGACGAGAAGCAGCGCGGAATCGACGCCGGACTGCGCCTGGACGACTACGTCTACGAGGCCGACGAACTCGTCACCGGCAAGAACACGATCTTCGTCGCCACCGGTGTCACCAACGGCGAGCTCGTCGGGGGCGTGCGTCGCGACGGCGACTTCGTCTACACCGAGAGCGTGGTGCTGCGCGGCGCCTCGGGGACGCTGCGGCGCATCTCCTCCGAGCACCTCACCTCGAAATGGCTGTGACCGGCTGACGCCTTTCCCGGGGTGCCTCCAGGGACAACGAGGGGTGCGTCTGGCAGAATATGAGGCGGTGTCACCGGCGACACGTTCGCATCACGCAATCCGGGGGTCACAGTGTCCGCAGCATCGAGCAGTCCGAGAACAGGGCAGATCGCGGTTCCCGTCGACCCCGCGCGGCGACCGGACGTCCTGTTGCGCCGACGCCTGCCGGAAGGCCATCAGATCAGTGCCTGGTGGATGATCGGTGCGTTCGTGGCCGTCTCCCTCTCCGTCATCGGCCTGCTGAACTTCTTCCCCGGCGGCTGAGAGGCGATCGCGCAGCGCGCCGACATCTGCCGCGATGCCTTCCACGAGTTCGGGAGCGACGAGTTTCCTCGGCGTCTTCTCGATGACAGCCGGGGCCGCGGTCGCCTCGAGCTTCGTGTCATCGATGCCGGGGAACCGTCTCGCGCTGACGAGCACGCGCGACTCCAGCGAACCGGCAAAGCGGTTGTAGCTGTCCACCGTCCGCTCGATCGCCCGCCGCAGGTCCTCGGCGTGCGACGCGAGCCCGCCGAGGCGCTGGTACAGCTCGCTGCCGAGGTCGAACAGCCGCCGCGCCTCGGTGGAGACGTCCTGCTGCGTCCAGGTGTAGGCGACGGTCTTCAGCACCGCCCAGAGGTTCACGGGCGAGGCGAGCGCCACGCGCCGCGAGAACGCGTAGTCGAGCAGACTGGGATCCTCCTCGAGCGCGGCGGCCAGCAGCGACTCGCTGGGGATGAAGCAGACCACGAACTCCGGGCTGGAGTCCAATCCCGTCCAGTACCGCTTGCCGGCCAGCGCGTCGACGTGGGCGCGCACGGCTTTGACGTGCTTCTGCAGCAGCTGCGCGCGTCGGGCGCCCTGTTCCCCCTGGGCGGTGAACGGAATGGCGGATGCCTCGAGATACGCATCCAGGGGAACCTTCGCGTCGACGGCGAGCGCCTTGCCGCCAGGAAGGCGCACGACGAGGTCGGGGCGACCCGCCCCGGCATCCGAGGTCAGCGTGGACTGCGTGTCGAAGTCGACGTAGCGGGTGAGTCCTGCCGATTCCACGACCCGGCGCAGCTGCGTCTCGCCCCAGACGCCGCGCGTCGCGTTGGAGCGCAGCGCCCCGGCGAGCGACTCGGTGGTCGCGCGCAGCGCCTCGTCCGCCTCGTGGGAGCGACGCAGCTGCTCGGCGAGCGAGCCGTACTGGGTCTGTCGCTCGCGCTCGAGCTCGTCGACCTTGTGCTGCATCGACTGCAGCGACTCCTGGACCGGCGCCAGCGCCCGCAGGACGAGCTGCTCGCGGCGATCGCGCTCCTGCTGGGCGAGCTGCTCCGCACGCGACTGCGCGCCGAGCTCGCGGGTGAGGGAGCGCTGCTGCTCGAGCTGGTCGGCGAGCGAGCGCGCAGAGGCGTCGGCGGCGGCCACGCGCGCGACGAGGTCGGCGCGCTCACGCGCGGCGCGCTCGGACGCGCGGGCCGCGCCGGCGAACCAGCCGGCCAGCAGGCCGGCGAACAGGCTCGCGACGACGAGGGCGGTGACGATGACGGCATCCATGATCACAGCGTGCCGCACCCTTCCGACATCGCGGCGCATGCGCCTGCGACACCGCCCAGACGGCGGGTCAGACGGCCGCCGTCACGGCCGGCGCAGCGGCCGGGATCTGCGGCACGCGCAGCCCCAGGAGCATGGCGAGCTCGACGACGTCCTGCGCGCCCGCGCGGTGCGCCGCGTCGATCATGATGTGCGCGCAGGCCAGGGCGTCGGCGGTGGCGTCGTGGTGGGCGAAGTCGAGGAAACCGGCGGCTGCTGCGACAAGGGGGAGCCGGTACGACGCGAGGTCGTACGTCTTCCGCGACACCTGCAAGCTGCACACGTAGCGGTATGGCGGGCACTCGGCATCCGTCACCTCGCACGCGCGACGCAGGACCGTCATGTCGAAACCGGCGTTGTGCGCCACGAGCACGTCGTCGCCGATGAAGGCGGTGAGGTCGGCCAGCTGCGTCGTCCAGTCGGCGGCGTCCACGACATCAGCGGGGCCGATGCCGTGGATGCCGATGTTCAGCTCGAAGAAGCGGTCGTGCCCGGCCGGTGGCTTGATGAGCCAGCCGGCGGTGGCGACCACGCGACCGTCGCGGACGCGGGTGAGGCCGACGGCGCACGCCGAGGCGCTGGAATTGTTGGCCGTCTCGAAGTCGATCGCGGTGAAGTCCAGGGCCACGCCCACAGCCTCCGTCGCCGGCGCGGTCGTCCGGCGGAGGCGCGCCGCGCCGTCTCGAACCTCGTCCCGGGGGAGCAGCGGTCGGCGACCCCGGTGGCCCGGCGACCCGGCGGCCCGGCGGCCGAGGCGGCCAGCCGGGTCTCGGGCGCTGTCCGTTCCGAAACAGGGCGAATCGGTCCAGACGAGGTCCTCGGGCGGCGTGTGTGCCGATCGACCCTGCTTTCGGAACGCCCTCCGGGGGCGAGGCGACGCGTAGGGTCGGGATCATGGCGACGCGCGACGAGATGGCGACCAGTTTCGGGGCGGCGGCCGGGGCATATGACGAGGGCCGGCCGGACTATCCCGCCGAGGCCGTGGCGTGGTTGCTCGAGCCGGCAGGTCGTCGCCCGCGCGTAGCCGATATCGGTGCGGGGACGGGCAAGCTCACGAAGGTCGTCGCGACGCTCGGCGCCGACGTGGTCGCGGTCGACCCGGATGCCGCGATGCTCGCGCGCCTGCGCGACGTGGTGCCGGGTGTGCAGACGCTGATCGGCGCCGCGGAGACCCTGAGCCTTCCCGACGAGAGCCTCGATGCCGCGGTACTGGGCCAGGCCTGGCACTGGGTCGATCCCGTCGCCGGGAGCGCGGAGATCGGTCGCGTGCTCCGCCCCGGCGGGGTGCTGGGGCTCATCTGGAACATCCGCGATGAATCGGTGCCGTGGGTGGCGCGGCTGACGGCGATCATGAAGGGCAGCCACGCGGAGCAGCTGCTGGCGGGCGATGGACCGGTCGTGGCGTCGCCTTCGGGCCGCTGGAGACGCGCACCTGGCGCTGGCAACGCCCGGTGACGCGGCAGACCCTGACGGCGATGGTGCACTCCCGGAGCTACATCATCACGGCATCCGCCGACGAGCGAGCGCGCATCGACCGCGAGATCGGCGCGCTGTTCGACGAGGTCGGCGCGGTCGGAGACCAGAGCGTAGCGCTGCCGTATGTCACGCACGCGTACCGGGCGCGGAGGCCGTAGTCGCAGCCACGTAGACTGATATCCCGTGGCTCTTACCATCGGAATCGTGGGTCTTCCCAACGTCGGCAAGTCGACCCTGTTCAACGCGCTGACCAAGAACGAGGTGCTCGCGGCGAACTATCCGTTCGCGACGATCGAGCCGAACGTCGGCGTCGTGAACCTGCCCGACGAGCGGCTGACCAAGCTCGCGGAGATCTTCCACTCCGATCGGATCCTCCCGGCTCCGGTCTCGTTCGTCGACATTGCCGGCATCGTGCGCGGCGCGAGCGAGGGCGAGGGGCTCGGCAACAAGTTCCTCGCGAACATCCGCGAGGCCGACGCGATCGCGCAGGTCGTGCGCGGCTTCGCCGATGACGACGTCGTGCACGTCGACGGCAAGGTCGACCCGGCATCCGACATGGAGACCATCAACGCCGAGTTGCAGCTGGCCGACCTCGAGACGCTGGAGAAGGCGATCACGCGCTACGAGAAGGAGGTGCGCGGCCGCAAGCTCGACCCCTCGGTGCTCGCCACGGCCGAGGCGGCGCGTGACGCGCTGCAGCGGGGTGAGCTGCTCTCGGCATCCGGCCTCGATCTCGCGCCGATCAAGGAGCTCGGCCTGCTCACGGCCAAGCCGTTCATCTTCGTCTTCAACGTCGACGAGGCGGTGCTGACGGATGCCGCGCGCAAGGCGGCGCTGGCGGAGCTCGTCGCCCCCGCGAAAGCCGTCTTCCTCGACGCGAAGATCGAGTCCGAGCTCATCGACCTCGATCCGGAGGATGCCGCGGAGTTGCTCGCCTCGACCGGTCAGGACGAGTCCGGGCTCGACCAGCTCGCCCGCATCGGGTTCGACACGCTGGGCCTGCAGACCTACCTCACCGCCGGGCCGAAGGAAGCGCGGGCGTGGACGATCGGGAAGGGCTGGAAGGCTCCCCAGGCGGCCGGCGTCATCCACACCGACTTCGAGAAGGGCTTCATCAAGGCCGAGGTCATCTCGTTCGACGACCTCGTGGAGACTGGATCCGTCGCCGCGGCGCGCGCCGCCGGCAAGGCACGCCTGGAGGGCAAGGACTACATCATGCAGGACGGCGACGTGGTGGAGTTCCGCCACAGTTAGGTATCAGGAGATCCCGATAATGCAAGACATTCCGCGCCGACCTCCCGCTGATGTACGGCGGCAATTGCGGCGTGAAGTCGGCTTCGGCTGCCCCGTGGTCGGGTGCGGGAATCCCTACCTCGAGTATCACCACTTCGATCCACCCTGGCATGAAGGCCCGCATCACAATCCAGCCGGGATGCTCGCCCTTTGTGCGACTCACCACGCGAAGGCCGATGCTCTGACCGCCGAGCAATGTCGAGAGCTCAAGGCGAAGCCGCAATCTTCTACCGTGCGCGGTCGGTTCGAGTGGATGCGACGTGAGGTCGTCGCGATTGTGGGCGGCAATTACTATCACGAGACCCCTCACATGGTCGTCTTTCGTGGCGCGCCGCTGATCTGGTTTGAGCGCGATGAGGAGGGCTACCTTCTCCTCAGCATGCGGATGCTAACGACATCGCACGAGGGCCGCGCTCAACTCCTCGCGAATGACTGGGATATCGCGGGTGACCCGTCAGATGTCGAGAGCCCGCCGAACGGGAGCTATCTTCGCGTGCGCTACCCGAACGGCGATGATGTTCAGGTCCAGTTTCGGCAGTGGGATTCGGCGGAGAGCCTGGCCCTCAAGCACCCGAGAATCCTCGTTCTTGGGGACGAGATTTCCTATCCGCTCGTGACCGTTGAGATTGCCATGGTCGTTGGCGGCACAGACGTCCGGTTCGACGCGCGGTCGAGCGCAATCGGCGGACTAACCATGACCGGCAGCGTGATGAGTCGGTGCGGGGCGGGACTTGTGATCGGTTGATTGACGGCGACGTCGTGGAGTTCCGCTTCAACGTGTAGCGCGGGTGCTACGATCGTGCTCATGAGTGCAGGCGAGCCGCAGATCGAGAGCCTGTCGCAGCGCGAGTTGCGCAACGAGTCCGGGCGCGTGCTTCGGGAGGTGGGCGAGGGGCATTCGTTCGTGCTGACGAACCGCGGAATTCCCGTCGGCCGTATCGTCCCCCTCGATGCGCCGAGCCCCACGTTGCCGATCGTTCGTCATGCGAAGCGCGTCGGTGGCTGGGCTGCGCTGAAGCCGGCGGGAGCCGAAAACGACCGCCCAATGACTCAGATCATCGATGAGCTACGTGAGGACCGCGCGTGAGCGGTGTTCCGCTCGTCTATGCCGACACGTCTGCGCTCGGAGCGCTGCTCGTCCTGCAGCCGGAAACGCGAGCCCTGCTGGATTGGCTCGATCAGACGCGCGCCAGGCTCGTCTCAAGCGATCTGCTCGAAACCGAACTGCGTCGCATGGCAGTGCGGGAAGGGCGGGATCAAGCGAAGGTCAGCGCGATCCTCGATGGCGTGTCGCTCGCGGCGCTCGACCGAGCAACGTACCGATCCGCCGGGTTCTTGCCGATGCCGTACCTACGCACCCTCGACGCCTTGCATCTCGAGGCGGCGATTCGCCTGGATGTCGACGCCATCCTCACGTACGACAAGCGGCTCGGCGACTCTGCGGGTGAGGTAGGGCTCGACGTGATCGCGCCCGGCCCGTTGGATACGGGCGTGGCCCGTCGGGGCGATGCATGAGCGGCGGTCCGGAACGCAGGCCCGTTCGGAAGGTCGTCGGAGATGTCGTGCATGACGACCAGCTCCTTGTGTTCACGCACGACGGCGTGCCGCTCGACGTGGCGGGTGTTCAGGTGCCAGCGGGGACGATCGAGCAGAGCGAGACGCCGGCGGCTGCCGTCGTACGTGAGGTCCTGGAGGAGACCGGACTTGCCGTTCGCATCGTGCACGCACTCGGCGTTGAACGATACGACGTCTGGCCCTCGAAGCCGGAAGTGCACGAGAGGCACTTTCTCCAGTTCCGCGTCAACGTCTGATGACCACGTCCACATCCTCCTCCTCAAGGTGAGAGGCTTGGACGCGTTCGACCCGGTCGGAGTCCCGCGACCCTGACCCTCGACGGTTCCCTACGCGCCGAGCGCGATCCGCAAGCCGCCGGGGATCAGCGACCGGAACTACTTCGACCTCCTCGACTCGAGCGTGCACAATCCGAACGGCCTCGAGGCGATTTTGGGCAAGTTCCGCGTACCGGGAACCGCCAGCACATCGACGTCGCCGAGGGCCGGATCCCCCCGGCGACGCGTACGACGACTACGGCCGCGGCAATTGGGGCTTCAGCATCGCCCTCGGTGCGGATGCGTGGGTGTCGAAGGTGCTCGGACGGAAGCTGACCCTGTGCGGGACGCGGGACGACGTGAAAGCCGCGCTCGAGACGATCGACGTCTACGCCCGGCTGCGGCTCGGGTCCGAGTGCCTCGAGGCGTACGCGGCGGCGCGCCGCTGTTGCTTTCAGCGGCCCTGGCGCTTCTTGTAGGGCTTCGGCTGACCTTTGACGATCGGCGCGCGGCCCGTGCCCTTCGAGGCCTTGGCCTTGCCGCCGCCGGTGGTGCGAGGCGGCGCGGATGCGGGCGAGTCCGCGATCCTCCGCCGTGCCTCGTCGAGCAGCAGCTCGCCCGCCGGTGTCAGCCGCCACGGGGAGGCATCCCGCCCGATCAGCGGGTGCCCGACCTCGTCTTCGAGCTTCTCGATCGAGGAGTGGATCGACGCCAGCGGCACCCCCAGCGCCTGCGCCGCCCGCGGCGCGTGCATTCCGGCATCCACCACCGCGACGAACGCCGTCAGGTTCTTGATCTTCACGTCGCCTCCGCTCCGCTCGACCGTATCGCGATCGGCGGGATGCTCACTGCCCGCCGCCCCCGCCGCCCCCGCCGCCCCCGCCGGGCTCCGAGCGACAGGGAAGGTCCACCTAAGATGGAGAACCGTGACAGCAACCGAGCGCCAGATCTTCGAACCCGACGGCCGCGCCGTCCCGTACCTCGACGAGGGCGCCGGCCCCGTGGTCGTCCTCCTGCCCGCCGCGGGCCTCGACTTCGCCTACCTCGGCACGTTGGGCAGCATCCTCGTGGAGGAGGACTTCCGCGTCATCCGCATCGGCACGCGAACCGCGCAGACGGATGCCGTCACGCTGCACGACCTGGCCCAGGACGTCGTCGACGTGCTCACGGGGCTCGGCGTCGACGACGCGTGGGTCGGCGGGCACGCCTTCGGCGGCGCCGTCGCGCGGACCATCGCCCTCGACCATCACGACCGCGTGAACGGCGTGCTGCTGCTCGGCGTCGAGACCGGCGACGCCACCGCCGATGAGCTCACGGGCGAGCTCGCCGCCGTCTTCGGTGAGAGCTTCGCGCCGCAGGCCGAGCTCGCCGCCGTCCAGACCGCGGCGCTGGCCGCCACGCCGGCCGACGAGTGGGCGCCCATCGCCGACGGCACGCCGGTGCTCGTCATCCAGGGCGCCGATGACCGTGTCACCCCCGCCGACAACGGTGCCGCGCTGCAAGCGACGGCGCCGGGTCTGGTGAGCGTCAAGGGCGTCGAGGGCGCGGGGCACTTCTTCGCACTCACGCACCCCGGCGAGACCTCCTGGTTCATCGAGGACTACCTCGACTGGGACTGACCGACACGCAGACGGATGCCGCGGCGAGATCGATCTCGCCGCGGCATCCGTCTGTCGGTCGCAGGTGTCAGGTCGTCTGACCGGCGTGCTCGCCCTCGGCGATCTCCTCGACGACCTTCGCGTTGAACGCGGGCAGATCGTCGGGCGTGCGGCTCGAGACGAGCCCCTGGTCGACGACGACCTCCTCGTCGACCCACTCAGCCCCGGCGTTGACGAGGTCGGTCTTCAGGCTGGGGTAGCTCGTGAGCGTGCGCCCATCGACGACGTCGGCCTCGATCAGAAGCCACGCCGCGTGGCAGATGGCGCCGACCGGCTTGTGCTGCGCGAAGAAGTCGCGCGCGAACGCGACCGACGCCTCGTCCATCCGCAGATGATCGGCGTTCACGACGCCGCCCGGCAGCACGAGCGCGTCGAAATCCGACGCGCTGGCGTGGCGCGAGGCGAGGTCCACCGACTGCGAATGCCCGTTCTTTCCCTCGATGCTTCCGGACTCGGGGGAGACCAGGACCGCTGTGGCGCCGGCATCCGTCAGCGCCTTCCACGGCGAGGTCAGCTCACTGTCTTCGAAACCGTCGGTCGCGACGAACGCGACCTTCTTCCCTGTCAGAGTGCTCATGACATCGACGCTACGTCCCGGCCTGCCGCCGCGCCCGGGGGTTGACAGCGACGTATCATCGATTCATGGCGACCTCGAACCTCCCCACCCCGCAGCTCCAGCCCGTCAGCGATGACAAGAACCTGCTGACCGTCGTCGAGGACGGCGCGTCCTGCTGCGGCGGAGGATGCTGCGGCACGAACTGACCGCCTCGCCTCACGCCTCCGCGGCGGCGTCCGCCTCCGGTCCTCCGGCGGCGCGAAGCACGCGGCGCAGGTGCGGGTCGAGCCCGGCCAGGCCATCCTCCACAGGAACGGCGAGCGCCTGCAGCGCGCGACTGAAGTAGTTGCGCGCGGCGGCCGCCAGGGTGATGTCGACGATCTGACGGTCGTCGAATCCCACGTCGCGCAGCGCCTGCGCCTCGGCGTCGGTCATGTCGCCGGGATCGGTCGACAGTCGGCGAGCGAAATCGAGGACGGCGTGGTCGGCCGCGCTGAGCGTCTCATCGTCCGCTCCCGTGACGATGTTCGCCAACTGGGTCTCGTCCACCGCCTCGGCACGCAGCGCCTTGCGTCCGTGGGCGAGCAGGCAGTGGGGTGAGCCGATCGCGGCGGCCGCGGCCAGCGTCGCCAGCTCGTAGGTGCGGATCCCGATCGAAGGCACGATCGCGTGGATCAGCGTCTCGAATGCCTGCAGCGCCTCCGGGTTCACGGCCATGGCACGCGTGTGACTGAAGACGAACCCGTCCGTCTCCAGGTCCTCGCGATAGAGGTCGGCAACGTAGCCGGCGGCAGCAGCGGGGTCCGGGGTCGTGATGATCATGACCGTCTCCTTCTCGCACCGCCGATGGTACGCCGGTGTCGTCGCTGAGAGGAGTGCGGGCAGTGCCCGCCGGATACATCGAGCCGCGTCAGTGCGCGGCGGGCATCCCCTCGGGGGCGTCGGCCGGCTTGCGGATGAGGAACGCGCTGATGAGCAGGGGGGTCCCGATGATCGCGGCCAGCAGGAACGCCGCGCGCGCCCCGGCCGCACCCGCGGCGGCATCCGCCGCACCGGAGTCCACGGCGGCCTGCGACACCGACGACATGACGGCGATGAGCACCGCGATCCCCGCAGCCCCGGCGACCTGCTGCACCGTCGAGACCGTCGCGCTGCCGTAGGAGTAGTACTTCGGCTCGAGTGAGCCGAGGGATGCCGTGAACAGCGGCGTGAACGACATCGCCAGCCCGATCGAGAGCACCGTCTGCGTGACCACGAGGATCCACACCGGCGTCGACTCGGTCAGCGTCGTGAAGCCCCACAGGATCGCCAGCACGACGATCGTCCCCGGCAGTAGGAGCACACGCGTGCCCCAGCGGTCGTAGATGCGCCCGATCACGGGCCCCAGCAGTCCCATCGCCAGCGCACCGGGCAGGACGACCAGACCCGACTCGCTCGCCGACAGTCCGACGGTGTTCTGCAGGTACAGCGGCAGGGCGGTGATGGTGCCGAAGAAGGCCATCGACATGACGGCGAAGTGCGCGACCGACAGTGAGAAGTTGCCGGATCGGAAGATGCGGAGGTCCAGCAGCGCGTCGTCCTTGCGCTGCAGCGCGACCTGACGCCACAGGAAGAGGCCCAGCGTCACGGCGCCGATCACGAGAGCCACCACGAGAGTGGTGGTGGCGGCGGTCGCCGCGGCCAGCGCGGCGGGGTCGGTGCCGTGGCCCCCGCCGCCGATCTGACTGAGACCGAACACCAGACCGCCGAAGCCGAGCGCCGACAGCACGACCGACAGCACATCGATGGGCGCGTGCGTCTGCTCGCCGATGTTCGGGATCCAGCGCACGCCCGCGATGAGTGCCGCAATGGCCACCGGCAGCACGATCGCGAAGATCCACCGCCACGTGAGGTTGTCGAGGACGAGCCCCGCCATCGTCGGCCCGATCGCCGGTGCGAGCGAGATGACGACGCTCACGCGCCCCATCATTCGGCCGCGGTGCTGAGCCGGCACGACGCTCATCAGCGTCGTCATGAGCAACGGCATGACGATCGCCGTGCCCGACGCCTGGATGACCCGGCCGACGAGCAGCACCTCGAACCCCGGAGCCAGAAGGGCGACGAGCGTTCCGGTCGAGAACAGCCCCATCGCCGCGCCGAAGATGGCGCGGGTCGTGAAGCGGCGCAGCAGGAAGCCGGTGGTCGGGATGACGACGGCCATCGTGAGCATGAACGCCGTCGTCAGCCACTGCGCGGCGACAGCGGTGATGCCGAGGTCGTCGATGAGGTGCGGGATCGCGACGCCCATCGTCGTCTCGTTGAGAATCGCGACGAAAGCCGCCGCCAGCAGCAGCCACACGACGCGGTTCTGCGCCGGGGTGAGGATCGGGCCGGTGGTCGTCTTCACGGTGTCGGTCGCGGTCATGGCGGTGTCTCCTCGAGTGTCGTGCAGGCAGCGGGAGCGCGCCGCGGTCAGCCGGGCGAACCTCAACGATAACCGCGCGGTGCGACATCGCATTCCCGCCTCCAGTTGCACCATCGGTCCATGAAGACCCCGCCGCACCACACCCTCCTCCTCCGCGGGACCGTGAGCATCGTGATCGGCGTCGTCGTCGCGATCGCGGTCGCGCCCTGGAAGCCTCGTGAGCCTCAGCGCGGTCGGCATCGTGCTGATCCAGACCCGCGATGCCGACCCGGTGCGCGCCTCGGTGCTCGCGGGCCTCGCCGTCATCGCCGTCGCGTCGTCGTGGGCGCTCATCCAGGTGGACTACATGCTGCGCTACGCGCACCTGTTCTTCTCCCACCCCTCCGGCGGCATCGACTTCCACCAGAACGAGGACCCGAGCTACGTCGACTTCGCCTACTTCTCGGTGGGGCTCGGCATGACCTATCAGGTCGCCGACACCGACGTCGGCTCGAGAGCGATCCGGCGCATCGTCATCGGGCAGACCATGCTGGCCTACCTGTTCGGCGCCGTCATCCTCGCCACCGTCATCAACCTCGTCGCGGGGCTCGGCTGAGGCGCGCGTGATGCGACCGGGCGGGGCTGTCGGCATCCGGTCGTAGGCTGGCGATCATGGCAATGGGCGGAGGGGGCGGCGGTCCCGCCGGCCGCGGCGGCGCGGCCTTCCGCGGCGTCGACGAGGCGGCCCAGCGCCGGCTCAACGCGCAGGCGCCCGAGATCCCCGACCTCGGCGCGCGCGTCATGGCACTGTTCCGGCCGTACCTCGGCCGGATCGTCGTCACCGGCATCCTCGTCGTCGCCGGCGCGGCCATCGGGGTGATCCCGCCGCTGATCGTGCAGCGCATCTTCGACGACGCGCTGTTCCCGACCGCCGGCGGCGCGCCCGACCTCGGTCTGCTCGTCCGCCTCGTGGCCGCGATGATCGGGCTGTTCCTGCTGTCGGCGGTGCTCGGCGTCGCGCAGACGTGGCTGACCGCCACCGTCGGCAACCGCGTCACGGGCGATCTGCGGGCGAAGCTGTTCGATCATCTGCAGGCGATGGAGCTCGGGTTCTTCACGCGGACGAAGACCGGCGTCATCCAGTCGCGCCTCCAGAACGACGTCGGCGGCGTCTCGGGCGTGCTCACGAACACCGTCACGAGCATCCTCGGCAACGCCGTCACCGTCGTGTCCGCACTCGTCGCGATGATCCTCATCGACTGGCGGCTGACCCTCATCGCCGTGATCCTCATGCCGGTGCTCATCTTCGTGCAGCGACGCGTCGGTCAGGTGCGGGCGCGCATCGCGGGGCAGACGCAGGAGTCGCTGTCGGAGCTGACCAGCATCACCCAGGAGACGCTGTCGGTCAGCGGCATCCTGCTGTCGAAGGCGTTCAACCGGCAGCGCACCGAGTCGCAGCGCTATCGCGACGAGAACGTCAACCAGGTGCGGCTCCAGGTGCAGCGCGCCATGAGCGGCCAGGGGTTCTTCGCCGTCGTGCAGGTGCTCATGGCATCGGTGCCCGCGGTCATCTACCTCGTGTCGGGATACCTGATCGCCGGCGGCAGCGGCGCGATCACCGCCGGCACCGTCGTCGCGTTCACGACGGTGCAGGCACGGCTGCTGCAGCCGCTCATGGGGCTCATGCGCGTCGCCTTGGACCTCCAGACCTCGCGCGCCCTGTTCGCCCGCATCTTCGAGTACCTCGATCTCGTCCCCGCCATCAGCGATGCCCCCGACGCGATCGACGTCGCTCAGGCGCCGGGACCGGTCGGGCGGATCGAGTTCCGGGACGTCGTCTTCCGCTATCCCGACGCCGCCGCCGACGCACGCCCCACGCTGGGCGGGGTGTCGTTCGTCGCCGAACCCGGACAGCATGTCGCGTTCGTCGGTCCCTCCGGGGCGGGCAAGACGACGGTGCTCTACCTCGCACCGCGGTTCTACGAGGCCTCCGCCGGCAGCGTGCTGTTCAGCGGCGCCGACGTGCGGTCGCTGCGGCACGAATCGATCATCGACCACGTCGGCATCGTGTCGCAGGAGACCTACCTCTTCCACGCCACGATCCGCGAGAACCTGCGGTACGCCAAGCCCGATGCGACGGATGCCGAGGTGGAGGCCGCCTGCGTCGCCGCGAACATCCACCACATCATCACCGGGTTCGAGCACGGCTACGACACGATCGTGGGGGAGCGCGGCTACCGGCTCTCCGGCGGTGAGAAGCAGCGGATCGCGATCGCACGGGTGCTGCTGAAGGACCCGCCGGTGCTGCTGCTCGACGAGGCGACGAGCGCGCTGGACACCGTGTCGGAGCGCGTCGTGCAGGAGGCGATCGACAGCGTCGCGCAGGGCCGGACCACGTTGTCGATCGCGCACCGGCTGTCCACGGTCATCGGCGCCGATGTCATCCACGTCATCGAAGCCGGCCGGATCGTGGAGTCCGGCACCCATGCCGAACTGCTCGCGCTCGGCGGCCTCTACGCCGAACTGGCCGCCCAGCAGATGGCCGCCGCGCGCATCGAGGGTCTCGAAGAGGCTCAGCCCGCGGCGGACCTCCCGGACCGGCGCGCGGACCGGGCGCCGGCGGGCGCCGCGGGGGCCGACGCGGCGCGGCTCGTGGCAGATCCGACAGGCGCAGCCGACAGGGCGGTCGACGAGGCGGGGTGGCCGCCGCTGGAGTGACCGCGGCTCAGGCGGGCTCGGTGTCGTCCCAGTCCTCCGAGCCGACCGGGTCGGTCGGCGCGGGCGTCGGCTCGTTCTCCTCGACGATCTTCGGGGCCGGGCTGACCAGCTCCTCCGTCGACTGCGAGGCGAGCTCGTCGATCTCCGCACGCAGCTCGGTCAGGTCGGGGCCGTGGGGTTCTTCGGGGATCGCGTGAGTGTCGCTCATGCGCACACTCTCACGGCGCGATGCGGCGGCGCACCCGGGGGTTGTCACCACAGCACGGCGGCGCTACGCAGCGACTCCGTCGCATCATCGAGAGCGATGTCCTCGGCATCCGCCCGCGTCGCGAGTTCGGCCACGAACGCGCCGAGCGCCCGCCGGTAGGCGTCGTCGGGGTGGCGCTGCGCGATCGCGACGAGGGGCGGCACATCCATGTCGAGGATGAGGCGCACGCGGGCGCGGACGGCGGCGCGATGGCCGGCGGCGTCGAGCACGGCGATTCCGGCACGCATCGCCTCGAGGTAGTCCGTCAGCACCGCGACGGAGTCCTTGTGCTGGGTGATGGACGAGCCGTCGGCGCGCTCGCGCCAGCGCACCACGACGTCGGGGATCACGTCGATCGCCCGCGCGGTCGTGTACAGGCGCTGCGCGACCACCTGGTCCTCGTAGAGCCTGCCCTCCGGAAAGCGGATGCCGGCGCGGCGCCACAGCTCGACGCGGCTCACTTTGGACCACGCGACGATGTTCCCCGACACGTCGGGATGCTCGGCGAGTGAGACGCCGAGCCGTTCCGGTTCGGTCGCCGCCCGCACCCACGGCTGCACGATCCCGGGGGTGTAGCCGCCGGTCTCGTCGGGCCGCAGCCGCACGTAGGCCCCCGCCACGATGTCGCTGCCGCTGCGGGTGAGCGTCGCGGTGAGCCGTCGCAGCGCGTCGGGGGTGAGCACGTCGTCGCCATCGAGGAACCCGACGAAGGGCGTCTCGACGAGATCGAGCGCGGCGTTGCGCGCCGCGCCCAGTCCGCGCGGGGTCGGGTGGGTGACAACGGTGAAGCGGGGGTCGGATGCCGCGGCCTGCGCGAACAGCGCCCCGGTGGCATCGGTCGACCCGTCGTCGACGAGGATCGCCCGCCACGCGTCGAGGCTCTGTGCCTGCAGCGAGGCGAGAGCTTCGGCAGCGTAGGCGGCGACGTCGCGACCCGGAACGATGACGGTGACGATCGGGCCGGCGGGTGTCGGGCTCACGCGCCTGATCGTACCGCCGCGATGGCAGCGGCGACCGCGTCGGCGACAGCGGCGAGGTCCGCCGTGGCCGCGTCCCGGGCCTCACTCGGCATGCGGGGCGCGCCCGCGGCGCGGTGCGGTCCGGACCGTCCGAGGTCGTGACCGAACGTGAAGCGGACCGCGGTCTGCGCGACCTCGGGCGCGATGCCGAGCGCGAGCAGCACGTGCGAGGGCTCGTCGCTGCCGGCCGCGCACGCCGAGCCGCTGGAGCTGACGATGCCCCGGCGCTCCAGCTCGAGCAGCACCGCTTCGCCGCTCGTGCCGGCGAACGTGAAGCTCGCTGTTCCCGGCAGCCGGTGCACCGGGTGCCCCGTCAGGCGCGCGGAGGGGGCCCGTTCGAGCACCCGCGCGATGAACCCGTCGCGCAGCCGCGCCACGCGGTCGGCCGCGGCGGGGCGCTCGGCCTCGGCGAGTTCCAGCGCGGTGGCGATGGCGACGGCGCCGGCGACGTTCTCGGTGCCGCTGCGCCGGTCCCGTTCCTGACCGCCGCCGTGCAGGAGCGGCTCCAGCGGCAGGCGGCCGCGGACGGCGAGCACGCCGATCCCCTGCGGCGCACCGACCTTGTGGCCGGCGATCGACAGGGCGTCGGCGCCGGTCCCCGACAGCGGCAGCCACCCCGCCGCCTGCACGGCGTCCAGGTGAAGAGGGACCGCCGCGGATGCCGTGCGCAGCGCCGCGGCGATGGCCGCGGCATCCTGCACCGTGCCGATCTCGTTGTTGGCGTAGCCGACGGTCACGAGCGCGGTGTCGGGCCGGAGCGCCGCCGCGATGTCGGCGGGGTCGACGCGACCGTCGGCGTCGACGCCGACGCGGGTGACCGCGAAGCCGTGCACGCGCTCGAGGTAGTCGCACGACGCGAGCACGGCCTCGTGCTCGATCGTCGTCGTGATGACGTGGACCGGCGCGCCCCGGTGCTGGGCCGCGCCGATGGCGAGGCCCTTGATCGCGAGGTTGTCCGCCTCGGTGCCGCCCGAGGTGAACACGATGTCGCCGGGGCGCATGCCGACGATGCGCGCGACCCGACGGCGGGCGTCGTCGAGGGCGGATGCCGCGGCCTCGCCCACGGTGTGATGGCTCGACGGGTTGCCGAAGCGGTCGGTGAGGAACGGCAGCATCGCCTCGAGGACCTCGGGGCGCACTGGCGTGGTCGCGGCGTGATCCAGGTAGCGCATCGGCGGTTCAGCCCCGCAGCGCGATGCGTACGTCGAGGCCCAGGTCCAGCGCGCGGGCGGAGTGCGTGAGCGCCCCGACCGAGATGACGTCGACGCCCGTCTCGGCGATCGCGCGCACGGTCTCCAGGCTCACACCCCCGGACGCCTCCACCGTCGTGCGACCGGCGATCAGCGCGACGCCCGCGCGGAGATCGGCGAGGGAGAAGTTGTCGAGCATGATGGTGCCGACCCCGCGCGGCCCGGTTCCTGCGGCGAGCACCGGCTCGATCTGGTCGAGCCGGTCGACCTCCACCTCGACGTGCGCGGTGTGGGGGAGCGCGGCGATCGCGGCGCGCAGTGCGTCGGGAATGCTCTGCCCGTCCGCCGTGAGCACGGCGAGGTGGTTGTCCTTCGCCATGACCGCGTCCGACAGTGAGAACCGGTGGTTGTGGCCGCCGCCGCTGCGGACGGCATGCCGTTCGAGGGCGCGCAGGCCGGGCGTGGTCTTGCGGGTGTCGGCGATGCGCGCGCCGGTGCCCGCGACGGCGTCGACGTAGCGGCGGGTGAGGGTGGCGATGCCGCTCATCCGCTGCACGAAGTTGAGCCCGATCCGCTCCGCGGTCAGCACGCCGCGGGCGGGGCCCGTGACGCTCGCGAGCACGGCGCCGGCGGCGAACCCGTCACCGTCGGCGGCGTGCACCTCGACCGCGATGCGCGAGTCGGTCAGCGTGAAGGCGGCGGCGAAGACCTCGCCGCCGCTGAACACGCCGTCCTCGCGCGCGACGAGGTCGGCGGTGGCCGCGGCGTCCGCCGGGATGAGGGTCTGGCTCGTGAGGTCGCCCCAGGGGGCGTCTTCGTCGAGCGCGGCGCGCACGACCGTGTCGATGTGGCTGCGGCTCAGCATGCGGCCGACTCCTTCTGCGCGGCGGCGGTGATCGAACTCCACGGATCCGTGCGCTCCGCGGCCGTTTCCGGCCCTTCTGCGGGTGTGAGCGCACGAATCCGTGGAGTCTCGTCGCGCCGGACGTGTGCACCCACCGAGTCGGTACGCGCGAGGGCGGCGGCGACCAGGGCGGCGGCGACCTGCAGCAGGTTCTCGTCCTCGAACTCGGCCTCGGTCGCGGGGGTGCGCGGCTGCGCGCGCCAGGCATCGAGCACGGACGCGGCGTGCGCGAGGCCCGCGCCGTCGCGCACGAGCCCCGCCTCCTGCCACATGAGCTCCTGCAGCGCCCGTCGCGTGAACGCCGGCACGGGATCCGGCGCAGGCTGCCGGTGCGTGGCGGTCACACCGGCACCCGGTGCCGGGTCGGCGGACGCAGTCGCGGCGGGAGCGGCGGGCGCGGGCGCGGCGGGGGCGGCTGCTCCGGGGGCGGCGGCCGCGGCCGGCCAGCTCGACCCGGCGGCGTCGGACGCGATCGCGTCGCCGGCGCGAGCGCCGAACACCGCGCCCTCCAGCAGCGAGTTCGACGCCAGCCGGTTGGCGCCGTGCACACCGGTTCGGGCGACCTCGCCGACCGCGTACAGCCCGGGGATGTCCGTGCGCCCGTGCAGGTCGGTGTCGACGCCGCCCATCAGGTAGTGGGCGGCGGGCGTCACGGGGATGGGCTCGCGCGCCCAGTCGAGCCCTCGCGCGCGCACGGCGGCGTCGATCGTCGGAAAGCGCTGCGCGAGGAAGGATGCCGTCTGCTTGCGTGTCGGGCGCAGGCCGGTGGCGTCCAGGAGCACCGGTCGAGCACCCTGCCCCGCCATCGCCTCCGCGATCGCGCGGGCCACGACGTCGCGCGGCGCCAGCTCGGCGTCGGGGTGCACGTCGAGCATAAACCGGCGTCCCTGCTCGTCGCGGAGCACGGCGCCCTCGCCGCGCACGGCCTCGGACACCAAGAAGGCGTCGCCGTCGGCGAGCACCGTCGGGTGGAACTGGAAGAACTCCAGGTCCGACACCGTCGCCCCGGCGCGGAGCGCCGCGGCGATGCCGTCGCCGGTGGCGACCGACGGGTTCGTCGTGTGCGCGTAGAGGCAGCCGGCGCCGCCGGTGGCGAGCACGACGGCATCCGCCTCGATCGCCGCGCGGCGCCGGTCGTCGACGAGCAGGTCGACCCCCGCGACCCGGCCGCCACGAAGGAGGAGGTCGACGAGGAACGCGTGCTCGATGATCTGCGCCCCGCTGGCGCGCACGCGCGCCACGAGCGCTTTCTCGATGACGCTGCCGGTCGCGTCGCCCCCGGCGTGCAGCACACGCGGATAGGAGTGAGCGGCCTCGAGCCCTTTGACATACGTGCCGTCGGCGGCGCGGTCGAACGCGACCCCGAGCGCGATGAGCTCCCGGATCCGTGTCGGCCCCTCGGTCACGAGAACCCGCACGGCGTCCGGGTCGCACAGACCCGCCCCCGCGATGAGGGTGTCGCGCTCGTGCGCGGCGGCGCTGTCGTCGTCGAACATGACCCCGGCGATCCCGCCCTGCGCGAATCGCGTGTTGGCGTGCTCGAGGACGTCTTTCGTCACGACGGTGACCGCGCAGCCCGATGCCGCGGCATGCAGCGCCGCGGTGAGCCCGGCGATGCCGGAGCCCACGACGACGACCCGCGGCGATGTCGGGTCGTCGCCGGGTTGCGCCCGCTCGAGGTCGCCGCGTGTCACGGCTTCGCCGCCAGCATCCGCTCGAGCGCGAGACGTGCCGGCTCGGCGACGTCGGCGGGCACCGTGATCCGGTTGACGACCTCGCCCGCGACGAGTCGCTCCAGCACCCAGGCGAGGTAGCCGGGGTGGATGCGGTACATCGTCGAGCACGGGCAGACGACCGGGTCGAGGCAGAAGATCTCGTGCTGCGGGAATTGCGCCGCGAGCCGCTGGACGAGGTTGATCTCGGTGCCGATGGCGAACGTCGTCGGCTCGGTCGCCGCGGCGATCGCCTTGCGGATGTAGTCGGTCGAGCCGGCCTCGTCGGCGGCATCGACGACCGCCATCGGGCACTCCGGGTGCACGATGACGCGGACGCCCGGGTGCTCGGCGCGGGCGCGCTCGATCTGCTCCACGGTGAACCGGCGGTGTACCGAGCAGAAGCCGTGCCAGAGGATGACGCGGGCGTCGGCGAGGTCCGCGGCGGACGACCCGCCGAGGGGCTTGCGCGGGTTCCACATCGACATCTGCTCGAGGGGGACGCCCATCGCCTTCGCGGTGTTGCGCCCCAGGTGCTGGTCGGGGAAGAACAGCACGCGGCGGCCGCGGGCGAACGCCCATTCCAGCACGGTGCGCGCGTTTGACGACGTGCAGACGATGCCGCCGTGCCGCCCGACGAAGCCCTTGATCGCGGCGGACGAGTTCATGTACGTGACGGGGATGACGGGGACGAGCCCGTCCGCGTCCGGGACCTCGAGCGGCCCGTAGAGGTCCGCCAGTTGCTCCCAGCACTCCTCGACGTCGTCGATCGAGGCCATGTCGGCCATCGAGCAGCCGGCGGCGAGGTTCGGCAGGATCACGGCCTGTTCGGGACGCGAGAGCAGATCGGCGGTCTCGGCCATGAAGTGCACGCCGCTGAAGACGATCGCCTCCGCGTGCGGGTGCTCGAGCGCGGCGTTCGCGAGCTGGAACGAGTCGCCCACGTAGTCGGCGTGGGTGACGACCTCTTCGCGTTGATAGAAGTGGCCGAGCACCACGACCCGGTCGCCGAGCACCTCCTTGGCGGCGGTGATGCGGGCGTGCAGCTCGGCCTCCGACGCCTCGCGGTACTCCGCCGGCAGCTCGCCCTGGCGGGGCGCGCCGGTGGGGATGACGTCACCCATCGACGAGCCGGGACCGTAGCCGGGCCGCGTGTCGAAGTCCCAGGGGCCGGCGGCGAGGTCGGTCGTGCAGGTCGCCGCGGTCGAGGCTCCGGAGACGATCGCGAGGATCGCGTGGTCGACGCTCGGGTCGACGGGCTCCGCGGGGCGCGGCTGCAGGGTGAGGGGCAGGGCGGTCATGACAGCACCTCCGGGTGGGGTTCGGTCGGCAGTGGCCCGCGTTCGGCGAGCTCGACGTCGTGGTTGTAGCGGTACAGCCGCGCCGGACGGTGACTGCCGGTGCGGAACTGCTCGGTGGAGATGAGGGTGCCGGAGTTCTCGACCTGGCGCCGGAAGTTGGCGGGGTCGAGGTCGCGGCCGAGGATCGCCTCGTACACCTCGCGCAGGTCGGCGAGCGTGAACAGCTCCGGCAGCAGCCCGTGGGCGATGCGGCTGTAGCCGACCTTGTTGCGCAGGCGCCACAGCGCGTAGTCGACGATGTGGTTGTGATCGAAGGCGAGGGGCGGCAGCGTGGCCGCGTCGAACCACGCGACGTTCTCGGATGCCGGCGCCAGCAGCGGTCCCTCCCGCAACAGCGCCCAGTACACGATCGACACGACGCGCGTGGGGGAGCGGTGCACATCGCCGAACGCGTACAGCTGTTCGAGGTAGCTCGGCGCCAGTCCCGTCGTCTCGGCGAGGGTGCGGGATGCCGCGGTCTCCAGTTCTTCGGCGGTGTCCAGCCAGCCGCCGGGGAGCGCCCAGGCGCCCTCGTGCGGATCGCGGGTGCGCCGGACGAGGGGCAGGACGACACTGGCGCGGTCGCTGCCGGGGTCGCGGCGCAGGCTGAAGATCACGGTCGACACGGCGACGCGGATGTCGCCGGCGGCGGTGGGGGCTGCGTGTGTTTGAGTCATAGTGACCATAACCTCTCGTCGATCTTATAGTCACCTCGACCTGAAGGGCAAATCCCGCGTCGTGCCCGGCGCCGCCGCGCGATATGCTGGCCCGACAACCGAACACAGGCCGCATGACGAGTGCGGGAGAGCCCCGGCATCCGCCCCTGGTGGACCGGGCACCGAAGGAGCAAGCCTCCCCGCCAATCTCTCAGGTCCGCGTACCGCTCTCGTCCGGCCGCTCTGAAAAGCGATTTCGAGCGCAGCGGGACATCTTCCCGCCACGCTCACGATCCGCCGACGGTGAAAGCCCCACGGGGTGAAGCTCTCAGGCCCATGACAGAGGGGGAGTTCCCGGCTGCCGGTCCCGGCATCCGCCCGCCCGCGACGGGAGAACTCATGTCCGCCACCCGCACCACCCCTCTGCACGAGCGCCACGCCGCGCTCGGCGCGTCCTTCACCGACTTCGGCGGCTGGGACATGCCCGTCCGCTACACCTCCGACCTCGCCGAGCACCACGCGGTGCGGCAGGCGGCCGGCCTGTTCGACATCTCGCACATGGCCGAGTTCCTGGTGACCGGCGAGGGCGCGGGCACCTTCCTCGACCACGCGCTCGCGGGCCGGATCTCGACCATGAAGGCCGGCAAGGCGAAGTACTCGCTGCTGCTGACGGATGCCGGTGGCGTTCTCGACGACGTCATCGTCTACCGCCTCGCCGACGAGCGGTTCCTCGTGATCTCCAACGCCGGCAACCGCGAGGCAGTGGCCGCGGCGTTCGCGGAGCGCGTGCGCGGCCACGCCGCCGACGCCGCCGTCGAGGACGTTTCCGACGCGTACGCGCTCATCGCCGTGCAGGGACCCCGCGCCCTCGAGATCGTCGAGACCACCGCGGGCATCGCCGACGTCGCCCCGGCGCTCGCCGATCTCGGCTACTACGCCTGGTCGGGCGGCACATTCCAGGGGGAGCCGCTCTTCATCGCCCGCACCGGGTACACCGGCGAGGACGGCTTCGAGCTCATGATCCCGAACGCGCTCGCGCCGGCGCTGTGGGACGCGCTGCTGGTGGCCGGTACGCCGCTCGGGCTCGTTCCCGCCGGTCTCGCCGCCCGTGACACGCTCCGCCTCGAGGCGGGCATGCCGCTGCACGGACACGAGCTGTCGACCGACATCCTGCCGGCGCAGGCGGGTCTCGGCCGCGTCGTCGCGATGGACAAAGCGGACTTCATCGGCAAGGCGGCGTTGGCCGCGGCATCCGACGACCTGCCGGTGCTCGTCGGTCTCGTCGCCGACGGACGCCGCGCCGGCCGTGCCGGCTACGCCGTGCTCGATGCCGACAGCGGCGTGCCCGTCGGCGAGATCACGAGCGGCGCGCTCAGTCCCACCCTCGGCTACCCCATTGCGCTGGCGTTCGTCGCCCCGGCATCCGCCGCGGTGGGCACCTCGCTCCTCATCGACGTGCGGGGAACCCGCATTTCCGCAACCGTGACCGCACTGCCTTTCTACCGGAGGACCGCATGACCGAGCTGACCGACCTCAAGTACACCGCCGAGCACGAGTGGGTCGCCCTGTCCGGCGACGTCGCCACCGTCGGCATCACCGACTACGCGGCCGACAAACTCGGCGACGTCGTCTACGTCGACCTCCCGGCAGTCGGCACGACCGTCACCGCCGGCGCGGTCTGCGGTGAGATCGAGTCGACGAAGTCGGTGGGCGAGCTGTACGCGCCGCTCACCGGCGAGGTCGTCGAGATCAACGACGCCGTCGTCGACGACCCGTCGCAGGTCAACGCCGACGCGTTCGGCGCCTGGCTCGTGAAGATCCAGGTCGACCCCGCCGACGTCGCCGCGCTTCTCGACCGCGCCGCCTACGTCGCGCTCACGGGCGGCGAGGCGTGACCGCGTTCGTCGACCGTCACATCGGCACCGACGCCGCGGCACGGTCCGCCATGCTCGGTGCGCTCGGCTACGACAGTGTCGAGGCGCTCGTGGAGCGGGCGGTCCCGGCATCCATCCACGCGGCGCCGATCGCCGATTCGGTGCTGCCGCCGGCGGCGACGGAGTCCGAGGCGCTCGCGGAGCTGCGGTCGCTCGCCGCCCTGAACCGCCCCGCCCGGCCCATGATCGGGCTCGGCTACTACGACACGATCACGCCGTCGGTCATCGCGCGGAACGTCTTCGAGAATCCGTCCTGGTACACCGCCTACACGCCGTACCAGCCGGAGATCTCGCAGGGTCGCCTCGAGGCGCTCATCAACTTCCAGACGATGGTGACCGACCTGACCGGTCTCGCGACGGCGAACGCCTCGATGCTCGATGAGTCCACAGCCGTCGTCGAGGGGATGCTGGTGGCGCGCCGCGCCTCGAAGTCGACGTCGAACGTCTTCCTCGTCGACGCCGACGCGCTGCCGCAGACCAAGGCGCTGCTCGCGCATCGCGCCGCCGCGCTCGGGATCGAGCTCGTCGAGACCGACTTCGCGGGGTCGGTCGTGGCGCCCGCGGCGGGGGCGCCCGCACCGGGCGTTGAGCCCGCGGCGGGGTCGGTCGCGGCGGGGGCGCCCGCACCGGTCGAGGTCTTCGGGGCGTTCATCCAGTACCCCGGCGCCACCGGGCGGGTCTGGGACCCGTCGGAGGCCATCGCCGCCGTGCAGGCCCAGGGCGGCCTCGCTGTCGTCGCGGCCGACCTGCTGGCCCTCACGCTCCTGCGGTCGCCGGGTTCACTGGGCGCCGACATCGCCGTCGGAACGACGCAGCGCTTCGGCGTGCCGCTCGGCTTCGGCGGGCCGCACGCCGGCTACATGGCCGTGCGGGCGGGTCTCGAGCGGCAGCTGCCGGGTCGGCTCGTGGGCGTGTCGCAGGATGCCGAGGGCAAGCCCGCCTATCGCCTGTCGCTGCAGACGCGGGAACAGCACATCCGCCGCGAGAAGGCCACGTCGAACATCTGCACCGCGCAGGTGCTGCTGGCGGTCATGGCGTCGATGTACGCGGTCTACCACGGCCCCGACGGACTCCGCCGCATCGCCGGGGACATCGCCGCAAAGGCTGCGCTGCTGCGCGACTGGATCGTGGACGCCGGGGGCCAGGTGCTGCACGAGGCGTTCTTCGACACGATCGTCGTTGCGGTGCCCGGGCGGGCCGAGGCGATCATCGCCGCGGCTCGTGAGCGCGGATTCCAGCTGTGGTTCCGCGACAGCGACTCGGTCGGGGTGTCGGTCGACGAGACGACGACCATCGGCGAGCTCGTCGCGGTCGCCCGCGCGCTCGGGGTTCCGGACGACGCGATGCGCGGTGTCCGGAGCATGGGTGAGGCGTTCGCGGTCCAGCCGCTCGTCGCGGCATCCGAGCCGAACATTCCCGACGGACTCCGTCGCGAGGACGAGTTCCTGACGCACCCGGTCTTCCACGTGCACCACTCCGAGACGGCGATGATGCGCTATCTCAAGCAGCTCGCCGACCGTGACTATGCGCTGGACCGCGGCATGATCCCGCTCGGGTCGTGCACGATGAAGCTCAACGCGGCGACCGAGATGGCGGCCGTGTCATGGCCGGAGTTCTCCCGCGTGCACCCGTTCGCGCCCGCCGAGGACGTCGCCGGCTACCTCGTGCTGATCGAGCAGCTCGAGTCGTGGCTCGCCGAGATCACCGGGTACGACGCGGTGTCGCTGCAGCCGAACGCCGGGTCGCAGGGCGAGCTCGCGGGCCTCCTCGCGATCCGCGGATACCACCACTCCCGCGGCGACGTGAAGCGCGATGTGTGCCTCATCCCGTCATCGGCGCACGGCACCAACGCGGCATCCGCGGTCCTCGCCGGCATGCGGGTGGTCGTCGTGGCATGCGACGACGCGGGCAACGTCGACCTCGGCGACCTGCGCGCCAAGATCACGGCGCACGCCGATGCGCTCGCCGCCCTCATGATCACCTACCCGTCAACGCACGGCGTGTACGAGCAGGACGTCGTGGACATCACGACCGCCGTGCATGAGGCGGGCGGCCAGGTCTACGTCGACGGGGCGAACATGAACGCCCTGGTCGGGTTCGCGCGCTTCGGCGACCTGGGGGGCGACGTGTCGCACCTCAACCTGCACAAGACGTTCGCGATCCCGCACGGCGGGGGCGGCCCCGGGGTGGGGCCGGTGGCGGCGAAGGCGCACCTCGCGCCGTTCCTGCCGTCGCACCCGCTCGCGCAGCGTGCGGAGCACGCGGGCGGGTACGTCTTCGACGGCGGGCCGATCTCGGCGGCGCCGTACGGGTCGGCATCCATCCTGCCGATCTCGTGGGCGTACATCCGGATGATGGGCGCGGCGGGTCTGCGCGAGGCGACGGGAGCCGCGGTCCTCGCGGCGAACTGCATCGCAACGCGGCTGCGCGAGCACTATCCCGTGCTCTATTCGGGCGAGGGCGGGCTCGTCGCGCACGAGTGCATCCTCGACCTGCGACCGCTGCGCGAGGAGACCGGGGTCACCGTCGACGACGTCGCGAAGCGGCTGATCGACTACGGCTTCCACGCGCCGACGATGTCGTTCCCGGTCGCGGGGACGCTCATGGTCGAGCCGACGGAGTCGGAGGATCTCGGCGAGATCGAACGGTTCATCGAGGCGATGATCGCGATCCGTGCCGAGGCGTCGCGCGTGGGCGCGGGCGAGTGGGATGCCGCCGACAACCCGCTCGTGAACGCTCCGCACACGGCATCCTCGGTCATCGAGGGCGCGTGGGAGCATCCGTACTCGCGCGAGGAGGCCGTCTACCCCGTGCACACCCTGGTTCGCACGAAGTACTGGCCCCCCGTCCGCCGGATCGACAACGCCTACGGCGACCGCAACCTCGTCTGCGCCTGCCCGCCGCCGGAGGCCTTCGCCTAGGCCGGTGCGGCGCCCCCATTTCGCGAGAGAACAACGTTCCCCATTTCGCGAAAGAACAACTGCGCGCCGAGGGAACGGGTGTTACCCGTTCCCTCGGCCGCCAGTTGTTCTCTCGAACGCACGCGTGCTGTGCCCGCGTCGCTGGGCGCCGTCGAAGAGCAGCACGTCGTAGGGGCGTAGGAGGGCCATCAACGACCGCAGTGGTGCGTGCTGCACCGGGTAGAGCTGCGGTAGGCCGTGGCCCGCGAGGATGTTCTGCAGCGGCCAGACCTGGGCCACTTCGATCCAGCCCCAGTGCGCGACGGCTTTCACTTCCTGTCGCAGCAGCCGGCGGTCGCGAGCACGCCGCTGGCGCAGCAGCAGGGCGGGGTCGCCGAAGCGTCCGTCGTACTTGAACTCGCCGTCGGGTTCGCCCAGAAGGCCGATCTCGGGCCACCACTGGTCGCCGCGATCCACGCTGCCGTCGGCGGCGATGAACGTGTGCTGGAGTTCCGGCGGAGGGAATCCGAGCCACTCCCGCGCGGCATCGCTGATCGATTCGAGGACGCTCTCCCGCGCGCTCGTCGCGCGGGTCAGAGACCAGCGCGCGGTGCGTCGACCGCGACTGCTGGACCGGCGTTCGTTGGCGTTGAGCAGTCCCTCGCGGGTGATCGCGGGATCGATCCGAAGCGCGGCATCGGCCGCGGCGAGCCCGAAGGCGCGGTGCCGGTACCTGGCGAGCGAGACCGCGGTCGCCGCGGGTGATGTGACGAGCACGCCGCCGATCGCGATGATCTCTGGCAGCGAAGTCGTGCGGTGAGTACGGATGCCGCTGGATTCCCTCGCGGCATCCGTCGATGACACCAACACGTGCACGGTGACCGGGTCGCCGATGACCGGCATGCCGAGCAATGCGGCGGCTGACTCGTGGGTGAAGATCGCGTCCGGATAGCACAGCGCCACGGCGTGGACCCGTGCCAGATATCGCGCCCACGGACGCAACGCCCGCCACGGGGCGGCGGGGGCGTACACGCCGCGACGGACGCGCACGACCTCGCCCTGCGCGAGAGCTCGTTCCGGATGCGGGAGGTCGTCCGGGCGCAGCAGCGAGATCGGCGACGACACGATCGTGATCGAGGGGAAGAGCGTCAGCATGGCGACACTGTGCCTCGTCGGCGCGGACGGCGGCGCCGTCTCCGCGGCATCCGTGGACAACTCGCGCCCGTCGGCGCCTGTGGATAACCCCGCTCGCTCCGGCGTCCCGGCCCCCGCCCCCGCCACCGCCCCCCCGCGAGAGAACAACTGCACGCCGAGGGTGTGGGTGCTACCCGTTCTCTCGGCGCCCAGTTGTTCTCTCGCGGAAAAGGGCGCGGCGCGGGCGGGCGCGGGCGCCCGGGCGCGACCGGATGCCGGGGCTCAGCTGAACAGGGTCGGCCACCACGCGGCGGCGAGCGGATAGCCGGCGAACGCGATGACGTCGATCAGGGTGTGGGCGATCACGAGCGGCATGACGCGGCCCCAGCGGTGGTACACCCAGCCGAACACGATGCCCATCGCGATGTTGCCCGCCAGGGAACCCCAGCCCTGGTACGCGTGGTACGCGCCGCGCAGGGCGGCCGTCGACAGGATGATCGCCCATGTGCCCCAGCCCAGGCGCCGCAGCCGGTCGAAGAGGTATCCGATGAAGATGACCTCCTCCGTCAGCCCGGCCCGCACCGCGGCCAGCAGCAGCAGCGGGACGGTCCACCACGACGGATCCAGCGGAGAGGCGTCGACCTGCACCGTGATTCCGAGCGCGCGGCCGGCGACGTACAGACCGAGCCCGGGGATGCCGATGACCGCCACCAGCAGCACGCCCCCGCCGAGATTCCGGCCGAAGGCGCGGAAATCGAGCCCGATCCGCCGGAACGCGGAGACGCCTGGCTCCCACAGCAGGTAGATCGCCAGCGCGATCGGCGCGAGGGCGAAGAACTGCGCGACGAACTGGTACAGCACATCCCAGAACTGCTGCGCGTTCGCGCCCGGATTGAGCGATGTCGACTGGTCGCCGAGTGACTGCTCCCGGGTGAGGGCCTGCACGAGTGAGAGCACGGAGTACACCGCCGAGCGCCCCACCGACAGGGCGAGCACGATCGCGATCTCCCACCACAGGCGGGTCCGCGACGGACGCAGCAGAAATGCGGATGCCGAGTCAAGACCGGCCGGATCCGGCTGGCCGTCGGAGGCTCCCTGCGCGGTCACCTTGTCAGATTGCCACATTGCCGACACCGTGAGTTAAGGGTCTGTAACTTTTTCTGGGAGTGATTTGTCACAGGCTGAACAGTTACTTAGTGTTTCCCTATCCGCACCCCAGCTCGCAGCACCGCTGTGGGTGCATCACCCTTGCACAGGAGGAACACCTTGAAGCGCACAAAGATCGCCCTCGCGGGCATCGCGCTGCTGGCCGCCGGAAGCCTCGCCCTCGCGGGCTGCTCCGGCAGCGGCAGCGGCACCCCGAGCGCATCGGGCGGCGGAAGCAGCACCGCCATCATCACGACGAACGGATCCGAGCCGCAGAACCCGCTCATCCCGACCAACACCAACGAGGTCGGCGGCGGCAAGATCCTCGACGAGATCTTCGCGGGCCTCGTCTACTACGACGCCAAGGGCGAGCCGCAGAACGACATGGCCGAGTCGATCACCACCGAGGACCCCCAGCACCTCACGATCAAGCTCAAGGAAGGCCAGAAGTTCACTGACGGCACCGAGGTCAAGGCCGACAACTTCATCAAGGCCTGGAACTACGGCGCGCAGAGCGAGAACGCTCAGCTGTCGGGCTACTTCTTCGAGGACATCGAGGGCTTCCAGATCAACGACGGTCCGGATGGCGAGGCCGGCACCGATGACGACATCTACGGTGCCGTCGGCGACATGGAGGGCCTGCAGAAGGTCGACGACTACACGTTCACCGTTGCGCTGAACAAGCCGGCATCCGACTTCGCGCTACGCCTGGGCTACTCGGCGTTCTACCCGCTCCCGGACGTCGCGTTCGAGGACATGGACGCGTTCGGTCAGAACCCGATCGGCAACGGCCCGTACAAGCTCGCCGGCGATGACGCGTGGCAGCACGACGTGAAGATCTCGCTCGTGAAGAACGAGGACTACCAGGGTGGCCGCCAGGCCCAGAACGGTGGACTCGACATCATCTTCTACGCGACGCAGGATGCCGCCTACGCCGACCTGCAGGGTGGCAACGTCGACGTGATCGACGCGATCCCGCCGGCAGCGCTCGCGACGTTCGAGTCGGAGCTCGGCGACCGAGCCGTCAACCAGCCGGCTGCGATCTTCCAGTCCTTCACCGTCCCGGAGCGCCTCGCGCACTTCTCGGGTGAAGAGGGTAAGCTGCGCCGCCAGGCGATCTCGATGGCGATCAACCGCGAGGAGATCACCAAGGTCGTCTTCCAGGGCACCCGCACCCCCGCCAGCGACTTCACGTCGCCGGTCATCGCGGGCTGGTCCGACAGCCTGGCCGGTTCCGAGGTACTGGCCTACAACCCCGACGAGGCGAAGAAGCTGTGGGCCCAGGCCGACGCCATCTCGCCGTGGTCGGGCTCGTTCCAGATCGCGTACAACTCCGACGGCGGCCACCAGACGTGGGTCGACGCGGTGACCAACTCGATCAAGAACACGCTCGGCATCGACGCGTCCGGCGCCCCGTACGTCGACTTCGCGTCGCTGCGCTCCGAGGTGACCGGTCGCACCATCCAGACGGCGTTCCGCACCGGATGGCAGGCGGACTACCCGGGTCTGTACAACTTCCTGGGCCCGCTGTACGCGACCAACGCCGGCTCGAACGACGGTGACTACTCGAACCCCGAGTTCGACGCGCTGCTGACGGCCGGCATCTCGTCCACCGACCCCGACGAGGCCAACGCCGACTTCCAGAAGGCGCAGGAGATCCTGCTGCAGGACCTCCCGGCGACCCCGCTGTGGTACTCGAACGTGACCGGTGGTTACGCCGAGGGCGTGCAGAACGTCGAGTTCGGCTGGAACTCGGTGCCGCTGTACTACCAGATCACCAAGTAATCCGATCGACCCGCGAGGCGGTGACGACACGTCACCGCCTCGCGGTCTGTCCGCCCAGGTATCGCGCCGGAACCCGTAACACGGCACGATGCTCTTAGCGGGTGCGCCGGATGCGCCGATCGCCGTCCCGGACGCACCCCACATCTGGAGGGAGAGGGGATGCCCGCATACATCCTCAGACGCCTGTTGCAGCTCATACCCGTGTTCTTCGGGGCAACGCTGCTCATCTACTTCATGGTCTTCGCTCTGCCCGGAGACCCCATCCTCGCCCTCTTCGGCGACAAGACTCCCAACCCGGCGGTCATCGCGCAGCTGCGCGCGCAGTACCACCTCGACGAGCCGTTCCTGGTGCAGTACTTCTACTACATCTCCGGCATCTTCCAGGGGAACCTCGGGGTGACCTTCTCGGGTCAGTCCGTCAACGACGTGCTCGCCCGCACCCTCCCGGTGACCGGGCGCCTGGCCGTGATGGCGATCGCGATCGAGTTCGTGCTGTCGATCATCATCGGCACCGCCTCAGCCCTGCGCAAGGGCAAGGTCTTCGACAACACGATGCTCGTCATCGCGCTCATCTTCGTCGCGCTGCCGATCTTCGTCTTCGCCTTCCTCGCGCAGTACTTCCTCGCGATCCAGTGGGGCTGGTTCCGGCCCACGGTGGGCGCGCAGAACGACTGGGGTGACCTGTGGCTTCCGGCCATCGTGCTCGGGTTCAGCCTGTACGCCACGAGCATGCGCCTGATGCGCAGCTCGGTGATCGACACGCTCAACCAGGACTGGGTGCGCACCGCATACAGCAAGGGTCTGTCGCGCTCGCGCGTCATCCCCGTGCACGTGCTGCGCAACTCGCTCATCCCGGTGATCACGAACTCCGCGACCAACTTCGGGGTGCTGCTGGTGGGAGCCACCGTCACGGAGGGCATCTTCAACGTGCCGGGCGTCGGCAAGACCCTGTTCGACGCGATTCTGAAGCACGAAGGACCCACGGTCGTGTCCTTCGTGACCGTCTTCGTCATCATCTACGTGCTCGTCAACCTGTTGGTCGACCTGCTCTACGGCCTGCTCGACCCGAGGATCCGCTATGTCAAGTGATCGCAACGACCCCACGGGGGTGAACCACTACGTCGCACCGGTGGCGTCGACGACCCTCGTCGTCGACGCCGTGAAGGTCGACGAGAAGCCCAGCAACCTGTGGAGCGACGCGTGGCATGACCTGCGCCGCCGTCCCACGTTCTGGATCAGCCTGCTCGTCGTCGCGATCGTGCTGCTGATGGCGATCTGGCCGACGCTGTTCACACAGGTGCCGCCCAACAACGACTGCCAGCTCGCGAACTCCAACGGTGGCCCCACCGATGGGCACCCGCTCGGCTTCACGTTCCTCGGCTGCGATGTCTGGTCCCGCATGGTCTGGGGTGCGCGCACGTCGCTCACGGTGGGTCTGCTCGCCACCCTCATCGGCACCGTCATCGGCCTCATCATGGGTGCGATCGCCGGCTTCTACGGCGGCTGGCTCGACTCGGTGCTCTCCCGCGTGGGCGACATCTTCTTCTCGATCCCGTACATCCTGGCGGCAGTCGTGGTGATGAGCGTGTTCTCCACGAACCGCAACGTCTTCACCCTCGCCTTCGCGATCGGTGGGTTCGCCTGGGCGTCGACGGCGCGCGTCGTGCGCGCAGAGGTGCTGCGCGTGCGCCAGTCCGACTTCGTCACGGCATCCCGCGCCCTCGGGCAGTCGCGGTTCATGACGCTCGTCACCCACGTCGTCCCCAACGCGATCGCACCCCTGCTGGTCATCACGACCATCAGCCTGGCGGCGTCGATCGTCGCCGAGGCGACCCTGTCGTTCCTCGGCGTGGGCCTCGGCAGCGACGTCATGTCGTGGGGCAATGACATCAGCCAGGCGCAGCAGTCGCTGCGCGTGGCGCCGATGGCGCTCATCTACCCGTCGATCATCCTGACGGTGACGGTGCTGGCATTCATCCTTCTGGGCGAGCTCATCCGCGACGCCCTCGACCCGAGAGCGAGGGCACGCCGATGAGCGATGCGACCCGTGCGCCGCTGCTGAGCCTGCGCGATGTGCGTGTGGCGTTCGACTCCCAGTCGGGCACCCGCGAGGTGCTGCACGGCATCAGCTTCGACATCTTTCCGGGCGAGACCGTCGCCATCGTGGGGGAGTCGGGCTCGGGCAAGTCGACGACGGCCTCGGCCGTCGTGAGCCTCCTGCCCGGCACCGGGCATGTCACTTCCGGCAGCATCACGCTGGACGGTGCCGAGCTGACCGAGTACTCGCGCTCCCAGATGGAGTACGTGCGGGGACGCGAGATCGGCTATGTGCCGCAGGACCCGATGTCGAACCTCAACCCGGTCTGGTCGATCGGCTTCCAGGTCAAAGAAGCCGTGCGCGCCAACGGCATCGCCTCCGGCAAGCGTGAGGTCGAAGCCCGCGCGATCGAGGTGCTGAAGCAGGCCGGCCTGGCCGACGCCGAGAAGCGGATGCACCAGTATCCGCACCAGTTCTCCGGCGGCATGCGCCAGCGCGCCCTCATCGGCATCGGCCTCGCGGCCGACCCCAAGCTGCTGATCGCCGACGAGCCGACCTCGGCCCTCGACGTCACCGTGCAGCGGGTGATCCTCGACCACATGGCGAAGCTCACGCGCGAGAAGGGCACCTCGGTGCTGCTGATCACGCACGACCTGGGCCTGGCGGCCGAGCGCGCCGAGCGGATCATCGTCATGAAGGACGGCGAGATCGTCGAGTCCGGCCCGAGCCGGCTGATCCTCGAGAATCCGCAGCATCCCTACACGCAGCGTCTCGTGTCGGCGGCGCCCTCCATCGCCTCCCAGCGCATCCAGGCGGTCGTGGAGGACCGCGGCGTGCAGACCATCGATGACGTCGCCGACGCCGCGCCGACGTTGCGCGTGCGCGACCTGACCAAGGACTACAAGATCCGCCAGGGCGCGTTCCGCAGCGAGCCTTTCCGGGCCGTGGATGCCGTGTCGTTCGAGATCCCGCGAGGCAAGACGCTCGCGCTGGTGGGGGAGTCCGGGTCGGGCAAGTCGACCGTCGCGAAGATGGTGCTGAAGCTGGAGGACCCGACGTCGGGGTCCATCGAGGTCGACGGCGTCGACGTCGCGGGGCTGTCCCGCAAGCGGACGTTCGACCTGCGCCGCCGCATGCAGCCGGTCTTCCAGGATCCGTACGGGTCGCTGGACCCGATGCGCAACATCGGCAACACCATCGCCGAGCCCCTCGACATCCACAAGGTGGGCGACACGGCATCGCGCCGCCAGCGGGTGCGGGAGCTTCTCGATCAGGTGTCGCTGCCGCAGAGCCTCGCCTCGCGCTACGCGAATGAACTCTCCGGCGGTCAGCGTCAGCGTGTCGCCATCGCGCGCGCCCTGGCGCTGAAACCCGACATCGTCATCCTCGACGAGGCGGTCTCGGCGCTCGACGTGCTCGTGCAGGACCAGATCCTGAAGCTGCTCGCCGACCTGCAGTCCGAGCTCGGGCTGACGTACCTGTTCATCACCCACGACCTCGCCGTCGTCCGGGTCGCCGCGGATCTCGTGTGCGTCATGGAGCGCGGCCGTGTCGTCGAGCAGGGGACCGTCGACGAGATCTTCGCGAACCCCGCCGAGGAGTACACGCGCCGGCTGCTGGATGCGATTCCGGGAGCGTCGATCCCCCTGGGCGGCGTGAGCTGATCGGGCGGATCCCGGGACCCGGACGCGCTCCGGGCCCCGGACCCCACGGGGCCGGGCGCGTCTACCGCGCCTGGTCGGGGACGGTCACGCTGATCGTGGCGGGTGTCGTCGCGATCGTCCTGCTCGGCGATGCGGTGCTGCGCGCGGGCTGGGGCGAGATGCTGCTGCTGGCGCCCTGGGTGCTGCTGGCGGTCTGGACGGTCTACACCGTGATGTACGCCTCCATGATCCAGACGGATGCAGGCGGCGCCACCGTGCAGAACTTCCTCCGCCGCACGCGCGTTCCCTGGGGTGCCGTCAGCGACATCCGCCTGCACTATCAGGTGGTGTTCGTGCTGCACTCCGGCGCGCAGGTCAAGGCGTTCGGCGGCCCGGTGGCGGGGCGTCCCGCCCGGGTGGCACCGGGTCGCGACGCTCCGCGCCGCGAGCCGCCCGCGCTGCGCGAGCTGTCTGAGATCCGCGAGCAGTGGGATGCCGCGGCAGACGCCGGAGCACCGGCCGCCGCCTCGGCGGCGCCGACGAAGACGTGGGATGTGGCCGCGATCGCGGCGTTCGCCGCGCTCGTCGCATGGGCGGTGATCGCATTGCTGATCACCGGGGGACCGGCGTGATCGCTGTGCATACTCCGGCATCCTTATCGGAGTCATTTTGCGAGCGCGTCACGAAATGTTACGGTCCTGCAAAGACTGATGTCGGCTCACGATCACAGCCGATCCCAGAGTTAGGGTCGATTCACCGGGTTCACATTCCGGGGATCATCGAACCGGCGCCCACCAGGCGCCGGACGCTGGACGAGGAAGTGGTCATGCTGAGTTCGACCGCCGCTGCAGGAAACCCGGGCGGGCGCCTGTGACCGTCTACATCTTCCGGCGATTCGTCAACTACGCCATCCTGAGTCTCATCGCCACGTGCATGGCGTATGTGCTTGCAAGTGTCGTGCTGGACCCTGCCGCGCGGTTCTACGGCATGAACCCTCGCCCGCCGCAGTCGTCGATCGACGCATCGCTGGACGCGATGGGCGTGAACCCTGCTGTCCCCGTTCTCGTGCGCCTCTGGCACTGGCTGGTGGACTTGTTCACGCAGTTCTCCCTCGGGACCACCGTCGGCGGTGCGCAGGTGACCGCCGAGATCGCCGCGCGATCGGGGGCCAGCCTGCGTCTCTTGCTGATCGGCTCGATCATCGGAGCGATCCTCGGGGTTCTCCTGGGTGTCTGGGGAGCGGTACGGCAGTACCGTCTGAGCGATCAGATCGTGACGTATGCCTCGTACGTCGTGTTCGCGACGCCGACGTTCGTGATCGGTGTGCTGCTGATGATCCTCGCGACGCAGCTGAACAACCTCGCCGGGGTGCAGCTGATCAACTTCACCGGCGAGTACACCGCCGGCATCAGCGGGAGCTGGTGGGATCTCGCGGTGGACCGAGCGGTCCACCTGCTGCTGCCGACGATCGCTCTCGTCCTCATCAGCGCCGCGTCGTTCTCGCGCTATCAGCGCAGCGTCATGCTCGACGTCCTGGGCGCCGACTACATCCGCACCGCGCGTGCGAAGGGTCTCCCGCGCACCAAGGCGCTCTTCCGCCACGGCGTCCGGCTCGCTCTCATCCCGATGTCGACGTTCTTCGCCTACAGCTTTGGCACGCTCATCGCCGGCTCCGCAATGCTCGAGATCGTCTTCAGTTGGCGGGGGATGGGCCAGTTCCAGATCGAGGCGATCGTGAAGAACGACATCAACGCCGTGGCCGGCACCGCGCTCTTCGTCGCGGTGCTCTACCTGATCTCGTCGACGCTCTCCGAAGTGCTCTACGCCGCACTCGACCCGAGAGTGAGGAGCTGACATGTCGGTGATGCAGGAGACCGCCCTCGCGGCGCCGCTCGACCCGGGCAAGGAGGTGACCGCGACGCGCAAGCCGCTCTCACGCAGCGGTCTGGTGTGGCTGCGCCTGAAGCGCATGCCGCGGTTCTGGATCGGGATCACGGTGGTCGTATTCATCGTGCTGTGGGCCTTCATCGGCCCCTTCCTCTACCCGTACGGGATCACGGACCGCGACCCGCTGAACATGGGCATGGGCCCGACGCTGCTGCACTGGTTCGGGACGAACTCGATCGGGCAGGACATCTACGCGCAGACCCTCTCGGGTTTGCAGAAGTCGCTCGTGATCGGATTCGTCGCGGGACCTGCGGCGACCCTCATCGCCGCGATCGTCGGATCGACAGCTGGCTACCTCGGCGGCTGGGTCGACCGCGTCATCCAGTGGTTCATCCTGCTGCTGCTCGTGATTCCCGCCTTCTTCCTTTTCATCCTGCTGAGCCCGCTGATCAAGGGGCTCTCCTGGGTGGTGCTGATGTTCTACATCGCCCTGTTCAGCTGGATGATCATGGCGCAGGTCGTGCGCAGCCAGACCCGCTCCCTGCGCAACCGGGACTTCGTGCGTGCGGCGCGCTACATGGGGATGCCGACGCGCACCATCCTCGGCCGCCACATCATCCCGAACATGGCCTCCCTCCTCATCATCGACGCGACGCTTGGCGTGGTGTCGGCAATCATGTCGGAGACCGCCCTCAGCTACTTCGGATTCGGCATCCAGAAACCCGACGTGTCGCTCGGCACGCTTCTGGCAGACGGCACGGCGGCGGCCGTGACGAGGCCGTGGCTGTTCGTCTTCCCCGCGATGGTGCTCATCGTCCTGCTGTTCGCGATCAGCCTTGTCGGTGACGCGCTGCGCGACGCCATCGACCCGACCTCTGGAATGAACCGTGACTGACGCCCTGATCACCAGCCCCGTTCATCGTCGCCCCGCCGGCGCGCCGCTACTGTCCGTACGTGATCTGAGCGTGACCTTCCCGCAGCGCGACGGTGCCCCTGTGCAAGCGGTGCGGGGCATCTCCTATGACGTGCATCCCGGTGAATTCCTCGGGATTGTCGGAGAGTCCGGATCAGGGAAGTCGGTCTCGTCGCTCGCGGTCATGGGGCTGCTGCCCTCGACCGCCGAGATCACCGGCGCGATCGAGTTCGAGGGACAATCCCTCCTCGGCATGGACGACGCGAAGCTCTCCCGCATCCGGGGCAAGGGATTGGCGATGGTGTTCCAGGACCCGCTGTCGGCGCTGACTCCGGTGTACACCGTCGGAGACCAGATCAGCGAGGCGCTGCGCCTCCACGACAGCAGACTGTCGGTGCACGCGGCAGCCGCACGTGCCGTCGAGCTGCTGAAGACTGTCGGCATCCCGGACGCCGAGCGTCGCGCGAAGGCCTTCCCCCACGAGTACTCCGGAGGCATGCGCCAGCGCGCGATGATCGCGATGGCGATCGCGAACGACCCCAAGGTGATTCTCGCCGACGAGCCGACGACGGCCCTGGACGTGACCATCCAGGCACAGATCCTCGAGGTGCTCGAGAAGGCGAAGGAGATCACCGGCGCCGCCGTCGTGCTGATCACTCACGATCTCGGGGTCGTCGCGGGCCACGCCGACCGCGTGGGCGTCATGTATGCCGGCAAGCTCGTTGAGCTCGGAACCACGGACGAAGTGTTCGCAGCCCCGCAGATGCCGTACACGATCGGGCTTCTCCGGTCGGTGCCCAACATGCTCACGGCGGGAACGCAGCGGCTCGTGCCGCTGGAGGGACGCCCGCCATCCCTCGCGAGTTTGCCGCAGGGCTGCCCCTTCGCCGCCCGCTGCCCGATCGCGGTCGACGAGTGCCGCGAGATCGAGCCCTCGCTCTTGGCCTACGATCCCGGCGCTCCTGATCACGTCGCCGCGTGCATTCGGGCGGGCGAGATCGTCCGCGCCGAGCTCCGTCGAGCCGAGGTCTTTCCTCGTCCGGAGCCCCTCCCCGCCGAGGAGCGCGCGGAGACCGACAGCGCCCCCGTGGTGGAGGTGACCGATCTGAAGCGGCACTTCCCGCTCATGCGCGGCTCCGTGTTCGCTCGGCGCGTCGGCACGGTGCGCGCCGTGGACGGCGTCTCCTTCGCTCTGCGCCCTGCTCGCACGCTCGGACTCGTGGGCGAATCGGGCTGCGGCAAGACGACGACGATTCTCGAGATCATGGAGATGGCGGCGCCCCAGTCGGGCTCGATCGTCATCGAGGGCACCGATGTCGCGTCGGCGTCGAAGAAGCAGATCGCCGCTCTCCGCCGCGACGTGCAGATCGTCTTCCAAGACCCCATGGGTGCCATCGACCCTCGACTGCCCATTGGCGAAGTGATCACCGAACCGCTCTGGGTGCAGGGTGTCCCGAAGGCCGAGCGCGACGCGCGCGTGACGGAACTGCTGGAACTGGTCGGTCTCGACCCCGCCATGGCGGACCGCTACCCGCACGAGTTCTCGGGTGGTCAGCGCCAACGCATCGGCATCGCACGCGCCCTGTCGACCAACCCGGCCGTGCTCATCCTTGACGAACCGGTTTCCGCGCTCGACGTGTCGATCCAAGCCGGCGTGATCAATCTGCTCGAGGATCTCAAGGACCGCCTCGGCTTGTCCTACCTGTTCGTCGCGCACGATTTGGCCGTCGTGCGTCAGATCGCCGACGACGTCGCGGTGATGTATCTCGGTGCGATCGTCGAGCAGGGCCCCATCGCCGAAGTGTTCAATCAGCCGCGGCATCCGTACACCAAGGCTCTGATCTCTGCGGCGCCGATCCCCGATCCGAGGATTGAGCGCGAGCGCACGCGGATCCTGCTCAATGGTGACCTGCCGAGTCCGACACAGGAGATCACGGGATGCCGGTTCCGCACGCGGTGCCCCCTGTACGCGCTGCTCGACGAATCGTCGCAGCGACTCTGTCGCGAGTCGGACCCCTCGCTCACGCCCCACGGCCGGGCGCGTGTTGCGTGCCACCACGTGGACCGTTCCGCGATGGTCGAGCAGGCGGCGCTAGCTGCTGTGTCATGACAGACCCCCTCGACGGCGGCACCATGTCGTCGAGGTCCCCAGAAGGAATACGAGAGGAATGATCACATGAGGACACGGAGTGCGAAGTCGCTCGGCGCTCTCGCGATGCTCAGCGCCGCGGCGTTGCTCATCGCTGGCTGCGCCGCCGGCAACACGGCACCCAGTGATGGCGGGAGTGGCACACCGGCCGCTGAACTCCCGACGGTCGACTGGGATGCGGCGGATGCCGCCGACGTTCAGGACGGCGGCACGCTGAACCTCGCGGTCAACGCGTTGCCCGTCAACTACAACAACCTGCAGATCGACGGCAACGACGTCGACACCAACACGATCCTGTCAGCGACGCAGGGTGGCCCTATCGGGATCAACACCGACGGTGAGCCCTTCGTCAACCAGAACTACGCGTCTTCGGTCGAGCTGATCAGCGATTCGCCGCAGGTCGTGGAGATGAAGCTGAACCCGAACGCGGTGTGGGAGGATGGCACGCCCATCACCGTGAAGGACTGGCAGGCCACTGTCCAGGTCATGAGCGGCAAGGACGAGGCCTATCAGGTCGTCTCGACCACGGGTTACGACCAGATCGCCTCGGTCGAGCAGGGCACCGACGAATTCGACGTGAAGATCACGTTCGACTCGGTGTTCGCTGACTGGCAGTCGATCCTCGGTACTGTCCTGCCAGCGTCGGTGACCGAGAGCGCCGACGCGTTCAACACCGGCTTCACGTCGAAGCCGATGCCCTCGGTCGGGCCGTACGTCATCTCGAACATCGACCAGACGGGCCAGGTCGTGACGCTCACGCCCAACCCGAAGTGGTGGGGCGACAAGCCGAAGCTCGACACGATCCTCTTCAAGGTCGTGAGCCAGGACCAGCAGGGCTCCTCGTTCGCCAACAAGGAGATCGATGCGCTGGAGATCTCGGCCAACGCCGACCTCTACGCGACCGCGAAGTCGCGTGACGACGCCGAGCTGCAGGCCACCAACGGTCTCACCTGGACGCACGTGACGATGAATGCCAAGGAGGGCCCGCTCTCCGACGTCAACGTTCGCAAGGCCGTCGCGTCGATCGTCAACCGCGAGCAGATCGCGGCCGCCGCGAACACGCCGGTCGGCGTCCCCGCGGTGACACAGGGTGACTACATCTTCATGAACGGCCAAGCCGGCTATGAGGACAAGGCATACCCCCACGACCTGACCGCCGCCGAGGGCTTCCTGAAGGATGCCGGATACACGAAGGACGGCGACAGCTGGACGAAGGACGGCGAGCAGCTCAAGCTCACGATCACCGTCCCGGCCGACACCGCCACCAACATTCAGCGCTCCGAGCAGGTTCAGGCCGACCTCGGTGACTTCGGCATTCCCGTGGAGCTCACGACAGTTCCTGCTGCGCAGTACTTCAGCGACTACGTGATCCCCGGCAACTTCGAGATGGTCAGCTTCTCGTGGCAGGGTACGGCGTTCCCGATCTCGTCGTCGGAGGCGCTGTTCTACCCGCTGGACTCCGGTCAGAACTTCACCGGCACGACCGACGACTCGCTCGGCGATCTGTGGACGAAGGCCAACGCGGAGCTTGACCCCGACAAGCGCATCGAGATCGCGAACCAGATCAACGAGGCCATCTGGGCCTACGTTCCGATGTTCCCGATCGCGCCGCTTCCCGAGGTGTGGGCAGTCAAGAAGGGCCTCGTCAACTACGGCGCCACGATGTTCGGCGTGTCGTCGACCGTCGACTGGACCATCGTCGGCTGGGCGAAGTCCTAATCCACTGACGGTACACATCGTCACGTGAGGGGGCGGGTTCCGTAGGGAGCCCGCCCCTTTCGCGACCTTACGGATCCTGGGGGCTCACGGGCGAATTGCGTGCCCCGTAACAAGGCCATTGCCTCGCCATCGTCGTCGATCTACACTCGCAAACCGATCAGAGAAGTGAGGTGTGACGATGTTTCATGCGTTTGCTGGAATTGCCTGGTTGGCCGGGTGCTTCGACATTCGTACGTACTGGTCCTGCGCTGCGGCGGCGTTGCCGCCGGCCGGCGGAGGAGGGGGCATTCGATACTCGCTCTATTGAGCAAACCTAGAGAACGCCTGGTGAGGGGCGGGGCCTGCGGGCCCCGCCCCTCACTGCGGTATCCTGGAACGTCGGCCCCTTCGGCAAGCCCGGGCCGTCTCACCGACTTTCCCCACTCTTCGTTAGGCACTTCATGGCGCACGCCCTCCGCCCGGACCTCCGCAACGTCGCGATCGTCGCGCACGTCGACCACGGTAAGACCACCCTCGTGGACGCGATGCTGCGCCAGACCGGCTCGTTCGGCGAGCACGCTCACGTCGAAGAGCGGGCGATGGACTCGAACGACCTGGAGCGTGAGAAGGGCATCACGATCCTCGCCAAGAACACGGCGATCACCTACAACGGCATCCACACCGACGCGCCCGTCACCATCAACGTGATCGACACCCCCGGTCACGCCGACTTCGGCGGCGAGGTCGAGCGCGGACTGTCGATGGTCGACGGCGTCGTCCTGCTCGTCGACGCCTCCGAGGGCCCGCTCCCGCAGACCCGCTTCGTGCTGCGCAAGGCGCTCGAGGCGAAGCTCCCGGTCATCCTGCTCGTCAACAAGACCGACCGCCCCGACGCCCGCATCGCCGAGGTCGAGGAGGAGGCGCACGACCTGCTGCTCGGCCTCGCCTCCGACCTCGTCGACGACGTGCCCGACCTCGACGTCGACGCGCTGCTCGACGTCCCCGTGGTCTACGCGTCCGGGCGGGCGGGCGCGGCATCCCGCACCCGTCCCGAGAACGGGTCGCTGCCCGACAACGACGACCTCGAGCCGCTGTTCGAGGCGATCCTGGAGCACGTTCCCGCCCCGTCGTACGACGACGAGGCGCCGCTGCAGGCGTGGGTGACGAACCTCGACTCCTCGCCCTTCCTCGGGCGCCTGGCCCTGCTGCGCGTGTTCAACGGCACGCTGAAGAAGGGGCAGACGGTCGCGTGGGTCCGCCACGACGGCTCGCACTCGAACGCCCGGATCACCGAGCTGCTGAAGACCCGGGCCCTCGAGCGCTACCCGGCCGAGTCGGCCGGCCCCGGCGACATCGTCGCGATCGCCGGCATCGAGGAGATCACGATCGGTGAGACCATCGCCGACCCCGAGGACGTCCGCCCGCTGCCGGCGATCACCGTCGACGACCCCGCGATCTCGATGACGATCGGTACGAACACCTCGCCCCTCATGGGCAAGGTCAAGGGCCACAAGCTCACCGCCCGCATGGTCAAGGACCGCCTCGACCGCGAGCTCATCGGCAACGTCTCGCTCAAGGTCGTCGACATCGGCCGTCCCGACGCGTGGGAGGTGCAGGGCCGCGGCGAGCTCGCCCTCGCCATCCTCGTCGAGAACATGCGCCGCGAGGGCTTCGAGCTCACCGTCGGCAAGCCGCAGGTGGTCACCCGCCGCGGCGAGGACGGCAAGCTCAAGGAGCCCTTCGAGCACCTCACGATCGACGCGCCCGAGGAGTACCTCGGCGCGATCACGCAGCTGCTGGCCGCCCGCAAGGGCCGCATGGACACGATGACCAACCACGGCACCGGCTGGGTGCGGATGGAGTTCATCGTCCCCTCCCGCGGCCTCATCGGCTTCCGCAGCGAGTTCCTCACCACGACCCGCGGCACCGGCATCGCCAACGCCATCTCGCACGGATACGACGACTGGGCGGGCCAGATCACGACGCGCCAGAACGGCTCGATCGTCGCCGACCGCGCCGGTGTCGTCACCCCCTTCGCGATGATCGCGCTGCAGGAGCGGATGAGCTTCTTCGTGCAGCCCACCGAAGAGGTCTACGAAGGCATGGTCATCGGCGAGAACTCCCGCGCCGACGACATGGACGTCAACATCACGAAGGAGAAGAAGCTGACGAACATGCGCTCGTCGACGTCGGACTCCTTCGAGTCGATGACTCCGCCGCGCGTGCTCTCGCTGGAGGAGTCGCTCGAGTTCGCCCGCGACGACGAATGCGTCGAGGTCACCCCCGAGAAGGTGCGCATCCGCAAGGTCGTGCTCGACGCGACCGAGCGCGGCCGCGCCACGGCCCGCGCGAAGCGCCAGGACGCCAGCGCCTGACCGCCGGGTCGCCGCCGGGGTGTGTCAGGCGCGGAGGATCTTCTCCATCGCCTTGCCCCTGGCGACCTCGTCGACGAGCTTGTCGAGGTAGCGCAGCTTCTGCATGAACGGGTCGTCGATCTCCTCGACCCGCACCCCGCAGATGACCCCGGTGATGAGCCCCGCGTGGGGGTTGAGCGTCGCGTCGTCGAAGAACTCGACGAACGTCGAGCCGTCGCGAACGTGACGGGCGATGTCGGCGTCGTCGAACCCGGTGAGCCAGCGGATGACCTCGTCGACCTCGGCCTTCGTGCGTCCCTTGCGCTCGACCTTCTGGATGTACAGCGGGTAGACCGACGCGAAGGTGAGGGCGCGGATGCGCTTCTGCGCGAGCTCGCTGGTGTCCATGCCTGCCAGGGTACGCCAGCCCAGTAGGCTCGGGCGGGTGAGTACGGATGCCGCCGCGGACGCCTCGCGTCGCGCGTGGCGCGAAGGGCTCGGCGTCGCCCTCGCCACGAGCGCCTACGGGATCTCGTTCGGGGCGCTCGCCACGGCATCCGGTCTGGATATCTGGCAGACCTGCGTGCTCAGCCTCGTGATGTTCACCGGCGGATCGCAGTTCGCGTTCATCGGGGTGATCGGCGCCGGGGGAGTCGCGGCGGCCCCGGCCGCGATCGCCTCGGCGGGCCTGCTGGGCATCCGCAACGTCGCGTACGGACTGCGCATGGCGCCGGTCGTCGGCGTCGACCGCCTGCGCCGACTGATCGCGCCGCACTTCACGATCGACGAATCCACCGCCGTCGCGCTGGCGCACACCGAGCCGCGCGCCCGCCGGGTCGGCTTCTGGGTGACCGGGATCGGCATCTACGTCGGCTGGAACCTCACGACGCTCCTCGGTGCGCTCCTCGGCGATGTGCTCGGCGACCCCCGCGCGTACGGACTGGATGCGGCGGCCGCCGCGGCCTTCCTCGCCCTGCTCTGGCCCCGGCTGCGGCAGCGGCAGGCGATCGCGGTCGGTATCGCGGCGGCGGTCGTCGCGACGGTGTTGACGCCGGTGCTCATGCCGGGTATGCCGGTGCTCGTCGCGGCGGTCGTCGCGATCGTCGTGGGATGGACGAACTGGCTCGGCGCGTCTGCGACGCCCGCGCCCGTCCTCGGCGAGGCGCCCGCCCCGCGGCGGCCCGAGGGACCGGGGCAGGGGACGTGACCCTCTGGACCGCCGTGTTGGCCGCGGCGCTGCTGTGCTTCGCGCTGAAGGCCGTCGGCTACCTCATCCCGCCCCGATGGTTCGAGGCGCCGGCGCCGTCGCGCATCGTCGACCTGCTCACGGTGGCGCTCCTCGGCGCCCTCGTGGCGGTGCAGACGCTCGGCGTCGGTCAGCAGATCGTGCTCGACGCGCGGGTGCCCGCCCTCGTCGTGGCGGCCGGGCTCCTCATCGTGCGGGCGCCGTTCCTCGTCGTCGTGGTCGCCGCCGCGCTCGTCGCAGCCCTGTTGCGGCTCTGGGGACTCGCCGCGTGATCGCCGCGGGCCCGTTCGAAAAGCGCCACGGGCTGTGAATCCGGCATCCGGATCGCCATTCCCGGCTCTCCAACGGATGCCGCCGCGTAGACTCCCGGCGTGGGTATCGCGCGCATCGGCACGTGGGTCGTGTCCGTCGTCATCGGGCTCGTCTACGGCGTCGCCGGCACCATCGGGCAGGCGGCCATGTGGGGTGCGCTGCCGGTGGGCCTCATCGTGGCGATCGTCGGCACCGGTGCGCTGCTTCTCGCCGTGCGACTGCTGACGCTCGACCGCTGGTCCGCCCTCGCGGCGGGAATGGGTGCCATGATCGCGACGCTCGTCTTCTCCGGGCGCGGCCCGGGCGGATCGGTCGTGGTGCCCGCGCCGGCGGAGGGCACGATCTCGACCGGCGTCATCTGGACCATCGCCGTCCCGATCCTCACCGCTCTCGTCGTCGCCTGGCCGTCCCTGCGGTCGAGCGGGTCCTCCCCGGCATCCGACCGGGCCGTGCCGGCGGCGCCGGACGCCGAGGCCGGCACCACGAACTAGACTCGAAGGCGTGACATATGTGATCGCCTTGCCGTGCGTGGATGTGAAGGACCGTGCCTGCATCGACGAGTGTCCCGTCGACTGCATCTACGAAGGCGAGCGCTCGCTGTACATCCACCCCGACGAATGCGTCGACTGCGGTGCCTGCGAGCCGGTCTGCCCCGTCGAGGCGATCTACTACGAGGACGACCTGCCCGACGAGTGGCAGGACTACTACACCGCGAACGTGGAGTTCTTCGAGGACATCGGCTCGCCCGGCGGCGCTGCCAAGGTCGGCGTGATCCCGAAGGACCACCCCATCATCGCCGCGCTCCCGCCCCAGGAGCACTGACCTTCGTGGCCGTCCGCGACCTCGACGACTACCCCTGGGACGCCGTCGCCCCATACGCGCGCCGCGCCGCCGCACACCCCGGGGGTGCCGTCGACCTGTCGATCGGGTCGCCCGTGGACGCGACCCCCGCCGTCGTCGCCGACGCGCTGCGCGCGGCCACCGACGCGCACGCGTACCCGCAGACGGTCGGCACCCCGGCCCTGCGCGAAGCCATCGCGGCCTGGTACGACCGCCGGCGCGGCGTGCCCGGACTGGGAGTCGGCGAGGTGCTGCCCACGGTCGGCTCCAAAGAACTCGTCGCCCTGCTGCCGTTGCTGCTGGACATCGGCGCGGGCGACGTCGTCGTGCACCCGCGCGCGGCCTATCCCACCTACGAAGTGGGCGCGAAGCTCGTCGGCGCGACGCCGTTCGCCTCGGATGACCCCGCCGAATGGCCCGACGGCACACGCCTGGTCTGGCTCAACACGCCCGGAAACCCCGACGGTCGCGTCCTGGATATCGCCGAGTTGCGGGCCGCCGTGGCCCGCGCGCGGGAGCTCGGCGCCGTGATCGCCAGCGACGAGTGCTACGCCGAGCTCGGCTGGGAGGGACCGTGGGCGGGGGAGCGCGTCCCCAGCATCCTCGATCCCCGCGTCGTCGGCGACGACCGCTCGGGTGTGCTGTCGGTCTACTCCCTCAGCAAGCAGTCGAACCTCGCCGGCTACCGCGCGGCGTTCCTCGCGGGGGATGCCGGGATCGTCGCCGCGCTGGTGACGGCACGCAAGCACCTGGGGCTCATGCTGCCGGCTCCGGTCCAGGCCGCGATGACGGTGGCCCTCGCCGACGACGCGCACGTCGCGGAGCAGCGTGAGCGGTATCGGGCGCGCCGTGCCGTGCTCAAGCCGGCACTGGAAGCGGCGGGCTTTCGCATCGACCACTCCGAAGGCGGCCTGTACCTGTGGGCCACCGAAGGCGTCGACGCGTGGGAGAGCATGGCAAGGCTCGCCGACCTCGGCATCCTCGCCGGCCCCGGGCACTTCTACGGCACGCACTTCCCGCAGCACGTGCGCTTCTCGCTCACCGCGACCGACGAGCGCATCGCGGCGGCGGCGCAACGCCTGACGCAGTCGTAGGTTTCCTCCTACGCATCCGCCGATCCTTTGCCGTGGATCTGAGTAGGCCCGCACGGCCAGTAGGCTGTAAAGGATCCCCCAACGACCGCAAGGAGGCTTCGTGAGCGACGTGGGAAACCCCCCGAAGGCCACGGTCACCGTCGGTGACAGAACCGCAGAACTGCCGATCCTGACCGGCACCGAGGGCGTCCCCAGCGTCGACTTCTCGACGTTCACGAAGCAGACCGGGCACACCTCGCTCGACTACGGCTTCGTCAACACGGCGGCGACGAAGTCGGCCATCACCTACATCGACGGAGATCAGGGCATCCTCCGCTACCGCGGCTACCCGATCGAACAGCTCGCCAAGCACAGCACGTACCTCGAGGTCGCGTGGCTGCTGCTGTACGGCGAACTGCCGACGGCTGATCAGCTCTCCAAGTGGGACGACGAGATCCGCCACCACACGCTCCTGCACGAAGACCTCAAGCGCTTCTTCTCCTCGCTGCCGCACACGGCGCACCCCATGTCGGTGCTGTCGGCGGCCACGGCGGCGCTCTCGACCTACTACGAGGGCCAGTCCGACCCGGACAACCCCGAGCACGTCGAGCTCAACACGATCCGCCTGCTGGCCAAGCTCCCGGTGATCGCGGCGTACGCGCACAAGAAGTCGATCGGCCAGGCCTTCCTGTACCCGGACAACTCGCTGAGCTTCGTCGACAACTTCCTCAAGCTCAACTTCGGCAACCTCGCCGAGGTCTACGAGGTCAATCCCGTCACCTCGCGCGCGCTGGAGCGGCTGCTCATCCTGCACGAGGACCACGAGCAGAACGCCTCGACCTCGACCGTGCGCCTCGTCGGATCGACCGGCGCCAACCAGTTCTCGTCGATCTCCGCCGGCATCAACGCTCTGTACGGCCCGCTGCACGGCGGCGCCAACGAAGCGGTGCTCGACATGCTGGCGCGCATCCGCGACTCCGGCGAGAGCGTTGAGCGTTTCGTCGAGCGCGTCAAGAACAAGGAGGACGGTGTCAAGCTCATGGGCTTCGGGCACCGCGTCTACAAGAACTACGACCCGCGCGCGAAGCTCGTGAAGGAGTCCGCTGACGAGGTGCTCGCCGAGCTCGGCGTGCATGACCCGCTGCTGGATCTCGCGAAGGAGCTCGAGGAGATCGCCCTCAGCGACGACTACTTCAAGGAGCGCCGGCTCTACCCGAACGTCGACTTCTACACGGGCGTCATCTACAAGGCGATGGGCTTCCCGACGCGCATGTTCACGCCGCTGTTCGCGATCGGGCGTCTGCCCGGCTGGCTCGCGCACTGGACCGAGATGCAGAACGACCCGCAGACCAAGATCGGCCGCCCGCAGCAGCTCTACATCGGCGCGGGCGAGCGCAACTACCCCGGCATCTGACCCGACTGCCAAGATCGAGGGATGACCCCTGATCTGCTGAGCGGTCCGCGCGGGCGTCGCCTGTGTCTGCAACTGGCGTGCGAGGTATCCGACACCGTGCGCCGCCTGCTGCACGAGCTCGCGTACAACGCCGACGTCGCGGCCGGAGCCGCGGTCGTGCTGTTCGGCTGGAACGACGACGGCTCGACGTTCGAGACGCGCGGGCAGGTCGAGACGTCGGCGACGACGGCCGCGCTGGCCGACGCGATCCGCGCGGTGGGAGCTTTCACGCCGACCACCGACGACCTGTACGCGGCGATGCTGCGCGCCGTCGACAGCGCGCGGTACTGGCAGGAGCCCGACGGTGAAGACACCATCGCGGCGGATGCCGCCGTGTGCGCATCGCTGGCCGCGATCGCCGGGGCGGTTGCCGCGCTCCCCGAGACCGCGTGGTGGAGTCGCGATCGCACGGCGGAGCAGTGGGCCGTCGAGTTCGATCCGAGCGGGAACGGCGCGCCGTTCGATGCGGCTCCCGACGGCGCGCAGAAGTGGCGCGAGAACACCGTCGCAGAAGAGGCACACGCTCGCGCCGAGCGCCCGTCGGATGTCACGGCGAACTACAGCGGCACGTGGTGGTCACACCCGTGGGGCTGTCCGCACACGACCGGCGCTCTGCCGACGGGGGTTCCCGCCGGCATCCCGTTCGTCGAGGACGGCCTCGGCTGGACCCACGCGGTCGCGGTGCCGGTACGCGGCGCAGGCCGGACGTTCGAGATCCGCACCGCCCACGATTGGGCCGAGCTGTGTCGGCGTTTCCCGCTCGGGGTCACGGCCGGCCGCCGCCACGACTGGTACCGCGTCACCGGTCGCGACGGCCGGTGGCTGCTGCCCGACTGGACGCGCGTCGCACAGGAGTGGGACGCCGTGCACCTCACGGGCCTCGCCTACCTGACCGCCGCGACGCGCGAGATCGAGGTGGATGCCGAGTACTCGAGCGTCATCGGTGGGTGGGGCCCCGACGAGACCTACTGGCTCACCGGCCTCGTGCGCGAGGTCGAAGGCCCGCGCGTGCACTGGCAGGCGCATGCCCCGGAAGGACCGTGGGACCGGGCACCCTGACCCGGATCACTCCGCCGCGGCGTCATCCGGGAGAATGGTCGCGACGTAGTCGGGCACGTAGTTCTGCAGTTCGCGCGGAGGGCGTTCGTATCCGCCCGACGGCGGGCGCGGCGGGATCACGATCGGGGCGCGCTCGACATGCTCGTAGGGAATCTGAGACAGCAGGTGATGGATCATGTTGATCCGCCCGCGGCGCTTGTCGTCGTTGTCGACCTCGAACCAGCGTGCCTCGGGGATGTCGGTGTGCACGACCATCGTGTCCTTCGCGCGCGAATAGTCCTCCCACTTGGTGATCGACAGGACGTCGTTGGGGGAGAGCTTCCACCGCCGCAGCGGATCGTCGTTGCGTGAGCGGAACCGTTTCTCCTGCTCCACATCGGACACGCTGAACCAGTACTTCAGGAGCAGGACGCCGTCTTCGACCAGCATCCGCTCGAAGATCGGCGCCTGGTGGAGGAACCGGTGGTACTCGATGTTGGTGCAGTAGCCCATGACGTGCTCGACGCCCGCGCGGTTGTACCAGGAGCGATCCATCAGCACGATCTCGCCGGCGGCCGGCAGATGCGGCACGTAGCGCTGGAAGTACCACTGGGTCTTCTCGCGTTCGGTCGGTGTCGGGAGGGCGACGACCCGCGTGACGCGGGGATTGAGGTACTGCGAGACGCGGCTGATGGTCGAGCCCTTGCCCGCGGCATCGCGCCCTTCGAAGATGACGACGACACGGGCGCCGCTTGCCTGCACCCAGGCCTGCATATCGACGAGCCGGGCTTGCAGGGCCTTCAGCTCCTTCTCGTACACCTTCTTCGGCATCCGCTCGCTCATGTGTCGAGCGTAGTGGTGCTCAGGCGTGCAGCGCCTCGTTGAGCGTGACGCCCTTACCCTCGCGGCGCACGGCCTCGATCGCACCCGACAGCGAGTTACGGCGGAACAGGATGCCGTTCTGACCCGACAGCTGTGCGCCCTTGACGACGGGGCGGGTGCCGTCGTGCAGCGGCGCCTCGTTCGCGAGCACGATCTTCGACCCGGCCGTGACGTACAGGCCCGCCTCCACGATGCAGTCGTCGCCGAGCGAGATGCCGATGCCGGCGTTCGCTCCGAGGAGCGTCCGCGCGCCGATCGACACGCGGTGCGTGCCGCCGCCCGAGAGCGTCCCCATGATGGATGCGCCGCCGCCGATGTCCGACCCGTCGCCGACCGTGACGCCCTGCGAGATGCGACCCTCGACCATCGAGGCGCCGAGCGTGCCGGCGTTGAAGTTCACGAAACCCTCGTGCATGACCGTCGTTCCGGGCGCCAGGTGTGCGCCGAGCCGCACGCGCGAGGCATCGGCGATGCGCACGCCGGCGGGGGTGACGTAGTCCGTCAGGCGCGGGAACTTGTCGATGCCCTGGGTCTGGATGCCGGCGCGCTGCAGCGCCGGACGCAGGCGTGCCGCCGCCTCGGGGTGGACGGGCCCGGCCGTCGTCCATGCGACGTTCGGCAGATGGGAGAAGATGCCCGTGAGGTCGAGCTCGTTCGGCGCGACCAGCAGATGCGACAGGGCGTGCAGACGCAGGTAGGCGTCGCTCGTGCTGCTCGGGGCGGCATCGAGGTCGATCTCGACCACGACGACCTCGACCGTGACCTCGCGGCGCTCGTCGGGCCCGGCGAACGGCTCCAAGGCCGAGGTGTCGGCGGATGCCGGGGCGCGCCCGGCCTCGGGGGCGGGGTACCAGGTGTCGAGCACGGTGCCGTCGGCGGCCCGCGTGGCAAGGCCGGCACCCCAGATCCATCGTTCGTCGGTCATGCATCCAGCGTATCGGCGTCCCGCCGGCATCCCGCCCCGGGTCGTGCCCGACCGCCGCGGATAGAATCGACGCCATGCCCGAGCTCGACCTCACCGCCACGTCCGTCGACCTCACGCGCGCGATCTGCGACATCCCCAGCGTGTCGGGGCAGGAGACCCCGCTCGCGGATGCGATCTTCCGGGCCGTGAGCGCCCTCGACCACCTGGACGTGTACCGCGACGGCGACACGATCGTGGCGCGCACCCGGCTCGGCCGCGCGCAGCGGGTCGCGATCGCCGGCCACATCGACACGGTGCCCATCAACGATAACCTCCCGACGCGCGACATCGAGATCGACGGCGAGCCGTACCTCTGGGGCCGCGGCACTGTCGACATGAAGGGCGGCACCGCGGTGCAGCTGCGCCTCGCCGCCGAGCTCGTCGCGCCCCGCGTCGACATCACCTGGCTCTGGTACGACAACGAAGAGGTGGATGCCGACCTCAACGGCCTCGCGCGCCTCGCCCGCAGCCGACCCGACCTGTTCGAGGCCGACTTCGCGATCCTCGGGGAGCCCTCGAACGGTCAGGTCGAGGGCGGCTGCAACGGCACGCTGCGTGTCGTCGCCCGCACGCACGGCGTCCGCGCGCACAGCGCGCGGGCGTGGATGGGGGAGAACGCCATCCACCGCGCCGCCCCGATCCTCGCCCGCCTCGCCGAGTACCGTCCGCGCGAGGTCGCGGTCGACGGTCTCGTCTACCGGGAGAGCTTGAACGCGGTGCGCATCTCCGGGGGCGTCGCCGGCAACGTCATCCCCGATCGCTGCGACGTCGAGATCAACTACCGCTTCGCGCCCAGCCGCACCCTCGAGCAGGCAGCGGAGCACGTGCGCGCCGTCTTGGAGGGCTTCGAGGTCGAGGTCGTCGACGGCGCGGCCGGTGCCCGCCCGGGCCTGGACGCCCCGTTGGCGCAGGAGTTCCTCGCCGCCGTCGGCGCCGAGCAGCGGCCGAAGTACGGCTGGACCGATGTGGCGCGCTTCGCGGCGCTGGGCGTCCCCGCCGTCAACTACGGCCCGGGCGACCCGAGCCTTGCTCACCACGACGAGGAGCGCGTGCCGTACGCGCAGATCGAGGACGTCGAGCGGGGCCTGCGCGCGTGGCTGAGCGCGCGCTGACGTCGGATGCCGCGGCGCCCGCACCGGAGCGGGGCCTGCTCGCGCTGCGTCCTGCGCTGGCCGTCGCCGTGCTGTATGCCGGTGCGCGCATCATCACGACGCTCTTCCTGATCATCGCGGCCGGGCTGTCGGGTCCCACCTCGCGCTTCGGAGCCGATGCCACCCTCGGCACGCTCTCGATGGGCTGGGACGCGCAGTGGTACTGGGTGGTCGCGACGTCGGGCTACCCGACCGACCTGCCGCTCGATGACGCCGGGACCGTGACGAACAACGCCTGGGCGTTCATGCCGGTGTACCCCGCTCTCTCGCGCGCGCTGTCGGTGGTGCTCGGCGGTCAGTACCCGCTCGCGGCTGTCATGTTGGCCATCGTCGCGGGCTATTTCGCCTGTCTCGTGCTGTTCCACCTGCTGCGCGAGCGCATCGGCAAGGGCACCGCGCTCTGGGCGGTCGCGCTGCTCGCGGCATCCCCGCTCGGCGCCATCTTCCAGATGGGCTATGCCGAGAGCCTCTTCCTGCTCTGGCTGTTCCTCGCGCTGTGGCTGCTCGTGCAGCGCCGGTTCGGCTGGTTGTACCTCCTCATTCCGCTCATGGGATACACCCGTCCCGGGGTGCTCGCGTTCGCGCTGCTGCTGGGGCTGTACGGCATCCGTCGCTGGTGGCGACGACGCGCCGACCCGCTGCCGGCGCCCGAGGCCGTGCACATCGTGCTGCTGGGCCTGCTCGCCGTGCTCATCGGATTCTCGTGGCAGGTGATCGCCGGCTACGTCACCGGCGACCCGAGCGCGTATCTCGAGACCGAGCTGTCGTGGCGGCGCGGCTGGATCGGCGAGGGCGACGGCGGGTTCGTGCCGCTGTCGGGGTTCGTGCAGGCGGCGGCCCTGTGGTTCCGCCTGTGGGGCCTGCCCGAGGTGCTGGGCTACGTCGCACTGGGGGCGGCGGTGCTCGCCCTGGCGGCGCTGCTGCTGTTCGAGCCCCACGTACGACGGCTGGGTCCGGAGGTGCGGCTGTGGTCGGCCAGCTACCTCGTGTACCTGCTGCTGGTGTTCTTCCCGCAGTCGAGCATCTTCCGGCTGCTGCTGCCGCTCGCACCGTTATACGGCGCGATCGCCGGTCCCCGGCATCCGGCATGGCGGCTCGGGATGCTGGGGCTCGGCCTTCTCGGCCAATGGTGGTGGATCTACGAGATGCTCGCCCTCGGCAACTCCTATACCCAGATCCCGTGACCGTATTCAGGCGTATCGGTGTGGCGGCCGGGACTGTCAGCGTACCGATAAACTTGATGTGTAGTCCGATGACGAAAGGGAGCCGCAATGGCAGCCATGAAGCCGCGAACCGGGGACGGACCGATGGAGGCCGTGAAGGAGGGGCGCCTGATCATCGTGCGCGTTCCCCTCGAGGGCGGCGGACGACTCGTCGTCTCTGTCAATGACGAAGAGGCGAAGGAACTCCACGGAGTGCTCGGTGAGGTCGTCGGCGCCGCCTGACACCTCAGCTCACGAATGGATGGCCGGTCTGCGGACCGGCCATTCGTCGTCTCCGCGGCGTCTCAGCGCTGCTCCGCCGCCACCGTCGTCAGCTGGAGCAGGCCTTCGCCCGCGATCGAGAGCGCGCCGAGGACGGCGGGGGAGGCCTGCGTCTCCTGAATGAGGGTGCGGTAGGCGGTCGTGACGGCGTCGCGGCGGACCGGGTCGGCGACGGCGCCCCCGGCGAGGACGCGCGGGATCAGCACGGTGCCGCCGGCGCGGACCAGGCGCAGCCCGTGCTCGACGTAGTCGATGACGCCCTCCTCGTCGGCATCCACGAGGACGATGTCGTACGACGCCTCGTTCATGCGGGGAAGCACATCGGCGGCGCGGCCGGTGATGAATCGAGCGCGCGCCGGCGGCACCTTCGCGTCCACGAAGGCGGCGCGGGCGGCGGCGAGGTGCTCGGGCTCCTTGTCGATGGTCGTGAGGGTCGCCCGCGGCGAGCCGCGCAGCAGCCACAGGCCCGACACCCCCGCGCCGGTGCCGATCTCGACGATGTTCAAGGCGGCGGTCGCGGCGGCGATGACGGCGATCTGCGCGCCGACGGCGGGACTGACCGGGGCGGCGCCGAGCTCCAGAGCGTGGGCTCGCGCCCGCTCGATGGGGTCGGGCTCGACGGTCACCTCGTCGACGTACCTGCGGATCGCGTCGTGATCGGCCATGTGCTTCCTCCCCTGCCAGCGTACGTCGCGCGGAGCGCGGTGCCCCGCAGGCGCACGGGTAACCTTGAGGCATGTTCTTCGGCCTCGACTGGGACAAACTCGTCCTGATCCTGATCGTGGCCGCACTCCTGGTGGGACCCGAGCGCCTCCCGCGCTACGCCGAGTCGCTCGCGCGGCTCACGGTGCGCGCCCGCGAGTGGCTGAGCGGTGCCAAGACGCGCGTGAAGGAGGAGCTGGGCGACGACTTCGACGACGTCGAGTGGCGCAAGCTCGACCCGCGTCAGTACGACCCGCGACGGATCATCCGCGATGCGCTGCTCGAGGACGCCCCGGTTCCCACTGTGCAGGCCGCCGCCGTCGGCACGGCGATCGCCGCGACCGCGACGACGCCGCTCGCGGCCTCCTTCGACCCGCAGCGCGACGTCCCGTTCGACAACGAGGCCACCTGACGCGCGCGCCCAGGTGTCTCCGGTGCGTCGCGCGCGTCAGCGCGGCGTGAAGGGCAACGGCCGACGGGCGAGGCCCCGCGGATGCATCGCGAGCGCGTCGGCGACGCGGGCGATCTGAACGGCAGCCGGGTCGGTCGGTTCGGCGACGACGACCGGCACCCCGGCATCGCCGCCGCGGCGCAGCGCGGGGCTGAGCGGCACCGAGGCGAGGAGCGGCACCGCCCCCGCGTCCGGACCTGCGGCGTCTGCGCCCCCGGCATCCGGGCCCCCGGTGCCCGCACCCCCGGTCGTGGACAGTGCCGCGGCGACGGCGGCGCCGCCGCCGGAGCCGAACAGGTCGAGGGTCGTGCCGTCGGGCAGGGTCATCGCCGCCATGTTCTCCACGACCCCGATGACGCGCTGTCCGGTCTGTGCGGCGACGAGTCCGCTGCGCACGGCGACGTCGGATGCCGCGGTCTGCGGCGTCGTGACCACGAGGACGTCGGCATGGGGGAGCAGCTGCCCCACCGAGATCGCGACGTCGCCGGTGCCCGGCGGCATGTCGATCAGGAGGATGTCGAGATCGCCGAAGAACACATCGGTGAGGAACTGCGACACCGTCCGGTGCAGCATGGGCCCCCGCCACGCCACCGCCGCCGAGGCCGGCTGGTCGCGCGGCAGGAACATGCCGATGGAGATGGTCTTCACGCCGTAGGCGACCGGGGGCAGCATGAGGTCGTCGATGCGCGTGGGCGCGGGTGGCCGACCGTCGTCGTCCGTCAGGCCCAGCAGCGCCGGGATCGAGAAGCCGTGCACGTCGGCGTCGATGAGGCCGACGGCGAGACCCCGTGCGGCGAGCGCGACGGCGAGGTTCGCGGTGAGCGTCGACTTGCCGACGCCGCCCTTGCCGCTGGTGACCGCGACGACGCGCGTGAGACTGTCGGGACCGAACGGCATCTGCCGCGCCGCGCGGCCGCCGCGCAGGCGCTCGGTCAGCGCCTGGCGCTCCGTCGGCGTCATCACCCCGACCGACAGGTCGACCTCGTCGATGCCCGGGACGGATGCCGCGGCATCCGTCACCTCGCGGGAGATCCGGTCGGCGGCGGGGCAGCCGACGATCGTGAGCGCGATGTGCACGTGCGCCACGGTGCCGTCGACCTCGACGCCACGCACCATGTCGAGCTCTGCGAGCGGCCGGCGCAGTTCCGGATCGGTGACGGCGCCCACGGCCGCGCGCACCGCGGCGGAGAGGTCGCCGGTCACGGCTCGCGACTGCCTGCGGCCGGTTCGGCGCTCTCGCGGGCATCGCGGCTGTCGTCGAGCTGCGCGAGCAGCGACTTCAACTCCTGGCGCAGCACGTCACGCGTCACGACCTGTCCCGACACGTCCGTCAGCGCCATCCGCAGCGCCACGACCTCGCGGGCGAGGTACTCCGTGTCGGCGAGGTTGCGCTCGGCGCGCTGACGGTCCTGCTCGATCTGCACGCGGTCGCGGTCGTCCTGCCGGTTCTGTGCGAGCAGGATCAGGGGAGCGGCATACGACGCCTGCAGCGACAGGATCAGCGTCAGCAGGGTGAAGTTCGTCTCGGCGGGGTCGAACTGCCACTGCCGATCCGCCGTTGTATTCCAGATCAGCCATACCGCGACGAAGACCGTCATCCCGATGAGGAATCCGCTCGTGCCCATCGCCCGGGCGAACGCCTCGGAGAAGCGCCCGAACCGGTCGCGCGAGGGCTGCGGCGCGCGCCGCGTCCCGCGCCCGAGGGGCGCATCGAGAACCGGTTGCCGTTTCTTCCGCGCCATCACAGCCGCACCCCCGGCCGCACCGGAGCGGGGCCGGATGCCGCGGCATCCGCCTCATCGCCGTCGTGAGAGCGCCAGTCCTCCGGCAGGAGGTAGTCCAGCACGTCGTCGACGCTGACCGCGCCGACGAGGCGATGGGCTTGGTCGACGACCGGGACCGAGACGAGGTTGTAACTCGCGAGCAGGCGCGCCACCTCGGCGGCCGAGGCCGTCACCGGCAGCGCGTCGACGGTGTCGTCGATGATCGCGCCGAGCCGCTCGTGCGGGGGATAGCGCAGCATCCGCTGGAAGTGGACCGTGCCGAGCAGGCGCCCGGTGGGCGTCTCGTACGGCGGGAGAGTGACGAAGACGGCGGCGGCGAGGGCGGGGTGCAGCTCATGCCGGCGGATGAGGGCGAGGGCCTCGGCCACAGTGGCGTCGGCCGAGAGCACGATCGGCTCGCTCGTCATGAGGCCGCCGGCGGTGTCGGGGCCGTACTTCAGGAGGGCGCGCACGTCCTCGGCCTCCTCCGGCTCCATGAGTTCGAGAAGCTCTTCGCGCTGTTCCTCGGGCAGCTGTGCGAGGACGTCGGCCGCGTCGTCGGGCTCCATCTGGTCGAGGATGTCGGCGGCGCGCTCATCGCCGAGGGCTTCGAGGATGTGGACCTGCTCCTCCTCGGGCATCTCCTCGAGAGCGTCGGCGAGACGGTCGTCGGAGAGCTCCTCGGCGACCTCGAGCAGACGCTCCTCGGGCAGATCCAGCAGCGTGTTGGCGAGATCGGCGGGCTTGAGCTCGGAGTAGGTGGCGACGAGCTGCTCCGCCGACTGCGACTCACCGGGGGACAGGTGCTCGCGCACATCCGTCCAGTTCGCGAACGTCGTCGGTCCCTTCGCGAACGGCGAGGCGCTGGTCTTGGGCTTGCGCAGGAACAGCTGGCCGATGTCCCATTCGCCCAGGCGATCGCGCTCGATGGCGACGTCCTCGATGACGGCCTCGCCGGAGCCGTCGGTGAAGTACACCTTGCGGCCGAGCAGCTCGGTCATCACCCGCACCTCGCCACCGCGCTGCTGGAAGCGGCGCACGTTGATGAGTCCGGTCGTGATGACCTGACCCGACTGGATGGACGTGACGCGCCCGATGGAGAGGAAGACGTGCCGGCGACCGGGGATCTCGACGACGAGGCCGACGACTCGCGGCGGATCGTCTTTTCGGTAGATGACGACGACGTCACGGACCTTGCCGAGCCGGTCGCCCGCGGGGTCGAAGACGGTGCAGCCGACCAGGCGTGCCACGAAAACCCTCTGCGTACTCACTCGTCCAGCGTAGTCCGGGAGCCTCCGGCCGGACGGGGACGGCGCTGAACACGGCGTGACAAGATGGGACGGTGAGCATGGTGGGCGGCATTCCTCAGGAACACGGCGAGAAGATCGCCGATTACGCGACGTATCAGGCCGCTCAGAAGGCCGTGTCGCAGCTCGTCGAGGCCGACATCCCGGCTCGCGACATCGCGATCATCGGCCATGCCCTGCGCTCCGTCGAGACGGTCACCGGACGCCTCGGCTACGCCGCCGCCGCCCGGTCGGGCGCGATCAACGGCATCCTGCTGGGCCTGCTGTTCTCGGCGATCTTCGTCCTCGGCACGCCCAACGCCGCGATCCAGCTGTTCGTCGGCGTCATGTTCGTCGGCATCGCGCTCGGCATGCTCATGAGTCTCATCACGTACGCGATCGTGCGCCGGCGCCGGGACTACACGTCGGTGACGCAGGTCCTCGCCGACCGCTACGAGGTCACGGTGCTGCCCCGCAGCATCCACCGCGCGCGCGAAATCGTCGGACGGGCCGTCGCGCCGGCGGCACCGGCCCCGGCCGCTCCGCAGCCGCCGGTGGACCCGTCCGTGCCGCCGCAGTACGGCGAGCGGGTCGACCCCGCACCCCCGCAGTACGGTGAGCGCGTCGATCCGCCGCGGCTCCCGGACGACGAGCCCGCGCCGCCGGCGACGGGTCCGGATGCCGACGACCGCTGAACCCGGCGCGATCGAGGTCGCGCTGCCGAAGGGGGCGGTGACGGTCTCGACGCTGTCGACGTCGCCGTCGCGGCCGTGGGCGGCCGTCGCGCTCGCGCACGGTGCGGGCGCCGGGATGACCCACCCGTTCCTCGAGGGTTTCGCCCGTGCCCTGACCGACGCGGGTGTCACGGTCTTGCGCTTCGCCTTCCCCTACGCCGAGGCGGGTCGGCGGATGCCGGGACCGGCCGCCCACGCCGTGGCCACCTGGCAGGCGGTCATGCCCGCGCTCGGCGACCTCGCGCCCGGCGTTCCGCTGATCGCCGCCGGCAAGTCCTACGGCGGCCGGATGGCGTCCATGGCCGCGGCCGAGGGGGCGATCGCTCCGGCAGGGCTGCTGTACCTCGGCTACCCGCTGCATCCGCCCGGCGAGCCCGAGAAGGTGCGCGTGTCGCACCTGCCGCTCGTCACGGCGCCGCAGCTGTTCGTGTCGGGGACGAGGGACCCGTTCGTCCAGCCCGTGTCGCAGCTGGCGGATGCCGTCGACGCGTGCCCCGATGCCGAGGTGCTGTGGCTCGACGGCGGCGGCCACTCGTTCGAGGTCGCCGGCGCGCGGCGGGCGCCCGAGGTCACCGGGGCCGAGGTCGCGGCATCCATCCTGCCGTGGCTGCGCGCCCGGTTCGCCTGACCGAATCGGCGGCTGCGGTGCGCCGCCCTGACGTTCCTCTGCCGCGGGGTGCGCGTCCTACCGAGCCGGGTCAGCGCGCGAGGCGCGCGATCCAGGCCTCGACCTCGTCGGCGGTGCGGGGGATGCCGGCGGACAGGTTTACCGGCCCGTCCGCGGTCATGAGGATGTCGTCCTCGATCCGCACGCCGATACCGCGGTACTCCTCCGGCACGGTCAGGTCATCGATCTGGAAGTACAGTCCCGGTTCGATCGTGAAGACCATGCCGGGCGCCAGGATGCCGTCGTAGTACATCTCCCGGCGCGCCTGCGCGCAGTCGTGCACGTCGATGCCGAGGTGGTGGCTCGTCCCGTGCACCATGTACCTGCGGTGCTGCCCGCCGCGGTCGGCGTCCAGCGCCTCGTCGGCGGTCACCGGCAGCAGGCCCCACTCGGCGACGCGATCGGCGATGACGCGCATGGCCGCCTCGTGCACCTCGCGGAACTTCACGCCCGGCCGCGCCGCGGCGAACGCGGCGTCGGCGGCTTCGCGGACGGTCTCGTAGATCTTCCGCTGGATCGACGTGAACGTGCCGTTGACGGGCAGGGTCCGGGTGATGTCGGCGGTGTAGAGGCTGTCGACCTCGACGCCGGCGTCGATGAGGATGAGGTCGCCCGGCACGACCGCACCGTCGTTGCGCGTCCAGTGCAGGTAGCAGGCGTGCGGCCCCGAGGCGGCGATCGTGTCGTAGCCCTCGCCGTTGCCCTCGATGCGTGCGCGGTGGTGGAAGACGCCCTCCACGGCGCGCTCACCGCGGGGGGTGTCGATGATGCGGGGGAGATCGGCGACGATGTCGTCGAACCCGCGCGCGGTGACCGCGACGGCCAGGCGCAACTGCGCGATCTCGTACTCGTCCTTGACCAGGCGCAGCTCCGACACGAAGCGTGTGAGGTCGGCATCCTCATCGAGGACGAGGTCGCCCTCGGTCGCGGTGAACTCGTCGATGTGCGCCGTCGGCACGCCGAGGTCCGCGGCGACGCCCGCCAACGCGGGGCGCGGGCCGATCCAGAACTCCCCGATCGTGGCGTCGCCGTAGAACTCTGCGGTCGTGCGGTCGGCGCGCTCACGGAGGTAGAGGGTCACGTCGTGGCCGGATGCCGCGTCCTCGCGCGGCTGGAAGACGAGCACCGAGTCGGGCACGCTGTCGCTGGCCCAGCCGGTGAGGTGCGCGAACGCGGAGTGCGCGCGGAAGGGATAGTCGGTGTCGTTGGAGCGCTGCTTGTAGGAGCCGGCCGGGATCACGAGCCGCTTGCCCGGGAAGGCGGCCGAGACGGCGTCGCGACGGGCGGCGGCGTAGGGAGCCTGCGCACGCTGCGGCGGGGTGAGGTCGGGGCGCTCGGCCCATCCGGTGGAGATCGTCTCGAGGAACCCCTTCGGGAAGGGCTGCTTGCGGTTCGTGTTCTCCGCCGACGCCTGCGCCGTCTGCTGCTCGCTCGTGACCGTCTCGCTCGCCTGCGTCGTCTCGCTCATACTCCCAGTCTCCCACTTGCCGCGCGCGGGAGGTCAGCCGGCGGGCTCGAACTGGACGACGAGGGGGCGGTGGTCGCTGCCGCTGGGGTCGAGGGAGTCGAGCACGACCGAGCCGACCGGCGTCCACGCGTCGGTGGCCATGACGTGGTCGATCGGCGTGCCGATGAGGCGTGGCCAGTCGGTCGACCACGTGCCGAGCGCGCCGGTGCCGGTCTGCGCCGCAGCATCGTGGCAGGCGCCGAGCGTGCCGGAGCCGGTCCCCAGGCGTGCCATGTTGTCGACGGTCGCGTTGAAGTCGCCCGCCATGATCACGTCGCCGCCGGCACACTGGTCGGCGACCCACTGCAGGTCGCTGCGCCAATCGGCCATGAACGCCTGCCGCGGGGCGACGGCGTGCACGGCGACGATCGTCGGTCCGGCGCCGTCGACGGGCATGGCCACCAGCGAGGGCACCGACGAGGTGTTGGTGGTGCCGTCGGCGGTCGAGTCCACGACGGCGTAATCGCCGAGGTCGGGGGAGATCAGCAGCGTCGTCGAGTTCGCGGCCCAGTCGGGATATCCCTCGCGCTCCCCGTAGTTCTCGTGGTGCGCCCACATCGGCGAGCCCATCTCCCGCATCGCGATCGCGACGGCCTCACCGGTCTCGATCGTCGTCTCGGGCAGGGCGACGATGTCCGCCTGCATCGCGATGGCGGTCTGCGCGATGAGGTGGGCGTCGGTGGCATCGCCGGCGGTGTTCCACGTCATCACCCGGATGCTCGTCTCGGTCTGGGCCGGGAGTGCGCCGGGGCCGACCCCGCGGGAGACGAGGATGCCGGCGTTCACGCCGCCGGCGACGAGTGCGATGACGGCGATCGAGCCGGCGAAGGCGCGCGTGCGGCGACTGAGGCACGCGATGAGCGCGAGCACCAGCACGGCGCCGAACACGAGCACGACGACCCCGCGCAGCGACACGATCTGCGCGAACGGGTAGCTGCGCTCCAGGCGGAAGAACTGCGGCCACGTCACGATCGCGGCGGCGATCGCCGCGGCCACGGTGAGAAGGATTCCGAGCAGGCGCAGCACGTCAGCGACTCTACGGGAGCGCATCTGAAAGAACCCCGACGTCCGCACGGGCTCCTCCCGATGGCGGCCGGTACGCTCGGAGGATGGTCACGGACACCGACTCCGAGGAGCCCACCGGGGCACGGTTTCGCGGCCCCAGCGACCTGCACCTGCACTCCGACCACTCCGACGGCACCGAGCCGCCCGCGGCCGTCATGGCCGCCGCCTACCGCGCGGGGCTGCGCACGGCCGCGCTCACCGATCACGACACGACGTCCGGCTGGGCCGAGGCGGCGGAGGCCGCGGCATCCCTCGGCATGACGTTCCTGCCGGGCATGGAGCTGTCGGCGCGTCACGAGTGGCGCAGCGTCCATGTGCTCGGCTACCTGTTCGATCCGGATGACGGCGACCTGCGCGCGCTGACCGACCGCATCCGCCATTCCCGCCTCACGCGCGCGCGCACGATGGCCGAGCTCATCGGCCGCGACTACGACCTGTCCTGGGCGGACATCGAGGACCAGACCGCCGCCGGGGCGACGGTCGGCCGGCCGCACCTGGCGGATGCGCTCGTCGCGAAGGGGCACGTCGTCGACCGCGGCGAGGCGTTCGCCGGCATCCTGCACCCGGGGAGCCCCTATTACGTCGACCTCTACGCGCCGGATCCGGTGACCGCGGTCGCGGCGATCGCGGGCGCGGGGGGCGTGCCGATCATCGCCCATCCCGCGGGGCGGGCGGGCCTCCTGCCGGCACCGCTCGTCCAGCGGATGCTGGCGGCGGGCCTGGCGGGATTCGAGTTGGGCCACCGCGAGAACGTCGAGCCGGCGCTGACGACGCTGCGCGAGCTCGTCGCCCGCGAGGGTCTCATCGTCACCGGCTCCAGCGACTATCACGGGCTCGGCAAGCCGAACCTGCCGGGGGAGCACACGACCGGCGACGACATGGTCGCCCGCATCATCGACCGCGCAACGGGAAGCGCCCCCGTCTTCCCCTGAGGAAAGACGAGGGCGCTCGCTGGGCACTCAGCGCCCGGCGGTCACGCCAGGGCCTTGGCCTTCAGTGCGTCGAACTCGGCCTGCGAGATCGCGCCCGAGTCGAGCAGGCTCTTGGCCTGGGCGATCTGCTCGGCCGGGCTCGTGCCGGCGACCTGCTTGATGTCGTCGTCCTGTGCCGCCTTGTACTGCTGCGCCGCCTCGACCTGACGCTCGCCCATGCCCCGACCGCGCGCGATCAGGGAGATGAGCGCGGTGATGATCGGGAAGAAGATCAGGAAGAAGATCCAGACCGCCTTCCACCCGCCCGAGAGCTTGCGGTCGCGGAAGAGGTCTCCGATGATCGCGAACAGGGCGAACAGGTACGCCACGAAGATGAAGATGGTCAGGAACCACCAGATGAGATCGGCGAACGATCCCCAGAAGCCGCGGTACTCCACGGCAGCGTCCCACACGCGCATGACAGCCTCTCCGGATACGCAGGGCGGCGGATGCCGCTTGCGCTCACCCGAGAACCCCGGGCGCGCCCGGTGCCGGAAGAGGAGGCCCGGATTCGCCCGCGTCGGATGAGCGGTCGGGGCTCAGGCTCCCGCGACCGGGGCTCCCGCGGCGCCACCGCCACCGCCGCGGCGGCGACGCCGCCGGCGTGCGGGGGCGGGCTTGCCATCGTGGTGCTCGCGGCCGGCGCCGTCGTGCGTGCCGGCGCCGTCCGCGTCGCGCTCCGCCGTCGCGACGCCCGTGCCCGAGGCGGATGCCGCGGCATCCGCGCCTTCGGCGAAGCTCGCCCCGACCTGCTCGGTGCCGGTGCGACGGCGGCGCCGGCGGCGCGAGCCGCCCTCGCCGGTGCCCTCGGCCGCGGCGTCGGCGGCGCGCGCCGGCTGCTGCTGCGTGCGGACCGACTCGGTGCGCGGTGCCTTCGCGATGCGCCCCTTCGTGCCGGCGGGGATGTCGAGGTCGGTGTACAGGTGCGGGCTCGACGAGTAGGTCTCGACGGGCTCGGGCTGGCCGAACTCCAGCGCGCGGTTGATGAGGGCCCACTTGTGCAGATCGTCCCAGTCGACGAACGTCACCGCGATGCCGGTCTTGCCGGCGCGGCCGGTGCGCCCCGCGCGGTGCAGGTAGGTCTTCTCGTCGTCGGGGATCGTGTGGTTGATGACGTGGGTGACGTCGTCGACGTCGATGCCGCGCGCGGCGACATCCGTCGCGATGAGGACGTCCTTCTTGCCGGCCTTGAACGCCGCCATGGAGCGCTCGCGCGCCTCCTGGCTCATGTCGCCGTGGACGGCGCCCGCGTTGAACCCGCGGTCGTTGAGCTCATCGACGAGCTTCTGCGCGGCGCGCTTGGTGCGGGTGAACACGACGGTCTTGCCGCGACCCTCGGCCTGCAGGATGCGGGCGATGACCTCGTCCTTGTCGAGCGAGTGCGCGCGGTAGACGAGGTGGCGGATGTTCGCCTGCGTCAGGCCCTCGTCGGGGTCGGTGGCGCGGATGTGGATGGGGTTCGACATGAACCGCCGCGCGAGCGCGACGATCGGCCCCGGCATGGTCGCCGAGAACAACTGCGTGTGACGCACCGGGGCGACCTTCTGGAAGATCTTCTCGATGTCGGCGAGGAAGCCGAGGTCGAGCATCTTGTCGGCCTCGTCGAGCACGACCTCGGTCGCGTGCGACAGGTCGAGCAGACGCTGGTTGTTCAGGTCGATAAGGCGCCCGGGGGTGCCGACGACGATCTGCGCGCCCGCCTTCAGCTGGTCGATCTGGCCCTCGTAGGCCTTGCCGCCGTAGATCGCGACGACGCTCGTGGAGCGGTTCGAGGTCAGCATGTCCATGTCCTCGTAGACCTGCACGGCGAGCTCGCGCGTCGGCACGACGATGAGGGCCTTGACACCCGGCTCCGGGTCGAGGCCGAGGCGCTGGACGACGGGGATGCCGAAGCCGAAGGTCTTGCCGGTGCCGGTCTTGGCCTGGCCGATGATGTCCTGGCCGGGAAGGCCCAGGGGAATGGTCTGCTCCTGGATCGGGAACGCGTCGGTGATGCCCTTGGCCGCGAGGGCATCGACGATGTCCTGGTCGACGCCGAGCTCTGCGAAAGTCGTCATGCTGTCATGCCTGTCTGGCGGTGAGAAGCCGCCGGGTGAAGAAGTCCACGCCCTTCACTCAGCCACAGGCGCGGTGGTCCCGATCCGTCGCCGGGACCCCACCAGCCTAGCGGAGGCGGCCGGCGGGGCCGCGGAAGCGGGCCGCGCGCGGCACACGGATGCCGCGGTGCGCACGGCGGCGGCCGTAGGCTGTAGACGTGGTGACCTGGCCCTGGCAGCGCGATCGCACCGCCGCCCGCACGTTGAAGGTGCGCTCGCGCGGCGACTTCGGTGACGTCAGTCGCGTCGACTTCGCCGAGCTGGCACCGGCGATCGACACGTTCCTCGGTCAGGCGGCCTACCTGCAGCTCGGCTTCTTCGAGACCCTCAGCGCGCTGATCGCCCCCACCCCGGAGCTCAGCCACAAGGAGTCGCTGTCGCGGGCGGCCGGTGCCGCGCTGCTGAAGCACCGCGAGCTCGTCGAGGTGATCCGCGAGCGCGGCGACGACCCGCTGGACCTCATGCTGCCCTTCCGCGAGCCGCTGGACGCGTTCCGGCGGGCGACGCACGGCGCACGGCCGCTGGAGACGATGCTGTCGGTGCACATCACGGCGGGCATGCTCGACGACTTCTACGTCGCGCTGTCGGCCAGCTACGGGGCCACAGGAGACCGGGTCGCACGGATCCTCGGTCAGGACGACGACCGGCAGGCGCTCGTCGCGATCATCGCGCAGGCGATCGCCTCAGACGAGGAGTGGAAGTCGCTGCTGGCGCTGTGGGGCCGCCGCCTCGTGGGCGACACGCTTCTCATCGCCCGCGGCGCGCTGCGCCCGCAGACGCTGGATGCGGCGGAGGAGCGCAAGGTGGAGCCGGTGTTCACCGATCTGCTCGGCGCGCATTCCCGCCGCATGGCGGCGATGGACCTCGACGCCTGACGCGTCGGGAGTCAGGCGATCTTCAGCCGGATGCGCTCCTGCGCGTCGCGGGACGCACGCGTGCGGGTGAGCACCGTCAGGACGACGGGCACCACGGCGACGGGGACGGCGAGCGAGATGATCCACAGCCACGCATCGGTGGTCACGAGCCCCGCCCAGGTGAGCGCGAGCCAGGTCGCCCCGCCGGTCACGGCGCCGATCATCGGCGCCAGGGCCGCGCCGCGCGAGGTGCGGCCGGGCATGAGGAAGTGCAGCACGCCGCCGTAGGCGGCGCCGAAGATGAGGGCGAGGAGGATGTCCACGTCGGCGCGGGCCGGGTCAGGCGACGAAGCCGACGCGGCGGGACTCCTCGGTCCCGACCTCGATGAAGGTGATGCCCGCCGTCGGCACGATGTAGGTGTTGCCCTTGACGTCGGTGAAGGTCACGAACGAGACCTCGGAGTCGAGAGCCTTCTCGACCGTCTTGGTGACGTCGGCCGCCGACTGGGCGGACTCGAAGCTGAGCTCTCGCGGCGTGTTCGCGATGCCGATGCGGATCTCCACGGGTGACTGCCTCGCTTTGCTGAAGACGATGCGACCGAGGTGCCGGCCGCATCTCGACTCTACGACACGGCTGCGCCGTCACGGCCGCGCGTGGGCCGCCGCGGTGCTCGCTGTGCGCGAACGTCCCGCGGCGGGGCGGTGTCGGCGCGGGCGGCTACCGTGAAGAGCATGGATGCCGCCCCCGTCGCCCCCGCCGCGGAGCCCGTCCTCGACCCCGCGCAGCGCGCCGTGGCCGACCTTCCCGTCGACGTCTCCGGCGTCGTGGCCGGTGCCCCGGGATCGGGCAAGACCACGACGGTCGTGGCGCGCGTGGCGGCGCTGCTGCGCCCCGCGGCCCCTGGCGGTGCCCCCGCCGACGTGGGCGTCGTGCCCCCGCTCCAGCCCGAACAGGTCGTGGTGCTCACCCCCACGCGGCCCGCCGCGACGGCGCTGCGCGACCGGCTGGCCCTCGCGGTGGGGATCGCGACTCCCGGAGCCCTGGCACGCTCCCTCGCCGCGTTCGCGTATCAGATCGTCCGCGCGCACGCCGTGCACACCGGCGCCGAGCCGCCGCAGCTGCTCACCGGCGCGGACGAGGATCAGCTCATCGCCGACCTGCTCGACGGCGACGCCGAGGATGAGGCCGACGGCATCCGGCGCTGGCCGTCGACGCTGCCGTCGCAGGTGCGCGCCACCCGCGGGTTCCGCACCGAGCTGCGCGCGTTCCTCGCCGAGTGCGCCCAGTTGGGCATCGAGCCCGACCGGCTCGCGCACCTGGCCGCCCGTACCGGCGTCGAGGAGTGGGCGGCCGCGGCATCCTTCACCAGGGAGTATCTGTCGGTGCGCGACCAGCTGCGCGGGGCGCACCGCGACGCGGCGGGACTCGTGCGCGAGGCGCTGGGCCTTGTGCGCACGCAGCCGGCGGGATCGCCGGCGCTCGCAGCCGTCGAGCGCCTCGCCGCGATCGTCGTCGACGACGCCCAGGAGCTCACCCTCGGCGGCGTCGAGCTGCTCGAGGCCTGCCGGGCGCGCGGGGTCGCCGTGCTCGCGTTCGGCGACCCCGACGTCGGGTCGGGCGCGTTCCGCGGCGCGAGCCCGGCCAACTTCGCGCGGCTGGCGGCCTCCAGCCCGCTGTTCGTGCTGCCCGAGGGCCATCGCGGCACCCCGGCCCAGCGACGGCTGGTCGCGGGCATCACCGCGCGGATCGGTGCCGTCGGCGTCGTCGCGCACCGGCGTCCGCTCCCCGCCGACGCGACCGACGAGATCGCGGAGGCCGATCGGAGCGTGCGGACGCTGTCCGCCCGTTCGGCGGGCGAGGAGCACGACATGATCGCGTGGCTGCTGCGGGAGCGGCACGTCCACGACGGCGTGCCGTGGCGCGCGTGCGCCGTCATCGCACACGACACCCGGCAGGTGACGGCGCTGGAGGCGGAGCTCGCGGCGCGGGAGGTGCCTACCCGCGCGACGGGCCAGGTGCGGCCGCTCGCCGAGACCCGCGCCGTCGCCGACCTGCTCCGACTCGTCGTGCTCGCGGCCCGACCCGCGGCGGAATGGTCGAACGACGACGTGATCGCCGCCCTGTCCGGCGGCGGCATGGACCCCGTCGAGATCCGGCGGCTGCGCACGGCGCTGCGGCACGCAGCGCTCGCGGCCGACCTCGCCGGGGACGGCGCGGAAGCGGGTTCGCTCCGCGCTGATGCGGCGGGAGAGGATGCCGCGGCATCCGCGCCGGCGGAGGACTCCGCGGCCCCACGGACCGGCGCGGAGCTGCTGAGCGCGGCGCTCGCGAACCCGATCGCCTTCGCGCTGCTCGACACGCGCGAGGGCCGGCGGGCCGAGCGCATCGCCCGGACGCTCGAACGGCTGCGGGAGCAGTGGGAGCGGGGGCTCGCCGATCCGGCGACCGGAGCGACGGCGCACGAGCTGCTGTGGACGGCGTGGGAGGGTCTCGGCGCGGAGCGCGGCTGGGCGGCCGCGGCGGCGGGCACCGGACCCCTCGCGGCGCAGGCCGGGCGAGAACTCGACGCCGTCGTCGCGCTGTTCCAGGCGGCCAAACGTCACGGGGAGCGCGCCGACGGCACCACGGCGCTGGGGTTCCTGCGCGGTGTGCTCGACTCCGACGTCGCCGAGGATCGGCTCGGTGCCGGTGACGGAGCGGACGCCGTTCGCATCCTCACCCCCGCCGGAGCCCTCGGCGCCGAGTTCGACACCGTGGTGGTCGCGGGCGTGCAGGACGGCGTCTGGCCGAACCTGCGGTCACGGGGCAGTCTGCTGCAGACCTGGCGGCTCGCCGCCGCGGCGAGCGGAGCCGATGCCGCCGCCAGCACCCTCGATCGGCGCCGCGATGTGCTGCACGACGAGCTCCGCCTGTTCGCGCGGGCGTGCTCGCGGGCACGCCGACTGCTCGTCGTCACCGCGGTCGACGACGACGACACCGGCCCGAGCCCGCTGTTCGAACTCCTGCCGCCGCCGGAGACCGCGGCGCATGGACCCGAGCATCCGCTGTCATTGCGGGGTCTCGTCGCCGCGCACCGCCGCACCCTCACGCGCCAGGATGTCCCCGACACCGCGGCCGCCGCGGCGGCCGGTCAGCTCGCCGTGCTCGCCGCCGCGCGGGTGCCGGGTGCCGCGCCCGAGGAGTGGTTCGGCATTCTGCCGCCGAGCTCGACCGCGCCGTTGCGCGACCTCGACCGCGAGGATGTGCGCGTCTCGCCGTCGCGGCTGCAGGCCCTCGAGGAGTGCCAACTCGACTGGGTGATCGGCGACCTGGGGGCGGGTGCCGGGGGAGCCGTCGCCGGGCTCGGGACGCTCGTGCACGCCGCCATGGAGCACGCCGACGGCATCGACGAGGCGGCGCTGTGGGCGGTGGTGGCCGAGCGGTGGGGGGAGCTGGACTTCGAGTCGCCGTGGCGGGACCGCGCGGAGCAGCAGCGTGCGCGGGACCTCGTGCGACGTCTCGCCCTGTACCTGCGGCGGTTCGAGGCCGACGGCGGCACCCTGCTCGGGGCGGAGCCGCACTTCGAGGTGCCCGTCGCCCTCGATCCGCCGCGCGCGCACGGCGCGGTCGTCAGCGGATACATCGACCGGGTGGAGCGCACCGGCGCGGGCGAGGTCGTCATCGTCGACCTGAAGACCGGCAAGCGCGAACCGCAGACCGACGCCAAGGTCGCCGACAACCCCCAGCTCGCGGCGTACCAGCTCGCTCTCGCGGAGGGAGCGATCCCCGCCGCGGAGGGCCTCACCCCGGGCGGGGCGAAGCTACTCGTGCTGCGCCCGACGGCGGCCACGAAGGACTACGTCGAGCCCCGTCAGGCGCCGATGGATGCGGAGGCCACCGCGGCGTTCCTCGCGCGGGTGCGGGCCGCCGTCGACGTCATGAGCGGCACCACGTTCGCCGCGCCCTACGAGGAGCACTGCCGTGACGACTACGCGTACGGACTCTGCCGCATCCACACGATCGGGGCGGTGAGCGCCTCGTGAACGCCCCGGCATCCGCCCTCGTCGAGACGGTCACGGTCTCTCCCGCCGCCCTGTCGGCGGCCCTCGGCCAGTTCCCGCCGACGTCCGAGCAGGCGGCCGTCATCGCGGCCCCCCTGGCGCCCGCGCTCGTGGTCGCCGGCGCCGGCAGCGGCAAGACCGAGACGATGGCCGGACGCGTCGTCTGGCTCGTCGCGACCGGCGCCGTCCGCCGCGACGAGATCCTCGGGCTCACCTTCACCCGCAAGGCCGCGGGCGAACTCGCCGAGCGCATCCACCGACGCCTGCACCGCCTCGCGGAGTTCGAGCGCCGCGGCCTCGTGCCCCACCTCGACGCACTGCACGCCGCCGGACGGCTGGACATGCTCGTCGACATGGAGGGGGCCGGCGCGCCCGAGAGCGCGCGCCGCGCCGTCCTCGACGAGCTCGTGGCGCTGACGGGGGCGACGAGCGCCGACGCGGCGCCGGACGCCGACGCGCTCCTGCACCGGCCCACCATCGCGACCTACAACAGCTTCGCCGACGCCATCGTCCGTGAGCACGCCGTCCGCGTCGGCCGTGATCCCGAAGCCGCCGTGCTCAGCGAGTCCGCGGCGTGGCTGCTCATGCGGCGCGTCGTGCTCGAGTCGGACGATGCACGGCTGGAACAGCGCGAGGAGGCGCTGCGGACGATCATCGACGGCGCGCTGCGCATCGCGCGCGACGCGGTCGACAACCGCGTCGATCTCGACGAGCTCGCCGCCTTCCCCGACGCCTTCGCCGAGGTCCTCGAACGCCCCTCGGCGAAGGCGGGTGTCGGGGTGTACGCCGACATCGCCCGAGCGGCGGCCCGCGTCGGAGGGCTGGCGGTGCTCACCGACCTCGCGCGGGAGTATGCCGATCGCAAGCGGCGACGCGGCGTCATCGACTTCTCCGACCAGGTGGCGGGGGCGTGCGGCGTGCTGGCCGGGCAGCCGGCGGTCGCGGCGGAGCTGCGCGAACGCCACCGGGTGGTGCTCCTCGACGAGTACCAGGACACCTCCGTCGTGCAGACCGATCTGCTGGCAGCCGCGTTCCGGGATGCCGCGGTCATGGCCGTCGGCGATCCGCACCAGTCGATCTACGGGTGGCGCGGCGCGAGCGCGGGCAACCTCGGCGGGTTCGCGGCCGCGTTCTCGTCCTCCGGAGAGGCCGTGTCGTTCTCCCTCATGACCAGCTGGCGCAACAGCGCCCGCGTCCTCGATGCCGCCGGAGCGGTCCTGGCGCCGTTGGCGGCATCGGCGCCGGTCGCCGTCGAGCCCTTGCGGGCGCGACCGGGCGCGCCCGCCGGCGAGGTCGAGATCGGCTTCGAGTCCGACATCGACGCCGAGGCCGACCGTGTGGCGGAATGGTTCGCCGCCACGCGCGCCGCCCGGGCACAGGCCGGACGGAAGACCACCGGTGCGGTGCTCTTCCGCAGCAAGAAGCACATGGTCCGCTTCGCCGACGCGCTCGGGCGTCGCCGCATCCCGCATCGCATCCTGGGGCTCGGCGGGCTGCTGTCCACACCCGAGGTGGTCGATGTCGTCTCCGCCCTCCGGGTGATCAGCGATCCCCGCGCCGGCTCCGCGCTCATCCGGCTGCTCGCCGGTCCTCGCTGGGCGATCGGGCTCGCGGACCTCCGGGCGCTGGCGGAGCTCGCACGGCGCATCTCGCGGCACGACAGCGCCCTGCAGCCGCTCGCCCCCGAGGTCGTCGAGCGGATGCGCACGTCGGCCGGCGACGAGCAGGGGTCGCTCATCGACGCGCTCGACTTCTTCACCCGGCATCCGCTCGACCACGGCTGGCTCACCGGGTTCACCCCCGCCGCCCGCGAACGCCTGCGCGACGCCGCCGCCGTGTTCGCCGGGCTGCGGCGGCAGGCGACCCTGCCGATCCCCGAGCTCGTGCGCACGATCGAGCTCGAACTGCGGCTCGATATCGAGCTCGCCGCGAACGAGGCGCGCGGGCCGGCACGCACCGCCGGCGATCAGCTGCGTGCGTTCGTGGACGAGCTGCACGGCTTCCTCGCGACCGACGAGCACGGATCGCTGCCGAGCCTGTTGGCGTGGCTCGACCACGCCGAGCGACTCGACGAGTTCGCGCCGCGCACCGAGCCTCCCGAGGACGACGTCGTCCAGCTCCTCACGATCCACGGCTCGAAGGGCCTGGAGTGGGACGCCGTCGCGGTCGTGCGCTTCGTGGCGGACGAACTGCCGACGCGGGCGAAGGACACGCAGGGCTGGCTGGGATTCGGCGTGCTGCCGTACGAGTTCCGCGGCGACGCCCCCTGGCTCCCGGCGCTGCGGTGGCGCGCGGCGGACGCGCCGACCCAGCAGGACCTGAAAGACGCCCTCGCCGAGTTCGTCGCGGCGGGACGCGCCCGGCAGATCGAGGAGGAACGGCGCCTCGCCTATGTCGCGGTCACGCGGGCGCGCGATCACCTGCTGCTCACCGGCTCCAGCTGGTCGGGCACGAAGTCCTCCCGAGCCCCGAGCCCGTTCCTGCGTGAGATCGCCGACGCACTGGAGATCACGCTGGCGGAGCCCGACGACACCGGCGAGAACCCGTACGAGGGGCAGCGCCGCCTGCTGCAGTGGCCGCTCGACCCGCTCGGCAGCCGGCGAGCGATCGTGGAACAGGCGGCGAAGCGCGCCCGTGAGGCAGCGGCCGATCCGCCGGAGCCGACTCCGGAGCTGGCGCTGCTCCTGGCTGAACGCGCCGCACGGGAGAATCCGCCGGCGCCCGACGCGCCGGTGCGCATCCCGGCGTCCCGGTTCAAGGATTACCTGGGCGCCGCGCCCGCGCTGCAGCGGCCGCTGCCGGAGCGGCCGTATCGCCAGACCCGGCTCGGCACCCTGTTCCACGCGTGGGTCGAGCAGCGCGCGGGCGTCGTCGCGGCCGGGGCGACGCTGGACGACGCGCTGTGGGACGACGCCGCCGCGGAGGATGCCGGCAGCGGTGCGGCACCCGAGGCGAGCGAGCTCGCGCAGTTGCAGGAACGCTTCCTCGCGTCGGAGTGGGCACACCTGCAGCCGATCGAGGTCGAGACCGAGATCGATGTCGCGATGCCCGACGCGCTCGGCGACGGCCGCCCTCACGTCATCATCTGCAAGCTCGACGCGGTCTACCGCCGCGGCGACCGCATCGAGATCGTCGACTGGAAGACGGGGCGCGCGCCGCGCACGGCGGCCGAGCGCGATGAGCGGATGCTGCAGCTGCAGCTGTACCGGCAGGCCTACCACGCCAAGCACGGCGTGCCCGTGGACCAGATCGACGTCGTGCTGTTCTACGTCGCCGACGGGCTCATCCTGCGCGGCTGAGGCAGCGCCGGGTCAGGCGTCGCCCCCTCCTGCCGGGCGGCGTCGGGTCAAGCGGTGCCGGTCCAGCGGCGGAGCGCGTTCTGCGCGGCGGTGTCGCGGTCGATCTCGTCCGCCGAGTACGCCGAGACGTCGGCGGATGCCGCGTCGCGCTCGTCGGCGCCGGTCGGCGCGGAGGCCACCGGGGTGCCCTCCCGCGGCGCCGGCGTCGTCGGGTGCGCCGGCGAGAAGTCCGACAGCTCGATCGGGACGGTCTCGATCTGCCCGGACTGCTCCTCCCCGGCCTCCTCCGCGAGGAAGGCGGCGAGGGTATCGGCGTCGAAGCTGTCGGTCTGCATGGAGGTGTCGATGGCGTCACCCGAGCCGGCGGGGACCCGCTCGGTCGCCGCGATCGCGTCGTCGGCGGTGACCTCGTCGCGCGCGCGGACGGGTTCGTCGCGGACGCTCTCGTCGAGCGATTCGAGCAGGGCCACGGCATCCGTCACGACGGTCTCGTCGCCGGTGGCGTGGCCGTGGACGAGCCACTTCGCGAACTCCAGTTCGGCGTGCAGGCGCGCACGCTCGGCGACGAGCGCGTCGGGGGCGCGATGCGAGCGGTGTCCGTACTCGTCGAGCACGTCGGCCTGCGCGGCCGGCGCCGACGCCGTCCAGCGGAGGTCCACCGCGGGGTCGCCGACGCCCAGGCCGCCCCAGCTCAGCAGGCCGGTCACGACGGGCACCCCGTCGGCGTCGTCCTCGAAGACGAAGGATGCCGGGTCGACGCCGCCCAGCACGACGGTGGTCTCGAACCGCCACAGCGGGTCCGAGCCGAGCGCGGTGCTCCAGCGGCGTAGCAGGCCGAAGGGAAGCAGGCCCGTCGCCTCCGCGCGGTCCAGCAGACGCTCCGCCTCGTCGCGCACCTGCGCGGCGGTCTGCATCGGCAGGCCGGCGTCGCGGATCACCGTCACCGGCAGATCGTGGACCGCGGCGATCGCGGCGCCGAGCGCCGTGGCGACGCCGCGGCCGGAGGGCACGTGCGCCGCGTCGACGCGATACCCCGGCAGGAGGGTCTGGACGAGGGTGTGACGTCCGTCGACGGTCGTCTGACCCAGCACGTCGGGTGCGCCGAAGGGCAGCACGCCGCGGACGCCCGCCGTCAGCGAGGCCAGCGCGCGGGCCTCACCGCGCAGGTCGGCGTCGGCGCGGTCGTCCACCGGCACCCGCACGACGACGCGCCGGCCGTCGTCGAGATCGGCGATGGCGCTGTCGTAGCGTCCGGAGGCGCCCTCGGTGAGCGGGCCCACACCCACCACGGCGACGCGGGGCAGGGCGGAGGTCACCGACGCGGCTAGAGTGAGGGGTGAGCGTGCCATGCCCCCAGGGTAGGTGTGCCGCGCCCCGTCCCCGTGTGCGCCACGCCCGGCGAGGAAGGTCCCGGATGACGCCGTCTCCCGATCCGGATGCCGCAGCTTCGGCTCCGCCGCTGGCGCGCGCCGGCATCGACCGTGCCGCCGAGGAGCGCGCCGAGGCGGGGCTCATCGACCGCCTGCGCGGGAATGCGGACACGCGTGTCGTCGCCGTCCACGGCGACCGCGCGCCGCTGACGGCGGACGGCAGCCTGCGCACGGTCGCGGTCGAGGCGATCCGCGACGGCGTGAAGTGGGGCTTTCTCGGACGCGACGAGACCGGCCGCGCGCTCCTCGTCGCCGCGGCGGGGGCGCAGGCCCCGTCGCCGCTGCGCGCCGACCCCGGTGAGGGCGCACCGGGAGCCGCGCCCGACGGGTGGGGCGCGCTGCGCGCGGTCGGCGGGGAGATGCCCGCTGTCGACGCGGGGGTGTTCGTCGAGGCTGTCGCGCTCGGCGGCTGGCTCGTGGCGGCGCCATTCTGCTCGGCGTGCGGTGGGCGCACCGAGGTGCGCAGCGCCGGCTGGTCGCGGCACTGCCCGTCGTGCGGGCGGGAGCACTTCCCCCGCACCGATCCCGCCGTGATCGTCGCGGTCACGACGCCCGACCGGGAGCGGCTGCTGCTCGGCAAGAACGCCCTGTGGGCCGACCGCAACATGTACTCGACGTTCGCGGGATTCGTCGAGGCGGGGGAGTCGCTGGAGGCGACGATCGTGCGCGAGGTGGCGGAGGAGGCCGGCGTCACCGTCAGCGCCGCCGCCTACCGCGGCTCGCAGGCGTGGCCGTACCCGCGTTCGCTGATGCTCGGCTTCCACGCGACCGCCGCCGACCCCGAGGCCGCCCGCGCCGACGGCGAGGAGATCGTCGATGTCCGCTGGTTCACCCGCGCGGAGCTGACCGCCGCGTTCGCCGGTGAGGCGGATTTCGCGTTGCCGGGCACGGCGTCCATCGCGCACCGCCTCATCGCCGATTGGGTGGCGATGCCGGAATGAGCGAGCGGGCGCTCGAGGGACTCGACGAGCAGCAGCGCGAAGCGGCATCCGTCCTCCGGGGACCGGTGTGCGTGCTCGCCGGCGCCGGCACCGGCAAGACGCGCGTCATCACCCGGCGCATCGCGCACGGCGTCGACACCGGCGCCTACTCGCCGGGCCGGGTCATGGCGGTGACGTTCACGGCCAAGGCGGCGGGGGAGATGCGCGGCCGTCTGCGCGCCCTGGGCGTGGAGGGCGTTGCGGCGCGCACGTTCCACGCGACCGCGCTCGCCCAGCTGAACTTCTTCTGGCCGCAGCTGGCGAACGACACCGCGCCGTCGATCATCGACAACAAGGTGCGGGTGCTCGGCCAGGCCGCTGATGCGCTGCGCCTGCGCCTGGACGGCGCGACCCTGCGGGATGTGGCGAGTCGCATCGAGTGGCGCAAAGTCGCGATGCGCACGATCGAGCAGGATGCCGCGGCCCACCCCGAGGGGCTCTCGCAGGCTCTGGACGCGCACGCGCTCGCGGAACTGCAGCACCGGTACGAGAAGCTCAAGGACGAGCGCCGCCAGCTCGACTTCGAGGACGTGCTGCTCGCGTGCGCGGGGATGCTGGAGTCCGAGCCCCGTGTCGCCGCCGCCGTCCACGAGCAGTACCGCCACCTCACGGTGGACGAGTTCCAGGACGTCTCGCCCGTGCAGCATCGGCTGCTGGAACTGTGGCTCGGCGATCGCCGCGATCTGTGTGTCGTCGGCGACGCGAGCCAGACTATCTACTCGTTCGCGGGGGCGGACCCGCACTACCTGCTGGAGTTCGCCGACCGGTACGAGGACGCCACCGTCGTGCGGCTGGAGCGCAACTACCGCTCCGACCCCGCGATCCTCGACGTCGCGAACGCGCTCATGCGAGGGCGTGCGGGTGCACTGGAGCTCCGGTCGGCGCGACGGGCGGGGCCGGTCCCCGTCGTGACGGCGTACGAGGACGACGGCGCCGAGGCCGACGGTGTCGCCGCGGCGATCGCGGCGCAGATCGCGGCGGGCATCGAGCCCGACCGGATCGCGGTGCTGTACCGCGCCAACGCGCAGTCCGCGCCGCTGCTGGCGGCGCTGGCCTCGCGCGGGATCGCCGCGACCGTGCTGGGCGGCAAGCGCTTCTTCGACCTGCCGGAGGTGCGCCAGGCGGTGATGGCGCTGCGGGGCGCCTCGGTGGCGCCCGTCGAGACGACGTTCCTCGCGGCGGTCCGCGACGTGCTGCGCTCCCTCGGCCTCACCGACGACCCGCCGCCGGCCGGTGGAGCGCTGCGCGACGCCTGGGAGGCGCGCGCGGCCGTCCTGCGCCTGGCCGAAGAGGCGCCGGCGGACATGACGCTGCGGCGCTTCACCGACGAACTGCTCGCCCGCGGTCGCGACCAGCACGAGCCTTCGCTGCGGACGGTCACCCTCGCGACGCTCCACGCCGCGAAGGGCCTGGAGTGGGATCACGTGCACCTCGTGGGCCTGGCGGAGGGCCTGCTGCCCATCTCGTACGCGACCGGGTCCGAGGCGATCGACGAGGAACGGCGGCTGACCTACGTGGGCATCACGCGGGCTGCGCGCACGCTGTCGCTGAGCTGGTCGGAGCGATCGGGGGCGCGGCAGCGCCAGCGCTCTCGCTTTCTGCAGGAGATCGGTCCGGGGCCGATCGCGACCGGTGGTCGCCGTCCGCCGGCGGGTCGAGCGGCGGGTCCTCGACGGTCCGGCACAGGCACGCCGGATGCGGGCGATGCGCGTGCCACATCCGCCGGACGTCGTCCGAGCTGATCGTCACGGACACGCCCGCGGCGTCGGCGACGGCGATGCCGCGCAGCATGCGGGCGCCGAGGACCGCCGCCTCGACGAGAAGCGCCGGATCGGTGTGCGTGGGCTCGCGCCCGAGCAGCTGCGCGGCCAGGAGCGGCCACGTCGGGTCGGCGTCGGTGCGGTGCGCGTGCACGCACGCGAGGCAGGCGGTGCGTCCGGGGACGACGAGGGGACCGACGCGCACCCGATCGCCCGCCAGCTCGATCGGCAGGTGCACGATGTCGGCGGCCATCAGCCGGGCAGCACGGCGCGGATCCAGCATCCGCTCGGCGACGACGACCACGGGAAGGCGCGAGGGCGGCGGCGCGCTCTCCCAGCGCGTCAGCGACGCGACGTGGACGCCGGCGGCCCGCCACCCCGCCTCGAGCGCTTCGTGGCCGGCCACGCCGAGACTCTCGGGGACCTCCAGCCGCACGACCGGCGCCGACGCGTCATCGGTGATGAGCGCCCCGCCGATGCGGGCCGCGAACCGCTCGGCGTCGTCGCCGTCGGCGCCCATCGTGCGCGCGAGCGGAACCAGCATCGCATCGGGGATGCCGTCGGTCAGCGCGTCGAGCAGTCGCTCCTGCCAGCCGGTGACATCGTCCACGCGCACCGCCTGATCGGTCCCCAACTGCAGGCTGGAGGGCGTGCGCCACAGGGGCGGGTGCGAGGGGGCCAGTCGGAGCATGCCCCGATCATGCCCGCCTCGCACCCGCGGCGGGCGCGCTGTCCACAGGCCCGTTTCGAGATCCGCCGAATCGGCCGCCTGTGGAGGAGGCGATGATCACCGCGGCGGATCAGCCCGTGTGCCCACGCGTCTTCGCCGAATCCTCACCCCCGCGCCGAACCCTCGCGCTCAGACGCGCCCAGCGGTGAGGGCTCGGTGCACAGGTGAGGGTTCGGCGTCGGGGCCTGCTGCGGCGCGGTGCGTGTTGCGGCGCGGCGGATCAGACCGGGCGAGGATCCTCCGGGGTGCCGGGATTCTCCGGTGAGCCCGGATCCTCCGGGGCGGCCGGGGTATTCGTAGCACCCGGACCCGCGGCATCCGCCGGGTCCTGCGCGGCCTGGGCCAGCAACTCGTCCAGCGCCTCATCGAACGCGTCGCGCGCGGGCTCCTCGCCGCGGGCGCGCGCCTGCAGCCGAGCGATCAGCGCCTGCGGGTCGTCGATGTCCTCGGCCGCCGGCATGAGGTCGGGGTAGTCCCAGAGGCTGTCGCGGGCCTCGATGCCCACGGCGTCGGTCACCGCGCGCCACATGGCGGCCGCCTCGCGCAGGCGCCGCGGGCGCAGCTCGAGCCCGACGAGCGACGCCATCGCCTGCTCGGCGGGGCCGCCCACGGCGCGGCGCCGCCGCACCGCCTCGGCGATCTTCGCCGCGGCAGGGAGGCGCCCGGTCGCGTCGCTGGTCACGACGTCGACCCATCCTTCGATCGTGGCGAGCAGATTCTCCAGGCGGGTCAGGGCGGCATCCTGCGCGGGCGTGCGCTGCGGCAGCAGGGCGCCGGACTCGATGGCGGCCTTCAGCTCTTCGGGGGAGGACGGGTCGAAGCGCGACGCGAGCTCCTCGAGGGCGCCGGTGTCGACGTGGATGCCGCGGGCGAACTCCGTCACCTGTGAGATGACGTGCAGGCGCAGCCAGCGCGCGTGGCGGAACAGGCGCGCATGAGCGAGCTCCCGGGTACCGAGGTACAGCGCGAGCTGGTCGTCGGTCACGTCGAGATCGCGTGAGAAGTCCGCGAAGTTCTGCGGCAGGATCGCCGCGACGCCGTCGGGCATGACCGGGATGCCGACATCGCCGCCGGAGACCACCTCGAGCGACAGCCGCCCGATGACGCCGCCGAGCTGGGCCGCGAACAGCGAGCCGCCGACGCGCCGCATGAAGGTTCCGGCGCCGGCGACGAGCTGGCGCATCTCTTCCGGGGTCTGCTCGTCGAGAGCGGACGTGAGCGCCCCGGCGATGGAGTCGGCGACCGGCTCGGCGAGCTCCTGCCACACCGGCAGCGTCTGCTCCACCCACTGGCCCCGTGTGATCGCCTGCGGCGGGGCGGCGAGATCGGAGATCGTCGTGGCCTCGCTCAGCCACAGCGTCGCGAGCGAGAACGCCTGGTCGAAGTCGTGCTTGGTGCCGGTGGTGATGCTCAGGCCGTCCTTGTTGGCCAGATGGAGCGCCTGCGTCTTCGCGGCGCTCCAGTCGATCCCGTCGGCCGCTCCGCCACCGCTGGTGAAGGCGTGCTGCAGCTGGGCCATGATCTGCTGCAGCATCGCCGGGTCCACGCCCATGCGGGACAGTCCTTCCAGCTGAGCGGGGTCGAAGCCCGCCGCGCCGCCGCCGAGCAGATTGCGCAGCAGCTCCTGGAACTCGTCGTCTCCGGAACGGTCCGGGCTGTCGTCATCAGTCATGTCAGGCGCCTTTCAGCGGGCGGTTCTCGTCCCGTCCTACGCTAGTCGCAGCACTTCCCCGCACGGCCGCCGAGGCCCGCCACGGAGGATGTCGCGTGTACGCCGATCGCGAACGATCGGCCGGAAAGGTCTGACGTGGCATTGTTCGACGAGAACACGACGATCGTGCCCGCGCGTCGCGCGCCCATGAGCCGCACGACGCTCATCGGCGTCTGGTCGCTCGCGGTCGCGCTCGTGGCGCTGCTGGCGCTCACCCTCATCCCTACGTCGTTCGTCATCCAGCGCCCCGGTCCCGTCTTCAACACGCTCGGCACCTCCACCGACGCCGCCGGCGACGAGGTGCCGCTGATCTCGGTGTCCGGCGCGGAGACCTTCCCCACCTCCGGCTCGCTCGACCTGCTGACCGTGCAGGTCGTCGGCAACCGCGACCGGACGCCGTCGTGGTTCGAGCTGGCCCTGGCGTGGTTCGATCCGTCGAAGGCGGTCATCCCGATCGATCAGGTGTTCCCGCAGGGACAGAGCACCGAGGAGCGCAATCAGGAGAGCGCCGTCATGATGGTCGACTCCCAGAAGGAGGCGACCGCTGCGGCGCTGACGGAACTCGGCTACGACGTCAAGCCGATGGTCCGCGTCTACGCCCTGACCGACGACTCGGCGGCGGCAGGCGTGCTCGAACCCGACGACATCATCCGTGCCGCCGACGGACAGCCCATCACCGAGACCGATGAGCTGCGGGCGATCATCAACGACGCCGACGGGGCGCCGGTGCAGCTCACGATCGACCGCGGCGGCCAGACGCTCACCGAGAGCATCACCCCGAAGCAGGCCACCGTCGACGGCGAGACGACGTGGCTCATCGGCATCACGACGCTGCACGACTACGACTTCCCGATCGACGTCACGATCCAGCTCGACAACGTCGGCGGACCCAGCGCGGGCATGATGTTCGCGCTCGGGATCATCGACACCCTCAGCGGCGGGGACCTCAACGGGGGCGAGGAGGTGGCCGGAACGGGCACGATCGACTCCTCCGGAACGGTCGGGCCGATCGGCGGCATCCGGCAGAAGATGTACGGCGCGAAGGATGCCGGCGCCACGTGGTTCCTCGCCCCGAAGGACAACTGCGACGAGGTCGTCGGGCACATCCCCGCGGGGCTGCGCGTGTTCTCGGTCGCCACCCTCGACGACGCGCTCGACGTGCTCGCCGCCATCCGCGGCGACGGCGACCTGGACGCGCTGCCCACCTGCGAATAGCCACAGCATCCGCCCAGAGTCGGCCCGCCTAAGATGGACGGGTGACCACGACCTCAGCGCCGAACCAGGCCACGCCCAATCCCCTCCGTCGCGCGATCGCGATCACGCTCGCCGTCATCGCCGCCATCGTGGTGGGGTTCTTCGTCTTCGCGAGTCTCTACGCCGACTGGCTGTGGTTCGACCAGCTGGGCTTCTCGAGCGTGCTGTGGACGCAGTGGACCGCGCGTGTGGTGATGTTCGTCATCGGGTTCCTCGCGATGGCCGTGCCGGTGTTCGTGGCGATCCAGCTCGCGTACCGGCTGCGCCCGGTCTACGCACGGCTGACGTCGCAGCTCGACCACTACCAGGAGGTCGTGGAGCCCCTCCGGCGCCTGGCCATGTGGGGCATCCCGGTCTTCTTCGGGTTCTTCGCCGGCTTCGCCGCATCGGCGCAGTGGGAGACCGTGTGGCTGTGGGCCAACCGCGTGGACACGGGTGTCCCGGACCCCCAGTTCCAGATGGACACCGGGTTCTACCTGTTCTCGCTGCCGTTCTTCACGACGGTGCTCGGCTTCGCATCGGCGGTGCTGCTCGTCTGCCTCATCGTGACGGCGCTGGTGGCCTACCTCTACGGGTCGGTGCGCGTCGGGCAGCGGGAGCTGCGCATCTCCAAGGCCGCGCGCATCCAGCTCGCGGTGCTTGCGGGGCTCTACCTGCTCGTGCAGGCGGTGAGCCTCTGGGTCGACCGGTACAAGACCCTCACGTCGCAGGGCGATCGGATCACCGGCGCCAGCTACGTCGACGACCACGCCATCATCCCGGGCCTGACGATCCTCGCGATCGCGGCGGTCATCGTCGCGGCGCTCTTCTTCGTCACCGCGATCGTGGGGCGCTGGCGCTTCCCGCTGATCGGCACGGGCCTGCTCATCATCTCCTCGCTGATCGTCACCGTCGCCTACCCGTGGGTGCTCTTCAACGTCTCGGTGCGCCCCAACCAGGAGACGCTCGAGAGCCCGTACTACCAGCGCAACATCGACGCCACGAAGGCCGCGTACGGCATCGACGGGCTGGAGAAGAACGACTTCCAGGCGGTCACCGACGTCGAGCCCGGGCAACTGCGGGCCGATGCCGAGACCACGGCATCCATTCGCATCATGGACCCCGCGATCATCTCGCCGACCGTGCGGCAGCTCGAGCAGTACCGGGCGTACTACAAGTTCACCGACCCGCTCGACGTCGACCGCTACCAGATCGACGGGCAGAGCCAGGACACCGTCGTCTCGGTGCGCGAGCTGAACATGGACGAGCTCGGCCAGGCGGCGTCGTGGTACAACACGACCCTCGTATACACCCACGGCTACGGCATGGTCGCCGCGAAGGGCAACGAGCGCACCGCCGACGGCAACCCCGTCTTCGTCGAGCGGGGCATCCCCACCACCGGCGCCCTGACCACGGGGGAGGAGTACGAGCCGCGGGTCTACTTCGGCGAGTCCTCGCCGACGTACTCGATCGTCGGCGCCCCGGAGGGTCGCGACTCGATCGAGCTGGACTATCCGCGCGGCACCGACGGCGGTGCGCGCACCACGAACACCTTCTCGGGCAACGGCGGGCCGAACATCGGCGATCCGTTCAACCGGCTGATCTACTCGCTGAAGTTCCAGTCCACCGACATCCTCTTCTCCGACGCGATCAACGAGGAGTCGCAGATCCTCTACGACCGCAGCCCCGTCGAGCGCGTGCAGAAGGTCGCGCCGTACCTCGAGCTCGACAACGACCCGTATCCGTCGGTGGTCGACGGCCGGATCGTGTGGATCATCGACGGCTACACCCTGAGCGCCGACTACCCGTACTCGCAGGTCGTGAGCCTGCGCGACGCGATCAGCGACACCACCAACACGACGCCGCGCGTCGCGCTGGACGACGTCAACTACATCCGCAACTCCGTCAAGGCGACCGTGGATGCGTACGACGGCTCGGTGACGCTGTACGCGTGGGACGAGACCGACCCGCTGCTGCAGGCGTGGCAGAAGGTGTACCCGTCGACGCTGAAGCCGGTCTCGGACATGAGCGGCGACCTCATGAGCCACGTCCGCTACCCGACCGACCTGTTCAAGGTGCAGCGCGCCATGCTCGGCACCTACCACGTCGACGACGCGCAGTCGTTCTACCAGCGCGACAACGCCTGGAAGACGCCGGACGACCCGACCCAGACGAACCCCGTGCTGCAGCCGCCGTACTACCTGACGATGCAGATGCCCGATCAGGATGCGCCGAGCTACTCCATGTTCACGACGTTCATTCCCGGCGGCGACGACACGCGCAACGTCCTCATGGGCTACCTGTCGGTGGACTCGGATGCCGGGGCCGAGGACGGCACGAGGAACGAGAACTACGGCAAGCTCCGGATGCTGGAGATCAACGCCGAGACGCCCGTCCCGGGCCCCGGTCAGGTGCAGAACACGTTCAACGCCGACCCGGACGTCTCCGCGTTCATCAACATCCTCAAGCAGGGCCAGTCGGAGGTGCTCAACGGCAACCTGCTGACCCTTCCGGTCGGTGGCGGCCTGCTGTACGTGCAGCCGGTGTTCGTGCAGTCCTCGGGCTCGACGAAGCTGCCGACGCTGCAGAAGGTGCTCGTGGGCTTCGGCGACCAGATCGCGTTCGAGGACACCCTGCAGGGCGCGCTGGACGTGCTCTTCGGCGGCGACTCCGGCGCGAACGCGGGCGACGGTGGCACCGAGGTCACCCCGACGCCGGCACCGACCGAGTCCGGCGAGCCCGGTGACGGCGGTGCCACCGACGGCGGTTCGGGCACCGGCACGGACGTCGCGTTCCAGGCGGCACTGCAGGAGGCGCAGCAGGCGATGCTCGACCGCCAGGCGGCGCTGACGGCGGGCGACTGGACGAAGTACGGCGAGGCCGATGCCCGGCTGACCGCCGCCGTCGAGAAGCTGCTGCAGCTGAGCGGCGACTGACCCGCATCCTCGTCGCGAGCCGGTCCGCTCCTCGAGCGGGCCGGCTTTCGCCGAGCGGGCCCGCTACGGCGGGCGGGAGCGGGCGCACTCGACGACATTGGGCGCACTCGGCTTGACGCCGCTCGGCGGAGTCAGGTGTGGCGGGGTCAGGCGCCCAGGGCGTACCAGATGAGGAGCAGCGTCACGGCGAAGCCGGTGAACTGGTTGAGCCAGAGAAAGCGATCCCAGCCGCGGGTGGCGGTCGCGGCATCCGCGTCGGCGACGCTGCGATACGGCCAGACCGTCGCCAGGTACGGCACCGCCAGCAGCGCCGCCAGGGGGCCCGGCCAGCTCGCAGCCAGCATGACGAGGCCCGCGAGCGCGTAGCAGCCCAACGCAAGACGGACGGTGCGCTGCGCGCCGAACGCGGTCGCGATGGAGCCGATGCCCGCCTCGCGGTCGGCGACGACGTCCTGCACGGCGCCGAACGCGTGTGAGGCGACACCCCACAGGGCGAATGCCACGATGATCGCCGCGAGCGGCCAGGTCCAGGTCGCGCCGGCGAGGACTAGCCCGTAGACCGCGGGGGAGAAGAAGTGGATGCTGCTGGTGACCGAGTCCGCCACCGGACGCTCCTTCAGGCGCAGCGGAGGCGCGGAGTAGAACACGACGAAGAACAGGCTCGCGGCGAGCACGAGCCAGGATGCGGGCGACCCGACCGCGACGAGGAACGCGACGAACGGGGCGCACGACAGTCCCGCCGCCCAGAGGGTGATCCGGTGGAAGCGCCGGTCCAGAACCGCGCCGTGCGCACCGCCCTTGCGCGGATTGCGGAGGTCCGACTCGTAATCGAAGACGTCATTGATCCCGTACATCGCGAGGTTGTACGGGATGAGGAAGAACAGGGTGCCGACGATGAGCACGGCATCGATCTCGCGCGTCGTCAGGAGGTAGGCGGCCGCGAAGGGGTAGGCCGTGTTGACCCAGCTGACCGGGCGCGACGCGACGAGCAGCTGACGGATGGTGGCGACCGCGCTCACGAGGCGGGCTCTTTCGGGTTCCGCGCCGCGGAGCCGGCGGTCCGGACGTTGCCGGGCCGCCGCAGGAGGTCCGCGATCGCGGGCAGCAGGAAGGCCGCGACGACCGGATAGGCGAGGTCTTCGACGGGGGCGAGTCCCACGCGGATGCCGCTGATGAGGTGCTCCGGGTAGGTGAACAGGCCCGCCGCGACCATGAGGTTGTCGAAGACGATCGTGAGGAGCACCAGCACGACCGCCGTGACGGCGGAGGCGGCCAGCCGCCGCCCGAGGCGGGGCCGGCGCACCCGCACGGCGGCCGCGGCGACGACGATCGCGGCGAGGAGGGCGAACGGGACGATGATGAGCGCGTACGTCACGGTGCCTCCGCCGAGCGGGTCGCCGGATCACGCCGACGGGTGACGCGCCGCCGCGCCGCGGCGTCGACGACGAGGGCGAGGTAGCACAGGAAGGCCAGGAACACCGGCTCCTCGAGCGGCAGGTGCGGCGCGAGGTCGAGGCCGAGCAGCGCGGGGCTGTCGCCCTTGACGAAGACCCCGGTGGCGATGCCGACGGCATCCCACGCCACGAAGAACGCGGTCCCGAGGACGATCGCGCCGGCGGTGCGCCCCGGCGCCGCCCAGAACGCGAGGCGGAAGCGCGCATCGAGGGCGGCGATGCCTGCCGCCGAGACGAGCAGGGCGAGGAGGTACAGTCCCGGCACGTCAGACCGTCCGGTCGGTCGCGCGGGTCGTCCCCGGCTCGGGCAGCCGGGCCGCCGTGGCGTCTCCGCGCAGGCGCTTGGCGACCAGTTCGGCGGAGATGAGGCACATCGGCAGTCCGATCCCGGGGAGGACGGAGGTGCCGGCGTAATAGAGCCCTGCGACCTTCCGCGAGGCGTTGCGCGGACGGAAGAGCGCACTCTGGCGGAGGGTGTGGGCCAGGCCCAGCGCACCGCCCCGCCACGCGCCGAGGTCGGCCTCGAAGTCGGCGGGCGCGATCGTCCGGCGCACGCGGATGCGGGAGGCGAGATCGGGGATGCCGGTCCACTCGGCGATCTGCGCGATGACGCGGTCGGCGGCGGCCTCGATCGCGGGCGCCCCGGCCCCGTCGACACCGCCGTGACCGAGCGCGGGGTCGGCCGGCATGGGGACGAGGACGAAGAGGTTCTCCCCACCGGCGGGGGCGACGGTCACATCGGTCGCGGACGGGCGGCAGACGTACAGCGACGCCGGATCGGGGATGCGGGAGCCGTCGCCGCGGCCGAACACGGCCCCGAAGTTCTTGCGCCAGTCGCGGGAGAACAGCAGCGTGTGGTGGGCGAGCGCGGGCAGCTCGCCGTCGACGCCCAGCAGCACGAGCAGGGCCCCCGGACCCGGATTGCGCCGCCGCCACCACCGCTCGGAGTAGGTGCGCTGCGACGGGGGCAGCAGGCGGGTCTCGGTCGTGTGCAGATCGGCCGCCGACACGACGACGTCGGCGTCATGGACGGTGCCGTCCGCGAGGCGGATGCCGGTGGCCCGCCCGGCATCCGTCATGATCTGGGTCACCGGCGAACCGGTGCGGATCTGCACGCCCTGCGCCCGCGCAACACGGGCGACGGCGGCGATGACCTCGGTGAATCCGCCGCGGGGGTACAGCACGCCCTCGTCGAGGTCGAGGTGGCTCATGAGGTGGTACAGGCTCGGCGCGTCGAACGGCGAGGTGCCGAGGAACACCGCCGGGTAGCCGAGGATCTGCCGGAGCACCGGATCGCGGAAGCGTCGGGCGACGTGGCGGTGCAGCGAGCGGACGAGGAGGGGGACGAGGCGGGGGAGCTGCCGGATCACGGCGCGGTCGCGCAGCCCGCGGGTGGAGGTGTACGGGTCGTAAAGGAATCGCGAGACCGCGAGCCGGTAGGCGTCGGCCGCGGAGTCGAGGTAGGCGTCGATACCCGCCCCCGCTCCCGGCTCGCGGGACTCGAACAGCGCGCGCGTGGCCGCCCGTCCCGAGACGACGTCCACCGGCGTCGCAGGACCTGCGCCCGCGTCCGGCTCGGGGTAGACACGGTAGGCGGGGGTGAGCGGCACGAGGTCGAGTTCGGCGGCGGCCGTCGTGCCGCACAGGCGGAAGAAGTGCTCGAAGACCTCGGGCATGAGGTACCAGCTGGGGCCGGTGTCGAACCGGAACCCGTCCTGCTGCCACGAGCCGGCGCGTCCGCCGATCTCGTCTCGCGCCTCGTGCACCGTGACATCCCACCCGTCGCGGGCGAGGAGCGCGGCGGTCGCGAGTCCCGCGATCCCGGCGCCGACGATGACGGCGGAGCGGCTCATGCGACGCGCTGCCGCGGCGGGAGGCCGATGACGGCGCGCGCCGCGATCGAGGCCTTGACGGGCGCGGGGACCGACACGCGCACGCTGTCGTCGGCGACGCGCAGCCGCCGTGCGAGCTCGGCGAACAGGCCGTGCGCGGTCGCGACGGCACGGCGGCAGTCGGCGGGGAGGTCGGGGATCGCGCGAGCCGCCGCGGCGAGGTCGGCGTCGATCCGGGCGAGCACGGCCGCGCGGTCGCCGCGGTCGCCCTGCAGGCCCAGGTAATCGCGGCCCAGTCGGCTCTCATCGTCGGCGCGGTCGCGGAGGAAGTTCACGTCCTGGAACGCCGCCCCCAGACGCCGCGCGCCCTCGACGAGGTGCGGCGCAGGGGCGAGCGGCGTCCGCCGTCCGGCGTTCACGAAGACCTGCAGGCACATGAGGCCGACGACCTCCGCGGAGCCGTAGACGTAGGCATCGTGCGACGCGCCATCGTGCTGCGTGCGGGTGAGATCGGTGCGCATCGAGGCGAAGAACGGCCGCACGAGCTCGTCGTCGATGCCGCACTCGCGGGCGGTCAGGGCGAAGGCGTGCACGACGAGATCGGTGCTGAACCCGCGGTCGATGGCGGCCAGGGTCTCGGTTTCGAAGGCGTCGAGCAGCAGCCGCTGCGTGGTCGCCGGGACGCCGGCGCTCTCGGCGGCGCCGTCGACGATCTCGTCGGCGACGCGGACGAGGGCGTAGACGCTCCGGACGTGGCTGCGCACGCGGGGACCGAGCAGGCGGCAGGCGAGCGCGAACGAGGTGGAGTAGGCGGCGATGACGGATGCCGCGGCATCCTGCGCGCAGCGATCGTAGAGGGTCGTCACGGGATGCGCCCCTCGATCGCGGCGGCGACGGTCGCGAGGAGTGTGACTGCGGCGGCCGGCAGCTCCGGCGAGGCAGCGTGCCCGCGGGCGCGCCGCAGGCGGTCGGTCACGAGGGCGACGAGATCGTCGCGGGCGCCGCTGGCCTCCAGCTCGCGCTGGGCGCGCCGCACGGCGATGGGGCCGGTGTGGGCCACGGCGAGTGCCGAGCTGACCTGGGGCCACGAGGCGGTGTCGCGGGCGAGCGCGATGAGCGGGGTGCGCTTGGCCTCTCGAAGGTCTGCGCCGGGGGCGCGCCCCGCTTGCCGGCGGGTGCCGAAGGTCCCGATGAGGTCATCGACGAGCTGGAACGCCAGTCCCAGGTCGGCCGCTGCCGCCGCCAGTGGCTGCCGCGCGGCGTCGGGGGCGCCGGCGAGGATGGCACCGGCCAGGAGCGGAGCTTCGAAGGAGTACGTCGCGGTCTTGTCATGGGCCGCGCTCAGCAGCGCGTCGGTGCCGGGGCAGTCGGCACGGGCGGCGTGTTCGACGTCGGCGAGCTCACCGGCCGCGGAGACGAGCATCGCCTCGTCGAGCAGGTCGAACATCGCCGCGCGGGCGCCCTCGTCGATCGCCGCGGTGGCGACCAGGCGCGACGCCTCGAACAGCAGGAGGTCGCCGGCCAGCACGGCCGCGGCGTCGCCGACAGCGGCGGCCTGACGCGCGTCGGCGCCGTAATCGCGGGCGCGGATGCGGAAGCGTCCGCCGACAGTGGGGGCGCCGCGCCGCTCCACATCGCCGTCGATGAGGTCGTCGTGCACGACGAACGCGGTGTGCAGCAGCTCGAGGGCCGCCGCGACGTCCCAGACGCCCGGCTGGCGGTCGGCGTCGCCGTCGAACGCGCGGAAGGCGGCGACGAGCAGCGCGGGGCGCAGTCGCTTGCCGTCGGCCGCCGCCGCGCGCGTGGCCGCCCCGAGGGCCGCGGCGCCGTCGCCCAGGCGCGCGGAGCGCTGCTCGAGCCGGGACAGCGCCGCCGTGATCGCGGCATCCACCCGCTCGCGGGAGGGGGCATCGAGCGCGATCACGACGCCCGGTCCCATCGCGCCGCCGGCGGCGCCGGGGTGTCGAAGATGCCGAGCTGCTCGGCCTGCAGCACGAGCCAGGGGCTGAACGCCCACGGCGTCGCCCGCAGCGAGACCGCCAGGTCGGCGGGGTCGACCCACTGCGCGTCGGCGACCTCGCGCGGGTTCAGTCGCGGTTCCGCGTCGACGAGGGCGGTGTAGACAGGGCAGATCTCGTACTCGACGATGCCGCTGGCGTCCACCGCGCGGTAGCGGAATAGGGGGAGGGCGAGCCGCACGTCGTGCAGCTCGAGGCCGAGCTCCTCCGCGGCGCGCCGGTGGACGGCGTCGGAGACCGGCTCGGCGGGACGAGGGTGGCCGCAGAAAGAGTTGGACCAGACGCCGGGCCAGGTCTGCTTGTCGAGCGCCCGGCGCGTGACGAGCGTCTCGCCGCGTGAGTTGTAGACGTGGCACGAGAAGGCCAGATGCAGGGCGGTCTCGGTGCCGTGGACGCTCGCCTTCGGGGCGGTTCCGATCTCCTGCCCGTCCTCGTCCAGAAGCACCACGTATTCTGTCGCCGACACCATCTTCTCCCTATTGCTAGTTTAGCTAGCGATTTCCAGTGATACTACCTTTGAACGAGGGGAGGTGTCCACCGTGGTGGAGAGATGGGTGCCGCGCACCGAGCGCGATGAGCTCGTGATGGCGGCGATGGCCTCGGTGCGCTCGTTCACCGACGCCATGGACCGGATGCACGGCGGCATCCGCTCGGACATGGACATGAACGCGACCGACCTCGCGGCGCTGCGCATGCTGATCGTGCGCGAGCAGCGGGGGGAGTGGGTGTCCCCGCACGAGATCGCCGAGCACCTGGCGATCTCGACCGCGTCGACGACGAAGCTCCTCGACCGGCTGAGCGAGAGCGGACACGTGGAGCGCCGCCCCCACCCGCACGACCGACGCGCGCGGATCGTGGCCATCACCGAGCACGCCCGCCGCGAGTTCTACCGCCGTTTCGGGGAGCGGATGGTGCGGATGCGCGAGTCGATGGCCGACTACAGCGATGATGAGCTGCGCGCCGTCATCCGCTTCCTCGGCGACATGGAGGAGGCCTTGGGCTGAGACCGGCGCCGCCGTCGGCTCCGCGCTGCGGGAGGACGCCCGAACCGGAAACGAAGAAGGCGCCCCGTGCGGGACGCCTTCTTCTTTCGTTGCGGGGACAGGATTTGAACCTGCGACCTCTGGGTTATGAGCCCAGCGAGCTACCGAGCTGCTCCACCCCGCGGCACGTTGAATAGCCTAACACGGGTTCGAGGCGGCGGTCGCATCCGGCGGGCGTCGTTGCCCTCCGACGGCTGAGCGCGCCAGGATGAAGGCATGACCGAGCCCCCGATGCTGCGCGACCGCGTGCCCGGGGACGACCGCGCCGACGGGCGCGACGAGACACCCAACGAGCGCGCCGACCGCAACTGGACCGAAGTGCTGCAGGAGCTGCGCGTCCTGCAGACCGGCACGCAGATCCTCACCGGGTTCCTGCTGGCGCTCGCCTTCCAGCCGGCGTTCGCGGATCTCGATCAGGGTCAGCGCGTCTTCTACCTCGTCCTCGTGGTGCTCGCGACACTCAGCGCGGTGATCGCGCTGGCGCCGGTGGCGCTGCACCGCATGGTGTTCGGCCGCCGCGAGAAGGGAACGGTCGTGCGATACGGCCATATCGCGCTCATCACGGCGCTCGTGACGGTGTCGGTGCTGCTGGTCGGGGTGGTCGCCTTCGTCTTCGACGTCGTGCTGGGGGCGGCGGCCTCATGGATCATCGGCATCGCCGCCGCGGTCGTGCTCATCACCCTCTGGGGCATGGTCCCGGTCATCCTGCGGGTGCGGGGGCGATCGTGAGCGAGGATGCCGTCGGGATCGCCGTGGCGCAGTTCGCCCCCACCGCCGACACCGCGGCGAACCTCCGCACGATCGCGGATCTCACCGCCCGTGCCGCGGCCCGGGGCGCGAAAGTCGTGCTCTTCCCCGAGTACGCGAGCTACTTCGTCGACCCGTTCGACCCTTCCCTGGCCGCGCACGCGGAGGACCTGGACGGCCCGTTCGCGCAGACGCTGCGGGAGATCGCACGCCGCCACGGGGTCGTCGTGGTCGCCGGGCTCGTCGAGCGCGGGGAGGGAGAGCGGGTGCGCAATGCCGTCATCGCGGTGGATGCCGAGGGCCTCCGCGCGGTGTCGCGCAAACTGCACCTGTACGACGCGTTCGGGCAGCGCGAATCGGACTGGGTCGAGCCGGGTGAGATCACCGATCCGCAGACCTTCGAGGTCGGCGGTCTGCGGTTCGCCCTGATGACGTGTTACGACCTGCGCTTCCCCGAGGTCGCGCGGCGGCTCGCCGACGCCGGCGCCCACGTCGTGCTGGTGGCCGCGGAATGGGTGCGCGGTCCGCTGAAGGAGCACCACTGGCGGACGCTGCTGCGCGCCCGGGCCATCGAGAACACCCTGTACGTCGCGGGCGCCGATCACCCGCCACCCCTCGGCGTGGGCGCCTCCGTCGTGGTCGATCCGCAGGGTGTGGAGATCGCGGGTATCGGCACCGGCACGGACGTCGCGGTCGCCTTCGCGGATGCCGGCAGCGTCGAGCGGGTGCGGCGCGTCAATCCGGCGCTGTCCCTGCGGCGCTTCCGCGTCGACCCCCGCTGACCTCGTCGGGTCAGGCGTCGGCCAGCGCCGCCAGTCGGCGCCCGGCCTCCGCGATCACCTCGGTGCGCTTGCACGCCGCGAAGCGGACGAGACTCGCGTACTGGCCGCGTCGCTCGGTGGAGGCGAACGCCGTGAGCGGGATCGCGACCACCCCGGCGCGCTCGGGGAGCGTGCGACAGAAGTCCGCGGCATCCGTGCCCGGGGCCATGAGATCGGCGGCGTCGGCCACCGTGAAGTACGACCCGGCGGCGACCGACACGGCGAAGCCGGCAGCGCGCAGGCCCTCGCCGAGGAGGTCACGCTTGTCGCGGAGCGTCGCCGCGGCACCGTCGAAGTACGCGTCCGGGAGGCCGAGAGCCGCGGCGATCGCGTGCTGGAACGGCGTGCCGTTGGTGTACGTGAGGAACTGCTTGACCGCCAGGACCGCGTCGACGAGGTCAGCGGGTCCCGTGACCCACCCGATCTTCCAGCCGGTCGTGGAGAACGTCTTGCCGGCCGACGAGATCGACAGGGTGAGCGCGGCGGCCCCCGGCATCGTCGCGATCGGCGTGTGCGGGCCGTTGAAGACGAGATGCTCGTAGACCTCGTCGGTGACGATGATGGCGTCGTGACGGTCGGCGAGACGGACGATCTGCTCGCGCACGGCGGCCGAGAAGACGACGCCGGTGGGATTGTGCGGGTCGTTGACGAGGATCAGCCGGGTGCGGTCGCCGACGGCCGCCGCGAGCTCATCCGGATCGGGCTGGAAATCGGGCCACCGCAGGGGCACCGTGACGAGCTTCGCGCCGGCGAGTGCGACGCACGCGGCATAGGAGTCGTAGTACGGCTCGAACACCACCACCTCGTCGTCGGGGGAGTCGATGAGGGCGAGAAGCGTCGCGGCGAGTGCCTCGGTGGCGCCCGCCGTGATGAGGACCTCGCGGGCAGGATCGAGCTCGATGCCGTAGAAGCGTCGCTGATGGTCGGCGACCGCCTGCAGCAGGGCGGGGACTCCGCGGCCGGGGGCGTACTGGTTCTCCCCGGCGGCGATGGCCGCTGCGGCGGCGGCGAGCACCTCCGCGGGACCGTCCTCATCGGGAAAGCCCTGCCCGAGGTTCACCGCGCCCGTCCGCAGGGCGAGGCCCGTCATCTCGGCGAAGATCGTCGGCGCCGCCGCGCCGTCGGGCGACAGCAGGCCGGCACCGCGCGCGGTGCGGCGCCATGCTCCGGGAATGTCTCGCATCGCGCTCAGGCTACATGCATAGGCTGCGCCGGGTGGCGGCATAAGCAACGCACAGGAACCCGCGTCATCCTGGTGTCGTTCCGGGAAGAAGGAAAGCAGCCATGAGCGAGAACATCCCCTCCAACGTCGAGCCCCAGCCGGGTCAGGACGCCGCATCGCAGGATGCCGCGGCCACCCCCGCGCGCCCGCCGCTGCCGCAGCAGCCGGCCGCCCACGCCGCCGCGGCGCCGGCCGGCCAGCCCGCCGCCGCGCCCGCGCCGCAGGCCGGCGCCCAGCCGTACGCGTCGCAGGCTCCCTACACCGCGCCGAGCGCCCCCGCTGGCGCGCCCGCCTACGGTCAGCACGGCCAGCACGGCCAGTACGCGCAGCAGCCCACCGACGCCTACGCGACGGCCCCGGCATCCGGACTCCCCACCCAGGGTCACAGCCTGCACGGGCACGACGCGGGCGCGAGCGGTCACACCGCGGCTCCCGGGGCGAAGGTCGGTGCCGGCAAGATCGTCGGCATCATGGTGGCCGCCGCCCTCGTCGGCGGCGCGGCCGGCCTTGGCGGTGCCGCCGCGGGGACGTCGTTCTTCGCGCAGCCGCAGACGGTCGTCACCACCGGCCCCGGCGCCGTCACGGTCAACAACACCGACTCGGTGAACCAGACCACCGCGATCGCGGCGAAGGTCGTGCCGAGCGTCGTGACTATCTCGGCATCCTCCGGATCGTCGGGCGGCACCGGCTCGGGGGTCATCCTGAGCGAAGACGGCTACGTCGTGACCAACACGCACGTCGTGACACTCGACGGCGAGACCTCCGACGCGAAGCTCACGGTCACGACCTCGGACGGCAAGGTGTACTCCGCCACGATCGTCGGCACCGACCCGACCTACGACCTCGCGGTCATCAAGCTCGACGACGCGTCGGGTCTCACGCCCATCACGTTCGGCGACTCCAGCAAGCTCAACGTCGGCGACCAGACCGTCGCCGTCGGCGCCCCGCTCGGACTGTCCAACACGGTCACGACAGGCATCGTCAGCGCGCTGAACCGTTCGATCCAGATCGCCTCGTCCGCCGCTCCCGAGGGCGACGACACGCAGCAGGGCCAGGGCGACTCGCCGTTCCAGTTCGACTTCGGTCAGGGCCAGCAGCAGTCCTCCGCGACGAGCACGATCTCGATCGCCGTCATCCAGACGGATGCCGCGATCAACCCCGGCAACTCCGGCGGCGCACTGGTCGACGGTGAGGGCAAGCTCATCGGCATCAATGTGGCGATCGCCTCGACCGGCAGCTCCAGTTCGAGCCCGTCCGGGTCGATCGGGGTCGGGTTCTCGATCCCGTCCGACATCGTCAAGCGCATCACCGACGAGATCATCGCCGACGGTGCCGCCACTCACGGCCTGCTGGGCGCCGGCGTGATGGACGCCGCCGCGCAGGAGGGCGCGACCACCGCGGGCGCCTACATCAGCGAGGTCACCGCCGGCGGCGCCGCCGCCGAGGCCGGGCTACAGAAGGGCGACGTCGTGACGTCGTTCAACGGGGTGCCGATCAGCGACGCGACCGATCTGACCGCTCAGGTGCGCGCCCTCGCCGCCGGATCGAAGGCGACCATCGTGTACGAGCGCGACGGCAAGACGCTGTCGGCGACCGTGACCCTCGGCACGCTCACGCAGTAACACTCGACACGCGGCCCCGGCGTCATCGCGACGCCGGGGCCGCTCGAAAAAAAGGACGCCACCGGACGATAGGCTCGCCGGGTGGCGTCCTTCTCGTTCGGCGCCGGCAACGCCGGGAAGCTCCTTCGCATCCCGCTGTACGGACTCGGTCGCGCGCTGACCTTCGCGATCCCGCGCACGCGCGACCTCTGGGTGTTCGGGTGCGCCGTAGGGCTCGCCGACGGGGCGTGGGCGCTGTGGGAGCACGCGGCGGACCGCGGCGAGCACGCGGTGTGGCTCACCGGCAGTCCGGCCGAGGACGCGGAGGCGCGGCGCCGCGGCATCCCCTCGGCTCGCAAGGGTTCGCTGCGCGGACTCTGGCTCACCGCGCGCGCTGCGGTCACCGTCGTCACCCACGGGTTCGGCGACGTCAACCGTTACGCCGCCACCGGCGGGGTGATCGTGCAGCTGTGGCACGGCATCCCGCTCAAGCGCATCGGGCTCGACGCGCCGGTCACGACGCAGGCGCCCCTCCCCGGTGCGCCGGCGGTCGTCCGCCGCGCCCTGGGACGCCTGCTGGCGACGTCGTACCGGCGCACGCAACGCCGCATCCGGGTGCTGCCGGCGGCCTCCGAGATGGTGCGGGGGCGGCTGGAGTCGGCATTCGGACTTCCCGACGACCGCGTCCCGGTCACCGGCGAGCCGCGCGTCGACGTTCTCTCGCGGGGGACGGATGCCGAGCGCCGGGCGTTCGCCCGGGCGCGGCTGACCGAGCTCGTTCCGGGCATCGGCGACCGTCGCATCGTGCTGTACGCCCCGACCTGGCGCGACGGCGCGCCCGACCCGGCCGCGCCCGATGCGGCGCAGGCGGCGGCGCTGCGGACCGTCCTGACAGACGCCGAGGCGATCCTCCTCGTCCGCTCGCATCCGCTCGGCGCGGGAGACTACGCGGCCGCCCTCGGCGCCGGGGGGCGGATGCTGGGCAGCGACCTCGTGGTCGACGTCACGCCGCTGCTACCCGCCGTCGACGTGCTCATCACCGACTATTCGTCGCTGGCGTTCGATGCCGCGCTCGTCCCGGTTCCCACGCTGTTCCTCGCGCCCGACCTCGCCGACTACGCGCGATCCCGCGGGTTCTACGGCACCTACGCGGAGGTCGCCGGCGACGACATCGCGCAGGACTGGACGCAGGCGACGGCGCTCGTGCGGGCTGTCCTCTCCGACCCCGCTGAGCGGGATCGCCGGGTCGCGCGGGCGCGGGCGCTCAGCGCGAGGGTGCACGCGTTCGATGACGGCGAAAACACCGCGCGCGTGTACCGTGCCGTACAGGCCGCCCTGGCCGCAGAGAGGCGTTCATGACGATCACCGCCCGCATCGACATCGATCCGGCTCCCGCGCTCGTCCTGCACGGTGACGGCACCGCTCCCGCCGCGGCGGAACTCGTCGGGCGTCGCGCCCGCGTCGCCGCGACGCCGCAGGATGCCGGTGAGGGCCAGTGGTCGGTGGAGCTTCCGCTCGCCGCGGCGCGGTGGGGCAGCCAGCCGCTTCCGCTGCCGAGCGGGGCGTACGAGGTGCGCCTCACCGACGCGGACGGCGCGGTGCGGGAGGTGCCGGCGACCGTCGCGGAGGCGGCCGCGGCGACACTGCGGGCACGCCTGGACGGCGATCGCCTCACGGTACGGCCGCCGATCGACCCGGCGTACGACTCCGGGGAGGGTCAGGCGGCGCTCGAGCGCCGCTACGCGACGCGCCCGCCCGGTGCGGAGCTGGAGAACGCCGTCTTCTTCGAGAGCTTCTACGGCCGAAACGCGAGCTGCAATCCGCGGGCCATCGACCGGGAGCTCGCCCGTGTCGCTCCGGGTGTCACCCGCTACTGGAGCGTCGTGGACCTGTCGGTCGCCGTGCCGGAGGGCGCCATCCCGGTGATCGAGGGCAGCCCGCAGTGGTGGCGGGCACGGGGAGCGGCCCGCCTGCTCGTCGTCAACGACTGGCTGCGTCGGCGGTACACCCGCCAGCCGGGCCAAGTCGTGCTGCAGACCTGGCACGGCACGCCCCTGAAGCGCCTCGCGCTGCACCGGCCCGGGTTCGATCCGCGGCGGATCGTCGCGGTGATCCGCGAGAGTCGCCGGTGGGACGTGCTGCTGGCGCAGAACGCCTACGGCGCCCGCATCCTGCGCAAGGCCTACGTCTTCCTGCGACGCCCGATCTGGGTGGAGGGCTACCCCCGCAACGACGTGCTCGTCACCGGCGACGGCGCCGCCGTCCGGGCGGCGCTGGGGATCGCGCCGGACGCCCGCGTGCTGCTCTACGCGCCGACGTGGCGCGACGACCGCGACGAGATCGTCGACTTCCTCGATCTGGAACGACTCGCCCGCGACACCGACGCCGTCGTGATCGTGCGGGGCCATTCCCGGACGCTGCTCCCCGGTTCCGATGCGGAGGGCGCCCGCGTCATCGACGTGACGGCGTACCCCGACATCTCCGAACTGCTCGTCGCCGCCGACGCGCTCATCACCGACTACTCGTCGGTCATGTTCGACTTCACCGCGACGGGGAAGCCCGTGTACTTCTTCACGCCCGACGTGGAGCACTATCGGGGGGAGCTGCGCGGGTTCTACTTCGATCTGGCCGCGCACGCGCCCGGACCCCTGACCGCGACCCAGGCCGAGCTCACCGCCGCTCTCAATGATCCCGACGCGGTCTCGGCCGTCGCCGACCGCTACGCCCGCTGGCGCGACCGGTTCAACGCACGTGACGACGGACACGCGGCGGAGCGCGTGGTCGCCCGCATCCTCGACCAGGGGTTCGTGGATCGCGCCTGAGCGCGCGCGTTCAGGGCAGCGGCGTGTTGCGGTCGAGCCGTGAGGTGTCGACGTTCTCGCGGGCGCCGCGCGCCGCGCCGATGAGAAACCCGCTGCCCCACGCCAGGTGCATCGTCGGGATGACGACGAGGGTCCACAGGCGCTCACGGAGGCCCGGGCCGGCCCGGCGGCTGCACGCGTACCCGAGGACGAGGAGGGCGTACGCCACGAGGGGCAGGTAGACGACGGATGCTGCGAGCGCGGCCGTACCGGCGAGCACGCCCGTCGCCTGTAGGAGGCCGACCACCAGGGCGATCAGCACGAGCAGCACGAGGGCCGGCGGTGCGAAGAAGCGCAGGGAGTTGCGGCGGCCGTAGCGGCGCACCAGCTCACCCCGCCACGTGCCCGTCGAGCGGAACTGACGGGCCAAGCGCGACCACCGCTCGCGCGGCCAGTACGTGACGGCGAGGGCCGGGTCGAACCACACGCGATACCCGGCGCGGCGGATGCGGAGGTTCAGCTCCCAGTCCTCACCGCGGCGGATCGTCTCGTCGAAGAGCCCCACCTCATCGAGGACCGCCCGCCGCATGACGCCCAGATACGCCGACTCGGCAGGGCCTGCGGCGCCACCGGAGTGATACGCGCCGCCACCGAGACCGATGGGGGAGTTGTACGCGCGGGCGACGGCGCGCTGGAAAGGGGTGCGGCCGTCGGCGCGCATGACGCCGCCGACGTTGGCGGCGCCGGTCGCGGCGAGGGTGGCCAGCGCGCGTCGGGTGTAGCCGGGCTCGAGCTCGGAGTGCGCGTCCACGCGCACGATCGTGGGGTGGATCGCGGCGCGGATCGCGAGGTTCAGGCCCACCGGGATGTCGGCCTCGGGGTTGGCGATCAGGCGCACCCGCGGGTCGGTGGCCGCCAGGCGCTCGGCGATCTCGTCCGTCCCGTCCGTGGACGGGCCGAGAGCCAGCACGACCTCCGCCGGGCCGTCGAGCTCCTGCTCCAGCACGCTCTGCACCGCGCGCTCGAGGTACGCCCGCTCGTTCAGCACCGGCATGACGAAACTGACCCCCGCGTCCGCCGGGGGAACGGGGGCGTCCCGCTGGCGGTGATCGTCGTCGTGCACCCGTCGATCATGCCACGCCACTCGGGCCCGGGAGGGCGCCGCGGGCCCGCGACGGCGGGGCCGGCCCGGCGGGGCCGTACCCTGGAGGGGTGGGATTCCTCTCGGACGGGCGCAAGGCTGTCGCGCTGCTGCGCAAGGCGCTGCGCAATCGCCGCGCCGTCATCGACGTGAGGTCCCGCCTCGCGCAACAGCCGCGGCATCCGGCCCAGCACTTCCGCATCGCGGTGTACTTCGCCGACGGCGACGTCAATATGTACCAGATCCGGCAGTGGTACAAGCCGCTCGCCGAGATCGCGAAGACATGGCCCGTCGTCGTGCTCAGCCGCAACGCGACGGGGGCGCGGGCGATCCTCGCCGACGATGCGCTGCCCGTCGCGTTCGTGCCGACGGTGCGCGACCTGGAGCGCTACGTCGCCGACCAGGACATCCGTGTCGTGTTGTACGTCAACCAGAACACGCGCAACTTCCAGATGTTCCGCTACGGGCGGCGCTGGCACGTGTTCATCAACCACGGCGAGTCCGACAAGATGTACATGACGACGAACCAGTTCAAGGCGTACGACGTCGCGTTCGTCGCCGGTGAGGCCGCGCGCCGGCGGCTGGCGCGGGTGCTCTGGGACTACGACCTCGACACCCGCACGATGCAGATCGGCCGGCCGCAGGCCGATCACTACTCCGGGACCCTGCCCTACATGCCGGACGAGCGCACGGTCGTGCTGTACGCGCCGACCTGGGAGGGTGATCGTCCGTCGGCGCACTACGGCTCGATCGCGACGCACGGCGAGGCGCTCGCCGCGGCGGTGCTCGCCTCGCCGGCGCACCGGCTCATCTACCGTCCCCACCCGCGGTCCGGTGTCGTCGACAGCGCCTACGGCGCCGCGAACCAGCGGATCATCGCCGCGATCGCGGCGGCCAACGCCGCCGACCCCCGTGCGCAGCACGTCTTCGACGACCAGCCCGACCTTGGCTGGCAGCTGGCCGCGGCCGACGTCGCGGTGGTCGACATCTCGGCCATGGTCTACGACCGGCTCGCCGCCGACCGGCCGCTGATGGTGACGCGGCCCGTCGACCCGGCCGCGATCGTCGACACGCACGGGTACCTCTCCGATGCGGAATGGCTGGATGCCGACGACGCGCCCCGCATCCTGGAGGAGACCGCCCGGGTGCTGTCCGACCCCGATGCCGTGTCGCGGTTGGAGGTGTGGGTGCGTCACTACTTCGGTGACACCGCCCCCGGCGCGGCCTCGGCGCGGTTCGCGGCGGCGATCGGCGAGCTCATGGCGCGGTGGGAGACCTGGCATCTCGCCTCGAGCGACGAGGACGATGACGCGGGCGAGGCCGAGCTCGACGACGAGTGACTTCGGGCGCGTGACGAGCCGCGCTCAGCGGGTGACGCGTCGCGTTCAGCGGGTGACGAGTCGCGCTCAGCGGGTGACACGTCGCGCTCAGCGCGTGACGAGCCGCGCTCAGCGGGCGACGAGTCGCGTTCAGCGGGCGACGAGTCGCGTGATGGCCGCGAGCGGGATCGCCAGCCATGCCGGTCGGTGGCGGGCCTCGTAGATCGCTTCGTAGACCGCCTTGTCGAGTTCCAGCGCGTTGAGGAGTGCACCCGAGGCCGTGACCCCCGACGCATCCCGGTACCCGCGGAGGAACGACTCTCGCGCCGCATCCGCCCACGCATCGGCGGATTCGCGGGCGTCGGGGGACGCCACCGCGAGGGAGCCGGCGACATAGTCGAACGAGCGCAGCATGCCCGCGATGTCGCGGAGCGCCAGATCGGGCGCACGACGCTCGTCGATGGGGCGCATGGGCTCGCCCTCGAAGTCCAGCAGCACCCAGCCGCGACCGGGTACCTGCAGCACCTGGCCGAGATGGTAGTCGCCGTGCACCCGCTGCAGCGCCGGCCACCGTGTGCTCGCGGCGGAGACGTACGTGCTCTCGATCGCGGTGCGGTGCGGTGCGAGCTGCGGCACCTCGCTGAGGGCGATGGCCAGCCGGCGACGCCAGGCGCCCGTGATGGCCGCCTGCGCGTCCGCGTCGGCGGCCGGTGCGGGAAAGAGGCGGGCGAGGTCGCGGTGCACCTCGGCCGTGGCACGTCCCAGGCTGTGGGCGTCGGCGGAGAAATCGGCGTGATCGGCGGCGGCCGTCAAGGCCACACGCCAGGCGTCAGCGACGTCCGGGAAGAACTCCTGGGCGAAGGCCAGCGAGCCCGATTCGCGAGCGCTGATCGGCCCGGGGGAGGACCATTCGCCGTCGACGCGGCCGATCACACGCGGCACGTGCGGCGAGCCGGCTCCCGCGAGCGCAGTCTGCAGTTCGATGTCGGGGTTGAGTCCCGCGTGGAGCCGGCGGAACACCTTGCAGATGATCGGGGTGCCGTGCCCGGGGTGGAAGATGATCGACGTGTTGGACTGCTCGCCCGAGAGCACCTCTGCGCGCGCGACGTCCTGATCCGGGGCGATCGTGCGCCAGAGCGCTCCGGTGTAGGCCGGGTCATGCGGGCCGTCGAGGAGGCGGCGCCCGGCATCGGTCAGTCCGATGAAGGATGCCGACGTCGCGGCATCCGTCGCCGTCCTGACCACGAGGGGCACCTGATAGACGATGGGCGCCCCTGGCGCGTCATCGGCGACGACGAGGACGCGCACCTCGGCGCCGGGATCGTCGGACGGCAGCAGCTCGTCGGACAGCACGCGCAGGCGGGGGATGCCGTCGGTGGAGGTGTACCAGCGCTGGCGCGGCATCCATGCCGTCAGGGCTGCCAGCGTGCTGTTCATGGATCGAGAGTAGTCAGCGGTGCGCAGACGTGTCGAGCGTGGCGCGGAGCGCCGTGAGGGGAGGGTGAGCCGGCGCCGCGCCCGGCGTGTCCGGAGGCCCTTACGCGGCCGGCGAGAACATCGCCGCGATCGCCGCGATGGCCGAGGCGAGAGCGATGGTCAGGGCCAGCGCGATGAGGACCGCGTGCACGATGAGGAACCGGGTCGGCTTGCCGTCCGCCCCGCGAGCGCGGGGGTCTTTCGCGACGCGGGTGTAGAAGCGCGGCCAGACCACGACGTTGAAGACGGCGTTGACGAGCAGCAGGGCAATGAGGACGGCAGTCACTCCCCGAGCCTACCGAGCGCGCCGACCAGCGCATCGCGGCGTGCCGCGCGGGCCGCGGCGCGACGGCCCTTGCGGTTCTGCGGCGGGCGGCGGTCGAAGATCCAGGCGGGGTAGGTGGAGTGCAGGACTGCGGCGTAAACGGGGGCCAGGGAGTTGGCGGGGTCGATGCGAGCGGCTTCGCGGACGAGCGTGTCGGCCGCCGAAGCGATGCCCACCGCCCAGCGCACCCAGGCGAGGGCGCACATGGCCCAGGAGCGCTCGGGGAGTCCGCAGTGGACGACGGCCCGGCCGAGCAGGAGCGCGCCCCGGTGCAGGCGGTCGGGGTCCGGGATCGTCGGTGTGTCGCCGACCAGCATGCGCGCTCTGCGGAGTTCGTCAGCCGGCATCCGTCCGCTCTCCATGTCTTCGCGGCGGATCTCGAAGGGCTGCACTCCGGCTTCGGCCGCGCGTTGCCGTGTCGCGAGCGTCACCTGCCACGATGCATCGGCGACTGCCCGACCGAAGGCGATCTGCAGCACCGTGCGATCGACGTCGCCCTCCGTGAGCATCGTCGACAGCAGGCGGGCGAGGCTCAGCGGTCCGACGGTGTCGGGGTCGCGGGCGAGCAGGTCTTCGAGCAGGTCGATCGGATCGGGCGGTGCGCACCGGCGCACGACGCCGAAGGCGTCGCATTCGCCGTCGTCGACGAAGCGATCGAGCAGGGCGAGGTCGACGTGCTCGGCCAACTCGGCATCGCGGGCGGGGAGTCGCTCGGGCGCGGGGCGATGGTGGAGCTCGGCCGGGATCGCGGCGCGCGCGGCGTCGAGCTCGGCGAGGTCGCGCTCGCCCGCCTGCTCGAAGTACCCGCACCAGGCGTCGTCTGCCACGATGGCGGCGTCCTTGGTGCCGTAGCCGGCATCGGCGAGGCGTTCCATGAGGCCGGCGAGCAGTTCGATGAGCGGGTGCTCGGCGATCACGAACGGATCATCGGTGTAGGCGACCAGCGTGACGCCGTCGCAGTCGAGGCGGGCGAGGGTCGAGATCAGGTTGGGGGCCAGCCTCGCGACGACGGAGGGCACTTCGTCGACATCGCGCAGCGGGGGGAACGCGGTGCGGAAAGCGCCGCTGCTGCGTTTGTCCCAGAACGGCAGTACCGCGAGGCACGCCCGCAGCTCCAGCCCGCAGGACACTTCGGTGAGGGCGACGATCTCAGCGGTCGTGACGGCTTTGATGATGGTGGTCGGTTCATCCATGCGGCCATGGTCGCGCCGACGCCGCGCGCGTGGGAGCCGACCATGGCGAACGGGGGATAACTCCCGGAAGTGCCCGCCTGTGGAGAGGGCGAAGAGAGTCGGACGCCGGCGATCGCGTCGCGCTTCCCCCGGTGATCGAGTGCCCGCGCGGCGCTGCGCCGGTGATCGGGTGCGCGCGTGGGGTGGCTGCTGCTTCCGGTGATCGGGTGCGCGCGTGGGGTGGCTGCTGCTTCCGGTGATCGGGTGCGCGCGTGGGGCTGCTTCCGCCTCCGGTGATCGAGTGCCCGCGAGGGACGAGCGGGCGTACCGAGATCAGGTCTTCAGGATGGTGCGGTGGAGTCTGGTGGGTGAGGTGGTGGCGGGTCGCCACTGGTGGTCGGTGCCCCACCAGCCGGGTGCTTTGACTTCGGGGATGCCGTGGTTCATGCGGATCTGCCAGCCGATGCGGTCGAGGAATCGGTGGTGGTACCAGCAGAGAAGGACGCCGTTGTCGGTGTGGGTGGGACCGCCCGCGGCGTGTTCGGTGACGTGATGGATTTCGCACCAGGATGCGGGGACGGTGCAGCCCGGGATGATGCAGCCGCCGTCTCGGAGGGTGATTGCGCGGCGTTGGTAGCGGTTGAAGACGCGGTCGCGAGTGTCGATGCGGATGATGCGGCCGTCGTCGCGGCTGGTGACGCGTTGGATGGTGCCGGCGCAGGCGACGTGGCGGGCGAGGTCCACGGTGACGGGTTGGCCACACCCTTGTACGTGCGCGTAGCCGCGGCCGGTGTCGAGGTCTTCTGCGGTGACGGAGACGACCAGGGTGGGGGCGTGTCCGCCGATGGTGGGCAGCAGCCCACTGGACGCAGCGGCGGTGAGGGCGGCGGCGAGGGCGTCGTGTTGTTTCTGGGCGCGGGTGCGGGTGTCTTCGGCGGTGAGGAAAGGTTCCCCGTCCTCATACGTTGCGGTCGGGTCGTCGAAGGTGACTTTGGGAGCGAGGTGCGCGTCGAAGATGGTCTGCAGTTGCGCGGCGACTTCGGGAAGCAGGGTGCCGCGGAGGGGGACGCCGGTTGGGGTTGCGGTGCCGAGGGTGATCCCGCGGGCGCGCAGCGCTGCGCGTTCGCGGGGTTCGGCGCCGTCGGGGTCGAGCGCGAGCGCCCACGCCTGCGCGTGCACCCGCAGAATCCCCGCGGATGCCGGCGGTGCCCCATCGGCGCCGGTGCCGCGGGCTTCGGCGACGACGACGGCTTCGGCGTCCCGCCGCGCGGCAGGCGCGATCCGCGGGGACGACGCCTGCAGCGGATCGGCGATCGCGAGGATTCCGTCGACGCCGACCACCCCGTCGAGCATCGCCTCGCGGACGTCGGGGAACGGCGGGGCGAGGATCTCCCCGGTCGTGGTGGACACGTCGGGGCGGACCGCGCGGGCGGCGCGGTGCAGGCGAGCTGCCGTGCGTGAGTCGACGCGGGTGAGGGTCTCGACCAGTTCGGTCACGCTCGCGCACCCCAGGTGCGTGGTCATGAAGTCGTCCCGATACCCGTGCTCGGAGCGGCGGGACACTTCACCGACCGCGTCGACCAGCAGGGCCTCCGTCAGACGGGACAACTCCCCGATCGCGGATAGGTGTCGGGCGAGTTCGTGCTCCGTCGCCCGTTCCAGCATCCGCCCGTCCGCGCACTCCCGCACCAGCTGGGATGCCTGCGCGAGCAGGTCATCCAGCGGGGCGGTGAGGAGGTCCATACCCTCCATTGTGGTCGGGGCCACCGACATTCACCGGCCGGAAAACCCCCGATCGAACCTGAGAAACCAGACTCCTTCATGAGAGTTCTCTCATGGGACGGTAGGGGCGTTTCGTCTCGTCGCTGGCGCTCCTCGCGGGGCGACCGGGGGTCGGGCGAGCCGGCTACGGTCGGCTCGTCGCTGGCGCTCCTCGCGGGGCGACCGGGGTGGGGCGCGGACGTCGCTGGCGCTCCTCGCGGGGCGACGGGGAAAGATCAGGGGCGGGGCGCGTCGGAATCCGGATCTGCCGCGGCATCCTGCTCGGCCTCTTCGACGAGGACCTCGATGGGAACCGAGAAGGCGACGCCGGCGGCGCCGAGCACGCCGATGTCATCGACGGCAGGAGGCAGAACCTCCGTGAGCTCGCGCGGTTCCCACGGCTCGGCGGGAAGCCCGGCCCACTCGGTCGGCTCCTCGGGGCGGCTCTGGAAGATTCCCATACGCCTATTGTGCGCCTTCCGCGTGATCACAGGACGAAGCGCCAGCAGTACTCCTCGTCGGTTCGCCAGCGATACCAGGCGACGGTCACGACCAGGGAGTCGGGGTCGGTGCCGCACAGGCACAGTGCGACATCCTCGCCGGGCAGCACCTGCCCGAGGTGCTCGGAGACCCCATCGGAGCGGAACACACGGACGAAATCCGCCGGTTCGGCGCTCGTGTTCGTGACGGTGGGGTGCCGATCCTCCGCGCGGTGCACGGACCAGGGAACGCGGTACGGGCGGGGTCTTCCGGTGTCGAGGGCTCTCAGCATGCCCGCGACGGTAGGAGCCGCCACCGACCCGCCACGGCCGGAATCCGGTGGCCGAGCGCCGATCTGTGGAAACTCCGTGGACGAGCGTGTCTGGGGAGAGACCGGTGCCGTGTCAGTCGGCGAGGAGAGCCGCGCCGTCGCCGTCCTCGTCATTGCCGCGGCGCCGTTTCGGTGTCGCTTTCGCGACCGCGGTGCCCACGGCATCCGTCACTCGTCGCGAGCCCGCCGTCATGGCTGCGCCGGCGCGACGGAGGCGGCCCGCGGCCGCGGTCTCCAGGCGCGTGGCGCCCGGGCGAGGCTCGAGCTCGGCCGGGTACTGCACGGGCGGGACGCCGAACGCGCGGCGCGAGCCGATCACGACCCGTCGGCCGAGAAGATGATTGCCAGTCCCGCCCACGGCGGCGCCGATGCCGAACGGCAGCGCCTTGCCGATGATCGACGCGCCACCCTTCGCAGCGAACTGGTGGACGAAGGTCGTCTTCAGTCGATCGACGAGCGGGCCGACTGCGGCGCGGGGGAGCGACTTGGTGATGAGCTCGCCCCAGTACCGGTCGCGGCTGACGCCCTTGCCGGCCAGCTGCCGACCGAGCTGCGCAACCAGGTCGACACCCTCCTTGCCGAGCATGAGCGTCAGCACGAGCGCCCGCGCCCGGTCGGGATTGTCCACCCGGATGCCGTGCAACTCGGCGAGGGACTGCGCGAACAGGGCGGTGGCGTCGAGGAAGCCGACGGTCTCGACACCCGACAGGGCGAGCGTGACGCCGGTGCCGATGCCCGGGACGACGGCTGTCGCCCCGACGGCTGCGCCGCCGGTCGTGACGGCGGCGAGATACCGGCGTTCGAGCATCCGGACGATCTCGGCGGTCGTCGCATCGGGGTGGCGTAGGCGGATGCTGCGCAGATGCGCGATCACGACCGGGCGCTGCACCTGCAGCACGCGGTCGAGCGCGCGGATCGTGCGGGGATGCTCAGTCGACCCCTCGGGCGGCAGACCGCCATCCCACGGGGAATCGTCGGGCAGCGAGTGGATGCGGTGGACCTTGGCCATATCGGCTCGATCCTAAGCAGGCCCGCTGAGCGAGCGCTGTAGGACCCGAGGCCCGGTGCGCCGGGCGCGAGGGCCGGTGCGCGTCAGACGAACTGGTTCGCGCGCTCGAGGTCTTCGGCGAAGTCCACCTCGACGGCGTAGAGGTCGGAGATGTCCAGCGGCTCCAGCAGCAGGCCGTTCTCGACGATTGCGAGCTCGAGGCCGCGCTCGAAGTAGTCCTGGTCGTCGACCCGCCCGAGCTGCGCGATGAGCGCACGCTTGTCGCGGCTGGAGATGTAGTTGATGCCGACGGCCTCGCCGATGCCGCCCTTGACCGTCTTCGACAGCTCCTTGATGTAGCCCTCGGCATCCACCGTGTACTTGACCTCTTCGTCGCTCACCTTCGCGGTGTTCACGGTGACGAACGACTGGTCGCGCTCGATCAGCTCGATCGCGCGTCCCAGGACCCGCGGGTCGAACACGACGTCGCCGTTCATCCACAGCACGCCGCCCTTGCCCGTCGCCTTGAGGGCGCGCAGCAGGCTCTTGGAGGTGTTCGTCTGGTCGTAGCGCTCGTTGTATACGTACTCGACGTGCGGGAACGCGTCGACGATGGTCTCGGCGCGGTAGCCGACGACGGTGGTGATGCGGGCGTTCCGGCCGAACGCGGCGCGGATGTTGTCGTGCTGCTGACCCATGATCGTGCGCCCGTCGCTGAGCTCGGTGAGGGGCTTGGGCAGGCTGCGCCCGAGCCGCGAGCCCATGCCGGCGGCGAGGATGACGGTCTGAAGGGTCAAGAGGTGCTCCTGGGGAAGGTGTTCACTGTCAGTTCGACGTGCGGACACTCCTTCGTGCCGTCGCTATGGTAGCGAAGGCACCTGAGAAGGCGCAGGAAGGCCCTGGTCCGTTGTCGATTCGTGACAATCGGAGTACGCTCACACCCTCCGAAAGACGATATCTGGACGTCGGGGCGGCTTGCTAGGTTTGACGGGTGACCGCCTCCCTGCCGCTCCCCGAGGACGACGCGGGCGTGCACGCGCTGCCGCCGTTGCCCCCCGTCGCCGCCTCGCAGGCGGCGGCACGGTTCGACGCCGCGACGGATGCCGAGGCTTCCGCCGCAGCAGATGCCGCACCCGCTCCGGACGAGTCGGCACCCCGCCCGCGCCCGCCGCGCAAGACTCCCGCCGCCCGAGCGACGACTCCGCGCAAGCCCGCTGCGAAGCGCGCTCCGCGGGCCAAGAAGGCCGTCGTCCCGCCGCCGCCTCCGGAGATTGCGGCCGAGGTCGCCGCGGCCCAGTTCGAGGCCGCCGCGCATGTCGACGACCGAGAAGCGGTCGCCCTGCCGCCCGAGACCGAGGCCGTGTCGCAGACCGTCGTGGAGCCGGAACCCGAGAGCCAGGTTGAGCTCGAGCCGGAGCCTGAGCCCGACATCGTCCTGGCGCCGGAGCCTGAACCCGTAGTCGCGCTCGAGCCGGAGCCGGAGCCGGAGCCCGAGGTCGAGCTCGAGCCCGAACCAGAACCCGAGGTCGAGCCAGAGCCCCAGATCGAGCCGGAACCCGAGGTCGAATCGGAACCCGAGGTCGAGCCGAGACTCGAGTCGGAGCCTGTCGTCGACCCCACTCACGACGACGTCCTTGCCGCGGACACGCCGGCGGATGTGCCCGACGACGCCGACGCGCTGCTGCAGATCGTCACTGATGTCGACGTGGACGTCATCACCGACCTCGATGTGGATGCCGCGGTGCCCGCGGTGCGGTTGCAGGGCGTCACCAAGGCGTTCGGGGGAGTGCCCGCCGTCGACGCGATCGACCTGACCATCGCGGCGGGCAGCTTCTACGGCATCGTCGGGCCCAACGGCGCGGGCAAGACCACGACGCTGTCGATGATCGCGGGGCTGCTGCGCCCCGACAGCGGCACGATCTCGGTCGCCGGCGTCGACCTGAAGGCTCAGCCGCGTCGCGCAAAGCGTCAGATGGGGATCCTCCCCGACCGACTCCGCACCTTCGACCGGCTCACCGGTCGGCAGCTGCTCCATTATTACGGCGTGCTGCGGGGCCTGCGCGCGTCGGTCGTCGAGAGCCGCATCGCCGATCTTGCGCGCGCCTTCGACCTCACCGACGCGCTCGGGCGCACCGTCTCGGACTACTCGGCAGGCATGACGAAGAAGCTCATGCTGGCCGGCGCGATGATCCACTCGCCGCGCGTGCTCGTGCTGGACGAGCCGTTCGAGTCCGTCGACCCCGTCTCCTCGGCCGTGATCCTCGACATCCTCACCGCCTACGTCGAGCACGGCGGAACCGTGGTGCTCTCCAGCCACGGCATGGAGCTCGTCGAGCGGGTGTGCAGCGGCCTCGCGGTCATCGTCGCGGGTCACGTGCTCGCGGAAGGCACCGTCGACGAGGTGCGCGGCGAGCGCACGCTCGAGGAGCGCTTCATCGAGCTGGCGGGCGGGATCAGCGACGTGGAGGGCCTGGAGTGGTTGCACACGTTCTCCGACTGAGGCTCGACCTCCTGATCGGTGCGCTGCGCGGTGACCGCCGGCGGGTGACCCGCCATGCGATAGCGCTCGTGCTCCTCATCGTCGCCGTCGGCGTCGTCTGCGCCGGCATCCTGAGCCTGCGCACCGCGCCCGACGACGTCGCCTTCGCCGTGACGATGATCGGGTGCTCGGCCCTGACGCTCGGCTTCTTCGTCGCGGCGATCGTCGGGGGAGCCGACGACCAACTCGATCCGCGGCGGTTCGCCGTGTTCGGCGCCACCCCGCGCGCGACCGCGTGGGCGACGCTTCCCGCCAGCGTCATCAGCGTCCCCGTCCTCGGTGTCGTGGTGGTCGCGGCGGCACTTGCGACGATGTGGATCGCGCACGGCGCGACGACCGCGGTCGCCGTGGCGTCGGCGGTGCTGGGCGTCCTCACCTGCATGCTGTTCGCGAAGATCGCCCTCGCGATCGTGGGGCTCGTCCTGCGTGATCGGCGTTCGCGAGAGCTGACGGGCGTCTTCCTCATCGCGATGCTCGTCGTCGTCGTTCCGGTGGTGGTGTTCCTCGCCTCGCTGGAGTGGCGTGGCGAGGTTCCCTCGGCGCTCACCCAGGCCGTCGACGTGCTCGCACTCACACCGCTCGGTGCGGCGTGGTCTCTCCCCGGGAGGGAACTGACGGGGTCGTTCGCGGCGCCCCTGCTCGTGGCGGTGGTGACGCTTCTCGCGCAGACCGCGCTGTGGCTGTGGCTCGTCGACCGACTCCTGACGACGACGGAGCGGCCGGGGTCGGCGCGGGAACGTCGGGGCCTCGGCTGGTTCGACCTCACCGGGGGCACGCCCGCCGGCGGCATCGCGGCGCGCAGTCTCATCTACTGGCTCCGCGATCCGCGCTACCTCGTCAACGTCGCGATCGTGCCGGTCGCGGCGATCGTGACGATCGTCCCGCTCGTGCTCGTCGGGGTGCCGTTGGCAACGGCAGTGCTGCTGCCCGCCCCCCTCATGGCGCTCTTCCTGGGCTGGCTCGCGCACAACGACCTTGCGTACGACTCCACGGCGCTGTGGATGCACATCGCGAGCGCGGTCCGCGGCAGCGCCGACCGTGCCGGGCGGCTCGTTCCGGTGGTGGCCCTCGGCATCCTGATCCTCGCCGTCACCATCCCGGTGACGGTCTCACTGCACGGGCGGTGGGCGATCCTGCCCGCGATGGTCGGTGTGTGCGCGAGCCTGTTCCTCTGCGGGCTCGGCCTGTCGTCGGTCGCCTCCGTCGTCGCCCCCTACCCCGTCTCGCGCCCCGGTGACAGTCCCTTCCAGCAGCCGCAGCGCACCGGCGGCGGGCTGTCGCAGGGGGTCGTGCTCGTCGGCGCCGTGCTGCTGAGCCTGCCGTCGCTGTGGTGGGGATGGCTCACCCTCAGCGTCGATGCGGAATGGGCCTGGACGGCGCTGTGGGGCGGCATCGGCATCGGCGTGGTGGTGCTGATCGCGGGCATCCTCGGCGGCGGCGCGGTCTTCGACCGCAGCGGCGGACGTCTCATGGAGTTCGCCGAGTCGACCTGACCCGGTGGACTCCTGCGCCTGTGGAACCCGCCTCGCGCGCGGTGTCCGCCGCTAAACTCGAACACCATGAGCACCCCACTGGATCGCCCCGACGACGGCGGTGTCGCCACCCTGGACCGCGAGCTCGAAGAGCTGCTGCGCGAGGAGAACATCGAGCCGGGCGACCACGAGCGCTTCTCGCACTACGTCAAGAAGGACAAGATCCTCGAGTCCGCACTGACCGGCAAGCCGGTGCGCGCGCTCTGCGGCAAGAAGTGGACGCCGGGACGCGACCCGGAGAAGTTCCCCATCTGCCCCACGTGCAAGGAGATCTACGAGTCGATGATCTGACCCGTCAGCCGGCGTCGGTGTAGACCGTCGGCAGAGCCGGGTCGGAGCGGCTCAACGCGAGGGCGCGCACCGGCAGCTCCTCGCGCACCCGCGCGTGGTGTGCACGGGCCGCGGCCACTCCGGCGGCGCCTTCATACCCGGCATCCGTCTCGCCCTGCTCCACCAGGGTGACCAGCAGCGGTCGCGCGTCGGGATGCCGGCTCGCCGGCGACAGCTCCTCGAACCCGTCCGAGACGACGATGAGCTCGCTCGTCGCGGTCCCCTCATCGAGTGTGCGGAAGGCGGCCTTGCGTCCGCCCTTGGACCCCTTGTCCGTCGACGTCTTCGCCACCGCGACCCACCCGCCGCCCGCGTCCTGGCGCGCGACGAGCTTGTAGACCATGCCCGCCGTCGGCGCCCCCGAGCCGGTGACCACCGACGTGCCGACACCGTAGGAGTCGACGGGGGATGCCGCCAGGGCCGCGATCGCGAACTCGTCGAGATCGCTGGTGACCGTGATCTTCGTCGCCGTGGCGCCCAGATCGTCCAGTTGCGCGCGCACCGCCGCCGCGACGGCCGGCAGGTCGCCGGAGTCGATGCGCACCCCGCCGAGCGCCGTGCCGGCCACCCGGATCGCCGTCGCGACGCCCTCGCGGATGTCGTACGTGTCGATGAGCAGCGTCGTCTCCGTGCCGAGCGCGTCGATCTGGCTGCGGAAGGCCTGCTCCTCGGTGTCGTGCAGGAGGGTCCAGGCGTGCGCGGCGGTCCCCATCGTCGGGATGCCCCAGGCGCGTCCGGCCTCCAGGTTGCTCGTGGCGTCGAACCCGGCGATGTAGGCCGCCCGCGCCGCGGCGACGGCGGACTGCTCGGCGGCACGGCGCGACCCCATCTCGGCCAGCGGGCGGTCGCCGGCGGCGATGCTCATGCGTGCGGCGGCGTTCGCGACGGCGGAGTCGTGGTTCAGGATGCTGAGGGCGATGGTCTCCAGCACGACGGCCTCGGCGAACGTCCCCTCCACGATGAGGATGGGGGAGCCGGGGAAGTACAGCTCTCCCTCGCGGTAGCCGCGGATCGTTCCGCTGAAGCGATACCCGGCGAGGAAGTCCAGCGTCTCGCGGCTGACCACGCGGTGGTCGCTGAGGTAGCGCAGCTCGTCGTCGCCGAACCGGAAGTCGCGCAGCTGCTGCAGCAGGCGTCCCGTGCCGGCGACGACGCCGAAGCGGCGGGCGCCCGGGAGGCGCCGACCGAAGAGCTCGAAGACGCAGCGGCGGGATGCCGTGCCGTCGCGCAGCGCCGCATCGATCATCGTCAGCTCGTACCGGTCGGTGAGCAGCGCGGTCGACGGTGCCTGAGCGTCGCGGGGGGTCATGCGATTCACCCTATCGACGGCGGCGTAGGCTGGGAGCGTGATCCTTCGGCGCGCTCAGGGACGGGACGCTCCCATCGGGATCTTCGACTCCGGCGTCGGCGGACTCACCGTCGCCCGGGCGGTCTCGCAGCTGCTGCCGCGGGAGTCCGTTCTCTACATCGGCGACACGGCGCACTCGCCCTACGGTCCGAAGCCGATCGCCGACGTGCGCCGATACAGCCTCGAGGTGCTCGACACCCTCGTCGACCAGGGCGTCAAAATGCTCGTGATCGCCTGCAACACGGCATCCGCCGCCATGCTCCGCGATGCGCGGGAACGGTACGACGTGCCGGTCGTCGAGGTCATCGGCCCGGCCGTGCGCACCGCGATCTCGATGACCCGCAATCGCCGCATCGGCGTCATCGGCACGATCGGCACGATCGGATCGGGCGTCTACCAGGACATGCTCGGCGTCAACGAGGACCTCGCCGTGTTCGCGCAGGCGTGCCCGCGCTTCGTGGATTTCGTCGAGGCGGGCGTCACCGGCTCGCCCGAGGTGCTCGCGGCGTGCGAGGAGTACCTCGCACCGCTGCGTCATGCGGGCGTCGACACGCTCGTGCTCGGGTGCACGCACTACCCGTTCCTCGAGGGGGCGATCAGCTACGTCATGGGCGAAGGCGTGTCGCTGGTCTCCAGCGACACCGAGACGGCCAAGGACGTCTACCGCCAGCTGGTCTCCCGCGACCTCCTCGCGGGGCCGGACGCCGTGCCGACCCACGTCTACGAAGCCACCGGCGACTCCGCCGACCACTTCCTGAACCTCGCCGATCGGCTGATGGGGCGCGGCGTCTCCGCCGTCCGCCTCGTCCAGACCGGCGCCATCGACCTCCCGAAGGGGGAACTCCCGTGACCGAGTCCACCACCGCCCGCGCCGACGGCCGTACCGTCGACCAGCTCCGCCCCGTGACGATCGAGCGGGGGTGGAGTGCGCACGCCGAGGGCTCCGCGCTCATCTCGTTCGGCGGTACGAAGGTGCTCTGCACCGCGTCTTTCACCGGCGGCGTGCCGCGCTGGCTGACCGGCAAGGGCAAGGGCTGGGTCACGGCGGAGTACGCGATGCTGCCCCGCGCCACGAACTCGCGCAACGACCGCGAGTCGGTGCGCGGCAAGATCGGCGGACGCACCCACGAGATCTCCCGCCTGATCGGTCGCGCGCTGCGTGCGGTCGTGGACACGAAGGCCCTCGGCGAGAACACGATCGTCATCGACTGCGACGTGCTGCAGGCCGACGGCGGCACCCGCACCGCCGCGATCACCGGCGCCTACGTCGCGCTCGCCGACGCGATCGAGTGGGGGCGCGCGAAGGGCCTCGTCGGCAAGAACGCGAAAGTGCTGATCGACTCCGTTGCCGCCGTCTCCGTCGGCATCATCGACGGCGAGCCGATGCTCGACCTGGCCTACGTCGAGGACGTGCGCGCCGAGACCGACATGAACCTCGTGGTGACCGGCCGGGGCCTGTTCGTCGAGGTGCAGGGCACCGCCGAGGGTGCCCCGTTCGACAAGCGTGAGCTCGACGCCCTGCTGGAGCTGGGCGTCGCCGGCTGCGCGGACCTGCGCGAGGCGCAGACCGCCGCGCTCGCCGGCTGACCGTGCGTCGGATGTGTCCAACTCCTTCGAATCGAGCGTGATGAGCCAGAGAATCGTCCTCGCGACGCACAATCCGCACAAAGTGGAGGAGTTCGCCGCGATCGTCGCGGCCGTCCGGCCCGATCTGGAGGTCGTCGGCTACGACGGCCCCGAACCGGTGGAGGACGGCATCACCTTCGCGGAGAACGCCCTGATCAAGGCCCGCGCTGCCGCTGCGCACACGGGGCTCGCCGCCCTCGCCGACGACTCGGGCATCTGCGTGGACGTGCTGGGCGGCGCCCCCGGGGTGTTCTCGGCGTATTGGGCGGGGCACCGCAAGGATGCCGGGGCCAACCTCGACCTGCTGTTGGATCAGCTCTCCGACATCGCCGAGCCGCACCGCGGTGCGCAGTTCGTCTCCACGATCGCGCTGGTCGTGCCGGATGCCGACGGCACGGGCGCGGCCGAGCACACCGTCGAAGGCGTGTGGCACGGTCGCCTCGCGACCGCTCCCTCCGGCACCGGCGGCTTCGGCTACGACCCGGTGTTCCTCCCCGACGGCGAAGGCGGCCGCAGTGCGGCAGACCTGTCGGCGGCCGAGAAGAACGCCGCGTCGCACCGCGCCCGCGCCTTCGCCGCCCTGGTGCCGCTGCTGGAGCGCCTGCCGGGCTGACGACGCCGCGCGGGAGGCTCGGCACGGCGAGTGAGAATCACGATCATTCCCGACTGCGGCGGCATCGGCCGGTTCGCCCCGTGGCGGCAATAACCTGCCGTCATGCACGATCACGCGCCCTCCGGCATCCGCAACGCCAGCAATCAGCGACTGCTGACGATCTCGCTGTGCCTGACCGCGGCGATCATGCTCGTGCAGATCGCGGGCGCCGTCCTCGCCGGATCGCTCGCGCTCCTCGCCGACGCGGCGCACATGTTCGCCGACTCGTCGGCGCTCGTCATCGCGCTCATCGCCTCCATCGTCGCCGCGCGGCCGGCCGATGACCGCAACACGTACGGATATCAACGCGCCGAGGTCTTCGGAGCGTTGATCAACGCCGTCATCCTCATCGCGCTGATGGCGTGGATCACCGTCGAGGCGCTGCAGCGTCTGCTGGCCCCGGTCGAGGCCGACGTCGCCGCCCCCCTCATGCTCGCCGTGGCCGCGGTCGGCCTCGTCGCCAACGCCGTCTCGATGTACCTGCTGTCGGCGGCGCAGCGGCGCAGCATCAACGTCCGCGGCGCGTATCTCGAGGTGCTCGGCGATCTCATCGGCTCGGCCGTCGTCATCGTCGCCGCGGCGATCATCTGGGCGACCGGATGGATGCCGGCGGATGCGGTGGCCTCGCTCGTCATCGCCGTGATGATCGTGCCGCGTGCCATCGGCCTCCTCCGCGAGGCGTTCTCGGTGCTGGGGGAGCGGGCTCCCCGCGGCACCGAGGTCGGGGCGATCCGCGATCACATCCTGCGCGAGCCCGGCGTCGTGGACGTGCACGACGTGCACGTGTGGCAGCTCACCCGCGGGGCGCCCGTCTTCACCGCGCACGTGGTGGTGGAGCCGGGCGTCCTCGCCGGCGGCTCGGCTGCCCTGCTGTCGCGGCTGCAGGGCTGCCTCTCGGAGCATTTCGACGTCGAGCATTCGACCTTCCAGATGGAACCGGCCGGCCACCGCGAACACGACGCGCACACCTGACGCCGGCGCCCGCTGTGCGACGATGCTCATGATGGATGACGAGACGCTGATCGAGCTCCGCGCGCTGCGTGCCCGCGCGTACGGGCCAGATGCCGACATCGACGCCGACTGCCTGACCGTGGTCCCGGCGGGCGCGGTCAGTCAGGACGGCACCACCATCGAGGGTCAGATGTACTACGGCTGCGCGGCGGGGGCGTTCCCCGCGGTCGCGCAGTTCACGATCTCGGAGACCTCACCCGACGAGCTCCAGGAGGCCTTCGGCCTCGGCACCTCGCTGCAGTTCGTACTCGCGCCCGAAGGGGTCGGGGTCTTCGCCGATCCGCCGCGACCGACACCGTCGGTGTCGGCATCCATCGTCGCGGGGTGAGCGCTCAGACCTCGCGGCGCACGGCGTCGGGGGCGACATCGGGGCGCAGCCCCCGCCAGCGCGCATGGCGCAGTGTGCCGCCCGGGGTGAACTCGGCGAACTCGACCTCGGCCACTCGTTGTGGACGCACCCACAGGGCGTCCGACGCGTCCGCGGCGGGAACGCCCGTGAACGGGTTCTCGTCGGTGCGAAGCGGCGTGAGCACGTCGGCCAGTCGCGTCAGCTCCCGTTCGCTGAAGCCCGACCCCACACGCCCCACATAGCGCAGCTCGCCGGCCTCCGGGATGCCAAGCAGCAGGGAGCCGATGGCGCCGGTGCGACCACCTTTGCCGGGGCGGATGCCGCCGATCACGACGTCCTGGGTGCGCGTCAGCTTGACCTTCAGCCATTCCTCGCTGCGGGCGCCGCGGCGGTAGGGGGCGTCGGGGTCTTTCACGACGATGCCCTCGAGGTCGAGCTCCCGCGCGGTCTGCAGGGCGGCATCCACGTCGGCCGCGACCGGCGGCAGCACGATCGCGGGAACGGCGTCGGCGGCGATCTCCTCGAGGATGCCGCGGCGCTCGCGCAACGGCCGGGCGGCGACGTCGGCGTCCGCGGCGCGCAGCACGTCGAACAGGATGTAGGTCGCCGGCACCCGGCGGGACTCTCGTTCGATCTCGCGGGGCGTCGTCAGGTGCATGCGCGACTGGAGCCGGGAGAAGCTCGGCCGCCCCGCGGCATCCATCGCCACGATCTCACCGTCGATCACGGCCGGGGCGGCGCCGAGCCCCGCGTCCACGGCGGTCAGCTCGGGGTAGCGCGCGGTGATGTCGGTGCCGCTGCGCGCGCGCAGGCGCAGCCGCCGACCGTCCCACGTGCCGATCGCCCGGATGCCGTCCCATTTGAACTCCACCCACGCCTCACTGCGACGCGCCGCGGCGGCGCGTGCCCGTGCCGGCGTGGCGTTCACCGCGAGCATCGGCGCGTCGTCCGCCGCCGTCGCGCCCCGCGGGCGCACCGTCGCCGGCGAAGACGCTGGCGCTGCCGGCGATTCCGGCGCCGCCGATGATCCCGCCGGCGAGGGCGCCGCCGCGGGGCGAGGGGCCATCAGGTGCAGCAGCCACTGCGACTTCTCGCCGGCGCCGGAGGTGCGGATGAGGGCCAGGCGCACGACACCGAGCGGCCCGCCGGGGCGGCCGGTCAGCGTGAAGATGATCTCGTCCTCGCGCCACTTCTCGGCCTCGTACGTGCCGGTGTCCCACACCGTCATGCTGCCCGCGCCGTACTGTCCGGCGGGGATCTCGCCGGCGAAGGTCAGGTACTCCATCGGGTGCGGCTCGGTCATGACCGCGAGATGGTTGCGATCGGTCGTCTCGGGGATGCCGCGGGGGACCGCCCAGCTCTCCAGCACGCCGTCCCGTTCGAGCCGGAGATCGAAGTGCAGCCGCCGTGCGTGGTGCTCCTGGATGACGAACCGGAGCGCGGCGCCGGACGCGCCCGTAGCGGCGACGCGAGCGGCGGAGGTCGGGAACGGCTCCGGCGTCGCGTCGGCCGCGCGCTTGCCGACGTAGGCCGTGAGCGGATCGGCGGCCGCGGGAGCAAGCGGGGCGAGCAGATCGCCCGTGGTCGCCACGCGCTCGAGCACCTCGTCGAAGCGCAGGTGTCGCAGGACCGGATCGTCGAGCTCGTCCCACGTGCGGGGCGCTGCGACCATCGGCTGGGCGCGTCCTCGCAGCGAGTACGGCGCGATGGTGGTCTTCGCGCCGTTGTTCTGGCTCCAGTCGACGAAGACCTTGCCGTCGCGGACGGCCTTCGTCATCGCGCTCACGACGAGATCGGCGTGGTCGGCCTCCAGCGCCCGGGCGAGCTCGCGGGCGAATGCCGAGATCTCGTCGCTCAAGCGCGTGCCGTCCAGCGCCGCGTACAGGTGGATCCCCTTGGACCCGCTCGTCACGGGCAGCGGATCCATGCCGACACCCTGCAGGATCTCACGTGCCCACCGCGCGACCTCGGCGCATTCGGCGAGGCCCGCACCGGGTCCGGGATCGAGGTCGAGGACGAGGCGGTCCGGCGCGCGCCGTGACGAACCGGCGGAGCTCCCCGCGGCGTCGAAACGCCACTGCGGCGTGTGCAGCTCGAGGCTCGCGACCTGGGCGAGGTACACGAGTCCGGCGACGTCGTCGACGAGCGGGTAGTCCTTCGCCCCTGAGGAGTGGTCGATCGCCCGGCGTCGCAGCCAGTCGGGGGCGCCGGCTTCGAGATCCTTCGCGAAGAACGGGGCGTGTCCGGTCCCCTCGGGCCAGCGCAGGCGCGTGACCGGACGGCCGGCGAGGTGTGGCAGCATCCACGGCGCGATCCGCGAGTAGTAGTCGATGACCTCGGCCTTCGTCGTGCCCGCCTCGGGGTAGAGCACCTTGTCCAGATTGGTCAGCCGCAGGCGACGGCCCCCCACCTCGACGACCTGCCCCGCGCCTGCCATGTGCGCAAGGCTAGCCGCAACCCCTGGCGGTGATGGCTGTGGCCGGTGTTCACTGGGGGGATGAGAGCGATCTGGAAAGGCGCGTTGACCTTCGGCCTGGTGAACGTGCCCGTCAAGGTCTACTCCGCGACGGAGGATCACGATGTGCTGCTGCACCAGGTGCACGCGAGTGACGGCGGCCGCATCCGCTACCAGCGCATCTGCGAGCTGGACGGCGAGGTCGTCCCGTACGCCGAGATCGATAAGGCCTACGACGACGGCGATCGCACCGTCGTGCTCACCGCCGACGACATCGCGTCCCTCCCCGCCGAGCGCTCCCGGGAGATCGAGGTGGTGGAGTTCGTGCCGACCGAGCAGATCGACCTGCTGACCCTCGACCGGGCGTACTACCTCGAACCCGACTCGGCCTCGCCCAAGGCGTACGTGCTGCTGCGCAAGACCCTGGAGCAGACCGAGCGCACCGCTATCGTGCGGTTCTCTCTGCGGCAGAAGACGCGGCTGGCCGCTCTGCGGGTTCGCGGCGACGTGCTGGTGCTGCAGACGCTGCTGTGGGCCGACGAGGTGCGCGAGGCCGCGTTCCCGGCGCTCGACGAGCCGGTGAAGATCTCCGCCAAGGAGCTCGAACTGTCGGCATCCCTCGTCGACAGCTTCTCGAGCGACTTCGAGCCCGACCAGTTCGTCGACGAGTATCAGCAGGAGCTGCGCACCCTCATCGACGCCAAGCTCGAGAAGGGCGACGCGCTCGACACCTCGGAGACGTTCGGCGAGAAGGCCGAGAAGGATGCCGGCGGCGAGGTCATCGACCTCATGGCGGCGCTGAAGGCCAGCGTCGAGCGCAGCCGCGCGGCGCGGGGTGGAGACACCGAGGAATCGGCGGCGAAGAGCGCGCCGAAGAAGGCGAAGCCGAAGTCGAAGGCGAAGAAGGCGTCCTGAATCAGGACGCCGCGTCGCCCCGGCGGCTGCGGCGGGTCTCGCCCTCCGCGGGAGGCGTCTCGAAGACCTCTGGGGCGAGCTCGTGCACGGCGGGGGTGGCCTCGAACGCGGTCGCCGGCAGGGTCAGGTCGGCTGCCGCCTCGGCATCCGTCGTCGCAGGCTCGCCGTCGGCGAGTTCCTTGCGCACCTTGCGGCGTTCTGCGAAATAGTGCCACAGGGTCACGAGCGCCGTCCCGCCGACCGCGGTCAGCAGGATGACGTCGATGTACTGCGTGACGATGTGCGCGACCCACGGGATGAAGGCGATGAGGTAGCCGACCATCGTGAGGCCGAAGCCCCACAGCATCGCACCGATGAGGTTGTACAGCGAGTAGCGGCGCCACGGCATGTGGCCGACACCGGCCGCGACCGGCGCGAACGTGCGGACGATCGGGACGAACCGGGCGAGGATCACGGTGAGACCGCCGTAGCGCTCGAAGAACGCGTTCGTGCGCTCGACGTTCTTGCGGCTGAACAGGCCCGATTCCTTGCGCTCGAACACCGCAGGGCCGCCCTTGTGGCCGATGAGGTAGCCGACCTCGCCGCCGACGAAGGCCGCCAGGGCGATGAGCAGGCACACGATCCAGATGTTGACGCCGAAGATGTCGTTGGTGTGCGTGAGCAGGCCCGAGATGATCAGCAGCGTGTCCCCGGGCAGCAGGAAGCCGACGAGCAGTCCCGTCTCGGCGAAGACGATGAAGCAGACCACCAGCAGGGCCCACGCGCCCGCGGCGTTGATGATCAGCTCAGGGTCGAGCCAGGGGATGAGGGCGAGAGAGTGCACGGAGTTCCCGTCGGTCGGTCATGCGGTCGGCGGCAGGGCCAGAAGAAGAGTACCCGCTGGTTCCCGTGCGGAAGGTGGGACTTGAACCCACACGCCCGAAGGCACAGGAACCTAAATCCTGCGTGTCTGCCGATTTCACCACTCCCGCGGAGCGTTCAGTCTATCCGGCGGCCGATACCCGCTCCGCGACGTCGTCGCGGAGAGCGGCGGCGGGCATCCGGGGCGAGCCGCCGATGATCCAGTATCCGAGCCCGACGATGACGCCGCCGCCGACGAGGTTGCCGAGCCCCACCCAGAGCATGTTGCTCGCGAACAGCCCCAGCGTCGCGTTCGGGTCGCCGGTGAACAGGCCGATCGCGTAGGTCGTCATGTTCGCCACGACGTGCTCGAACCCGGAGGAGATGAAGGCGAGGATCGCCGCGACGATGAGGAGGATCTTCGCGACGTCGGAGCGGACGCGCGCGCACATCCAGATCGCGAGGCAGACGAGAAGATTACAGAGGATGCCGCGGACGAACAGCTGCAGCGGTTCTTCTTCGGCCTTGGCCGCGAGCATGTCTGCGATCATCGTGCCGGCGGGTGCGTTGGCGTGGAGCACACCCGAGGCGACGATGAGCGCCGCGAAGACGAGCGCGCCGACCAGATTGGCGACGAAGGTCGCGGCGAGGGCCCCCAGCGCGCGCCACGGTCCGATCGCCCGCATGAGCGCGCCCTGGGGGAGGATCATCATCGCGCTCGTCAGCAGGTCGGCGCCGGCGAAGACCACGAGCGTGAGTGCAACACCGAACACGAGGCCGGCCACGAGTTTCGCAAGGCCATCGCCGGCGGCGGCGAGCGGGCCGGCCGTGGAGACCATGAGCACGACGCCGATGCCGATGTACGCGCCCGCCAGCATCCCGGAGACGAGGAACCGCCCGGGATGGTGGAGCGCCTGGACCTTGTGCACGGCGGCGCTCGCCTGGGCGTCGAGGGTTTCCGGGATGGTCAGCACCGTCCCAGTCTAGTCTGTGGTCAGACCACACGGCAATGGCTGTGGATAAGTTGCCCGCGCGGGGCCGGTTCTTGTCAGGATGCCGGAGTGACGCCGTTCGCCGCTCCCACCCCCGCCGCCGTTCGCGGTGTCTCCGCGGCGGGCGCCGGGGCGTACGGAACGGCGGCGGGTTTCTCCCACGAGTCTGCCGCCGTGCAGACCGTCGCTGACCGGGTGCGCGATCGTCTCCGCGAAGAGCAGGCCGACCCCCTGCGCCATCCCGATCGGGCGCAGCAGGTGGCCTTCGCCGAGGTCCGCCGCCACAACGACTACGCGCTGGCGCGCGGGCTCGACCTCATCGAGGACGAGGCGGCGTGCGTCCGGGACGTGCTCGCCCGGGTCACCGGCTTCGGCCCGCTGCAGGCGCTGCTGGAGGACCCCGAGGTCGAGGAGATCTGGATCAACGATCCCGCGACGGTGTACGTCGCACGCGCCGGTCGCAGCGAGCGCGTGCCCCTGCGGCTGAGCGACGAGGCTGTCCGCGACCTCGTGGAGAAGATGCTGCATGCGACGGGGCGGCGCGTCGATCTCAGCCAGCCCTTCGTCGACGCCTCGCTGCCGGACGGCAGTCGTCTTCATGTCGTCATCCCCGACATCACCCGCACCCATCTGGCGGTCAACATCCGCAAGTTCCTCGCCGCGCGCCGGACGCTCGACGACCTCGTGGCGGCCGGATCGCTGCCGGCCGCTGCCGCCGAGCTGCTGCGCGCAGCGATGGCCGAGGGGCGCAACGTCCTCGTCTCGGGCGCGACGCACGCGGGCAATACCACGTGGCATCTCTGACCCCAATAAACCCCGCGTCGCAAAACGCGACAGCTCCGCGTGATCGTTTGGCGTCGAAAACTAAAGCGATGTGCTATGTTTGGGGTATCCGAATGAAGGGAGCCCACCATGGCGATCGACGAGGGGCGCGCGTGGGCGCTGCGGACGCTGGGAGCCGACGGCGTGCTGGTGCGAGAGCAGATCTCTGCCATCATCCGCGACTGCCACGAGAAGATGGTGAACGCGCAGGCCGAGGCTGATATGAAGCACACCGGCGTGTATGGCCAGATCTGGCGGAAGTGTTTGGACGAGTTCGTGACGGTGCTCGGGCGCCTGCCCTCGGCCGAGATCGTTCCGCGCCGGGGATACAAGCTGGTCGCATTCAACGGTGTGATCCTGTTCCCGTGGCGGTTCGCGCGGGAGCGGTCCACGGACATCGGCTCGCGCCCGTTCGCCGTCTCGGACACTCGGGTCTCCCTGTTCGGTGAGCAGCGCGAATCGACCCAGCAGCGTCTGGACATCGAGTTCGAGCACCCCGAGTTGACCGAGGAAGAGCGGGAGCTGCTCGACGCCGAGAGCAAGGCGCTCGAGGAGGCGCTGTCAACCCACTCCCGCGTGGTTGTCGTGCCGTATGCGAGCAACCCGTTCGCGCTCTACAGCGTCGACTGGGGTGAGGCGACGCTGGGGAGCGATGGCTACCTCACCTTCGCGTCGATGGAATCTCTGCTCGAAGTAGGCGCGGGCTCCCTGGTGGATGTGGACCTGACGGACGAGTCGTTCTTCGACGGGCCGATCCCGCGCCCGGATCTGGGGGTGAAGGGCGACGAGGTGGACGGAGAGGCTGATGGACGACCGTGACACCCTCTTCTCTCTGCTCGGAGTAACCGACCGTCCCGATCTCGATGCCGTCGCGGATGCGTTCGATCCGGCCCGTCTGACTCAGGCGCGTTTCGCGGCTGGCTTGTCGAAGGCGAGGCTTGCCGAGCTAGTTGGGGTTACGCCTGCGGCGATTGGCCAGTACGAGTCGCGAGTGGTAACACCGCGTCGCGATGTATTGCCGGTGCTCGCGCGCGAGCTCGATGTTCCGGTGGACTACTTCGCCACGGGGCGACCGATCGGCCGGGTCGACGGCTCGGAGGCGCATTTCCGGAGCCTGCGCTCGACCACGGCCCGGGATCGGTCCAAGGCGATCGCTTTCATCGAGCAGGTGTGGGAGCTCACCTTCGCGCTGGAGAAGAAGGTCCGGTTCCCCAATGTCGACTTGCCGGTGGTGGATCGGCAGCAAGCAGATCCGGTTTCCGCAGCGCAGGCGCTTCGCGAACATTGGGGTCTGGGCGTGAAGCCGGTCAAGCACCTAGTCGCGCTGACGGAATCGCACGGGATCGTCGTGAGCCTGCTGACGTTGGCGAACGCCGATGTCGCCCGGGTGGGCGCGTTCTCGACGTCTCGCTTGGCTCGCCCGGTCATCGTGGTGACGCCCGAACGTGCAAAGTCGGTGTTCGTCTACCGGTTCACGGTTGCCCACGAGTTGGGTCATCTGCTGCTGCACGGAGAAGCAGTACCGGGCGATCAGCAGCAGGAGCGAGAAGCCGATCAGTTCGCTGCTGAGCTCCTGACTCCACGTTCCCAGATTGTGAACCTGCTGCCGCGGACGGTGAACCTCTCCCGGCTCGATGAGCTCTCGCGGCATTGGGGTGTGTCGGTGGACTCGCTGCTGCTACGGATGAAAGAGACCGGTACGGTCTCCGACGCTTCGATCCGTCGCGGTTACCAGAAGCTGAACCAGCTGCGCAGCTCCTCACTGGACGCCCCTGAGCCGGTGAACGCATATCCGGGAGAGGTGCCGTCGATGTTGGCCGAGGCTGCCCGGCTTGCCGATCAAATCGGCTTCGCGCAGATAGACCTCGCCCGCGAGCTGCGATGGCACCCGGCACGTGTGCGCGAAGTCCTGGGTATCGACGATCCCAGGCCGACATTGAAGCTTGTCACCGATCCTTCACCCGAATAGGGCTGGACTGGTGTCGCCGAGGTCGAGGAGTAGCGCGCCAGATGACGGCTCTCCGGAAAGGCAACGACGTCGCCCAACGGTGATGGGATTCGGCAGCCGTGAGACGGAGGACTGGGGATGAGCCGATCAAGCTCGAAGACCCGGCGAGATGCTCGGGCAGCGAGCGTGACTGCTCGTAGTGCCCAGAGTTCCGGCATCGTCAAGTGCTACGTCGAGCGGTTCGAGAATGCGGTCGGCGCGCCTGACCTCCGTCTTCGCGAGAAGTCGACCAAACGGCTCGTGCGAGTTCTGACTGATAACCAGATGCTCAGGTCATTCGCTCCGCTGTCGAACCTGTTGCACGACTGCTACGCGCATGGAGGCGGGCTCGTTGAGCCGCGGAGTCGCACAGAGTACATCGCTATCTCCGCGCCGATCGTGAAACAGGGCGCTCAAGAGATCGCTGTGGCGTTCGAGGGCTTCTCGGTGAAGGTTCACATCGTGAAGGCGGACGTCGCATCTCCTCCGACATCCGTGTGGGCCTACATCGAGGAGTACCCCTTCGATGACGAAGGCCTTGGTCTACGTCTTCGCCAGAAGGTCACGGGCCGGAAGATTGAGATGTACGGCAAGAACCAGGACCACTTGCTCACATTCCTCAGCAGTCCGCAGTTCACAGGTGCCGACAAGCACATGCCGAACATCTACCAGAAGGACGGCTTTGACGACTACGTGCTGGTTTCCGGAGGTGCGGCCACGGACTCCTACGACGTGTTGCTCTTCAACGACGGCGCCGAGCTCACTTATCTGCTTGGCCCGACACCCGACACCGCATATAGGGACGCGTTCCGTGAGCTCGCGGATGAGTCAGCGCCCGAGGCGCACGCACGTACCGCACAGACGCACTTCGACACGGGCCGCTACCGCGAGGCCGTGCTCGCCGCGCGACTTGCTGTGGAGACGGCGTGCGGCGGACGTGGGTCGGATGTGAAGCGCCGGCTTGCTGATGCTCCTGCTGACGTCGCGGCTGCGGGTGATGCGCTGTACGGGAAGCGCCATATCGCCGTCCATGAGGGCGACACGCGGGTCGAGCAACCCGACGCCACACAGGCGATCCTCGCGATGCGCAGCGTCCTCGCCTACCTAGAGTCAAACAGTTCCTAACCCGGCGGGTTCAGGATCTAGTTGTCCCCTTCGCGGAGCGCCGCTTTGCTTCGGAGGCAATGGGATGGTTTGAGTTCAGTAGCTGAGCTTCTGCCACGATTGAGGGATGGCACCGCTTTCTTCGTGGACGACTTCCACGCGCGAGCCGCTGAGGCGGCACGCGATGGTGCACATGGTTGCCCCGCCGGCGACCATCGGGTCGGGGGTCGACTGGGCTGCGTCACAGATCCCGAACCAGTACACGGGTCCGGACCGCGTCGCCGCGATCCTCGCCGATCTGGGGAAGCCTGCTGCGGCCGAATACCTGGAAGGGAAGCTCCCTACAAGCAAGCGCACCCGCTCAGGCGACCTCGGAGAGATTCTCGGAGCGCAGTACGCGGCGCTTGAGCTGGGGTTTCGAGTCGTAGAACGCCTGCGGTGGAAGGACCACCGCGAGATGTCGATGCGTGGCGATGACCTGGTTGGGGTGCGCGCGGCCACCAACGGATCGCTCGAATTGCTGAAGGGCGAAGCCAAGAGCCGTGCGACGCTCGGAACGGCGACGGTCATAGACGCGGACCTTGCGCTCAGACGCGATCGAGGACGCCCATCGCCTCACGCTCTCAGCTTCGTCGCTGACCGACTTCACGAACTCGGCGAGCATGCATTGGCGAACCTTGTCGACGACGCTCAACTGACTACAGGGATCAGCCAACGGCAGGTGGTGCAACTGCTCTTCACCTTCACGGGCAACGACCCACGCAACCTCCTTCGGACAAACACGACCGCATATCGAGGCGGCGTAAAGCGCCTCGCCGTCGGCCTGCAGGTCTCAGAGCATCAAGCGTTCATCGCGAACGTGTACTCGAAAGCGATCGCCAATGCCCGAGACAGTTGAGAACATTGAGGCCGCGATCGAGGAGGCGACCACCCCCGGCTTTCGCGAACAGCTTCTCGCGCGCGGCGAAGCCCGGTCGATGATATGGCGTGACGGCGTCCTGCCCGAGGGCTCGCCCGCGTTCGATCAGCTGCTCAGCTACGACCTTCTCTCCTACGGCTATTCGCTCCTGGGCCTGGGGCTACGTCTCGTGGAGGCGAATGGGTCGCGAAGCCTCGCCCAACGCGCCTTCGAGGGCGCAGCCACAGCCATCGAATCAGTCGTCGCCAGAGGACCTAACTCGCGCGAACGGGGCTTCCACCGTGTCGTCGCCGCAGCCGCCTACCACCTCGGCAGTTACTCCGCGCGGGCATACTCGCTGCTTCAGACAGCGCTCGATTCCGGTGAAGTCACGATTGGCGAGCGATCCCTCATCCACATCATCCGCAGAGAACTCGACACCCTGGACGCGCTCATCCTGAGCCACCGCGAGGAGGACGTGGCAGCAGACGCCAACCTGGTTGAGACGTTGCGCGGGCTCTTCGAGCCCACGAGCGATGAGGACCAGGACGCTGACAGCGGCGACACCGATGTTATCGACGTCGTCGACCTCGCACTGACGGACGCGTTCGTCGGTGCGATCAGCATGGCGCTGCTTGCGTTCGAGCGGGGCGAGCAAGCGCTGCTGGATGAGGCCCTCAGTACACTGCAGGTCGGTCTAGGAGCCGCCAGCGAACTGAACATGGTTCCGCAGTGGTGGTGCCATCGACTTGCGATTCACCTACTCCGCGGCCTCTGGGAGGCCAGTTTCCATCGCCTGCTCCCGGACAGTCCCATCGACGGTGATGGCGGCGACTGGGCACGGCTGCGTGCGACGTTCATCGCATCCCTCTTCCGGAGGCGACGCTCGGAGATCGACCTATGGCCGTCGCAGCTCGCCGCCGCAGAGCGGGTACTGAACACCAGCGAGAACCTGGTGTTGTCTCTCCCGACGAGCGCCGGCAAGACCCGGATTGCCGAACTTTGCATCCTCGCGTGCCTAGCCGAGGGCCGGCGGGTTGTGTTCGTAACCCCATTGCGGGCGCTGTCAGCCCAGACCGAAACGGCCCTGCAACGCACCTTCACCCCTCTGGGGAAGACCGTCACATCCCTCTACGGCGCGATCGGGGCCAGCAGCGCCGACGAGGATTTGCTGCGAGAGAGGGACATCGTCGTCGCCACTCCCGAGAAGCTCGACTTCGCCCTGCGCAACGACCCAACACTCCTCGACGACGTAGGGCTTGTCGTCCTCGACGAGGGGCACATGATCGGGGCGGATGAACGTGAGGTCCGATACGAAGTTCAGGTACAACGACTGCTGCGCCGTGAGGATGCGGCCACCAGACGTATAATCTGCCTCTCGGCGATCCTGCCAGACGGAGACGAAGTCGAGGACTTCGTCAACTGGCTCACCGATGACCAACCCGACGGTCTCATCGCGAGCTCGTGGCGGCCGACGAAACTTCGCTATGGCGAAGTGATTTGGCAAGGCGATCGAGCCCGCCTGAGCATCATCGTGGGAGACGAGGAGCCCTTCGTGCCCCGGTTCCTCGAACCCTTCGTTCCACCGATCGGTCGCAGGACGACGCCCTTCCCCAAGGATCCGCAGGAGCTGACGCTGGCTACCGCCTGGCGGCTCGTCGACGAGGGGCAGACCGTCCTGATCTTCTGCCCACTCAAGTCATCGGTGAACGCCTTTGCCAAAGTCATCGTCGACCTTCATGCCCGCGGAGCACTCGGGAGTGTCTTCGAAGGAGATCCGGGCGACCTCGCCTCCGCCATCACGATCGGAGAGGAATGGTTCGGCCGAGATCACCCGATCCTCGCCTGTCTGAGACTCGGTGTAGCGATTCATCACGGATCGCTGCCCGCACCCTACCGACGAGAGGTTGAAAGGCTGCTACAGCGAGGAGCGCTGAAGGTTACGGTCTCTTCACCGACCCTCACCCAGGGACTCAACCTCTCGGCCAGTGCGCTCGTAATGCACAGCCTCTGGCGCAACCGGGAACTGATCAAGGCGTCTGAGTTTCGCAACATCGTCGGCAGAGCCGGCCGAGCGTTCGTGGACTCCGTCGGCCTCGTCGTCCACCCAATCTTCAAGGATGTGTCCCGAGGGAGGCGGAATTGGAGGCAGCTGGTCGAGGACACGGCTCTGCGCGACATGGAAAGCGGCCTACTGCAACTGGTGGTGAACCTGTTCGCCCGGATGCAGGCTAAGCACGGTCTCCGGAACCTGGACGCGCTGCTGGAATACGTCGCCGGTACAGCGGCGTGGGATTACCCAGAAGTTGTAGCCGAGAGCGAGGAGGAAGCTGAGCGTTCCCGAACTGCGTGGCGCTCGCAGCTCGCTAGCCTCGACAACGCCCTCCTCAGTCTGCTCAACGATTCCGCGGTTGCGGAGGACGGAGTCGAGGGGGCTCTCGATGACGTGCTCGCCTCGTCCCTTTGGGCTAGGAGCTTGGTTCGACGGCAGGAGCCCGTTCAGACAGCGCTTCGAGCCGGTCTGACCGCGCGTGCGCGCTTCCTCTGGAGCCAGTCAACTGCGGCCCAGCGCCGAGGGTACTTCCTTGCGGGGGTCGGTCTCGAGACCGGACGCCAACTCGATGAGCACGCCAGCATCTTGGAGCAGTATCTGCGCGACGCAGACGAGGACATCCGAATCGGCGACCCCGATGCCGCAATCGATGCCCTAACGAGCTTCGCCAGGATCGCATTCGGCATTCACCCCTTCGCGCCCCGCGCTCTTCCTCCACATTGGGAAGGCGTCCTCGCTGGTTGGCTTCGCGGCGAGGACCCCTCGCAGATAGCGGGGGAGGAGGTCACGGACACGCTGGAGTTCATTGAGGACTCGCTGGCGTACAGGCTGCCATGGGCGCTGGAAGCGGTCCGGGTCCGAGCGACCGCCCACGAAGAGCCTCTCGGCGATCTTTGGGCGCTCCTCACCGACCAGCACGGACTCGCAGTTGCGGCGCTAGAAACAGGGACGCTGAACCGTTCGGCCGCGCTGCTCATGCAGGCCGGATTCTCTTCCCGAGCCGGTGCTCTCGCCGCGGTCACTGCCGGAGATGGCGCCTTCACGACCGTGTCGGAGCTTCACCAGTGGATGAACTCGGAGGAGGTCCGGCGACGCGCAGGCGACTCGCACTGGCCGACTGTGTCATCTTACGATCTCTGGGTCGGTTTCATCGGCCGTAGCACTGCTGCGCCGGAGAGGACCTGGATCAACACGATCGAGGATGCCGCAGTGGCCTGGCTCCCCGATCATCAGCCGAGTAGTGGGACGCCGTATCGGGCTGTGTCCCTTGCGAACGGGGAGACCATTCTCCAGGCCGCTGACGGTCGACGGGCCGGTCTGCTTGAGGAACCGCTCAATCCGAATCGGCGCGGCTTGCTCACAGTCGCCGGGGCCAGCCCTGCCAATGTCGTCGAACTTCGCTATCGAGGCCCATCCGACCTTCATGCATAGCGGTGTCGCGTGAGTCCCAGATCAGGCGAGCATTACTGCGAGAAAATGTAAGGGGGATTGCAGCGAATACCACATGGACTATCTGACGCCGCTACGCGGCCGTTTTGGGACAACCCTCAAGGACATCCTCGCTGGAACGCCGGCCGTCAGCGGTCCTGGCGTGTCGAGTTCCTGGGAGGTGGAGGCGCAGGCCATGATTGTTGGTGACATGACTCCATGACGATCTAGGCGATCCGCCCAGCCGAGCACCGCCAGAGAGCGAGGCCGGCAATGGCAGAAGCACCCGTTGATCTACCATCGGGTGACTCCCGGTGGTACCGCACCGACTTCCAGGTCGCCAGCCCAATGGGTGGGTTCAAGCTCCCCGGAGCGGACCTCCTCACACCCGAGGGGAGGGCAACGGCGGCAGCGAGCTACGTCGCTCTCATCAAGGAAGCGGGCATCGAGGTCTTTGCAGTCACGGATCACAACTCGACGGCGATGTTGGAGGAAGTGCGGACAGCAGCTCGTACCGCAGGCCTGGTCATGTTCCCGGGTATGGAGCTGAGCACCGGCACGGGCTCGGATGGAGTTCACCTTCTTCTACTCGGAGACCCTGATGCCGACATCCAGCAACTCACCAATGAGTGGATGAAAGCGGCCGACTTCTCGAAGGATCACCCAGCCTTCAACGACCAAGGGCAGCATCTGCCGAGTCATAGGTCGATGATTGACATTCTTGACAGCTTGCCTGAGGACACTCTCGCGATCGCGCCTCACATCCTCACGGAGAACGGTGTTGCAAGCGGTGACTCGATCAAAGAAAGTTCGATCAAGTGGCGTTGCCTTCACCACGATCGACTGGAGGCAGTTGACGTTGGTGCACCGAACGGCAAGAGCGAAAGCGGATTCAACTCGAAGTTCCGTGCCCGTGAGCTCGACAACTTCCCGGCGGTCCATCGGATGGCGTACGTCTCCACCTCAGACGCATACTCGCCCGAGCAACTTGAGCGTCACACGTGGGTCCGTATGCATAAGCCAGACCTGGCCTCCCTGCGCCAGGCACTCCTCGATCACGAGGCACGGATATTCTGCGATTGGGACACACGCCTGGCGGGTGACCCCGACGGCGTCAAACATGCGTATGTAAGGTCCATCCGGCTGGAAGGACTGTCAACTTCCAGCAGTACGCTCGAGGTTGAGTTCGATCCACGCATCACGGTCGTCATCGGCAGTCGCGGTTCGGGTAAGAGCACGATTATCCAAGGGCTTCGAGCGCTCTATGGCGGAGACACGAACCTTCCTGAATCAGTCCATCAGGAGTCGGCACGCTATCAAGAAGAGGTGTTCCGCGATGCCACCATCACCAGCTCCTTCGTTGAGTCCTTGAGCAGTGCCGAGGACACAGCAACGTGGCAGCTCGCATCCGGGACTCAAACGGCGCTCGACCATTCGCTCATCAATGTGCGAGTAGTCAGCCAGAAGGAACTGTTCGAGCGAACTAGCGGAGACCGTCCAGGCACGCAAAGCCCAAGCGCCAACATGCTTGCCTTGGTCGACGAAGCGTTGGATGACGACCAGGTATCAGTGGAACTCGTCGCCCGAGGAGTCGATGTCACATCCGTGCGCGTAGACCAGTTCGCCGAGGAACTGCACGATCGGCGCCGCCGGTTTACCGAGGCGTCCGCGCTCAGGCTTGAGACCGAAGCCAAGCTCGCGGGACGCAAGAAGGTCGAGGATGACCTCGCCGAAGTGAACCGCAAGCTCGCCGCGCTTGACGACGAGGAAGAGAAGAAGAAACTCACATCCGCCCAAGCTGTCCTTACCGACAAGGCTGGAATCCTCCGCTATTCGTCCAAGGCCGACGAGCTGGCAACGACACTAGAGCAGATCGTTCAGCCTGAACGCCCGAATCTCACCACCGACGCAGGAGCTCATTTCTTCGCCCCACTGGAGCAGTTGGCAGAGCGCGCGTCATCCGCGGTCGCGGACCTTGTCACAGAGATTCGACGGGTCACGGGTGCGGCGCGGGCGGGGCTCGACTCGGAAACGGACGAGTTCGCGAAGACCATTGCCGCCGCCGAAGCCGTCAAGACGGCTTACGAAGCGAGGCTTGCTGAACTGGGCGTCGATCTCTCTCAATACGGCGCGCTCGGCGTGGAGAAGGTTGCGTTCACAGATGAACTCGCGACTCTTGATGACCTCGCCAAGCAACAGCCGAAGCAGGTTGAGGACGAAGCGGCCGCCTGGGCAGCGATCAACGAGCTGTTCGCCCAAAGACGGTCAGCCCGTGACTCCTTCACTGAGCTTGTTTCGTCGCGGACGCCTGGCCTCCGATTCTCTGTCGATGCCCATGCGGATCATGCGAGCTGGCGCCAGGCCATTCACACCGAGCTCGGCTTTCGACAGGGTGACCACGTTGATTCGCTGCTCAGCGTTGCTGAGTGGATATGGGGAGCCAGCCTCGATTTGGATACGCGCCTCGCGCGGTCTCAGGTTTGGCGAGATGCGCTGCTCAGCAACGACTACACGCCGTTGTCCGACGCCCACCTGTCAAGCTCCTTCGTCTCGCGGCTCAAGCAGGCGACTGAGACGGTACGCATCGGCTTGGCGACACTGAGTGCTGATGACGCACTCGACATGCGCTTCCTTAAAGAGGGCAACGACCCAGCGGATGAGCGATCGTGGCAAACCGTGACTGACGGTAGCCCCGGTCAACGCAGCGCCGCGATGCTCGCCTTCACACTGAGCTATGGCGATAGCCCACTGGTACTGGACCAGCCCGAGGACGACCTTGATAGCGCGCTCGTGAGCGAACTCATCGTTACTCAGTTCCGGAAGGCGCGCTGGAAACGCCAACTCATCGTGGTAACCCACGAAGCGAACATCCCGGTCAACACTGACGCTGAGGTGGTCGTCGTGCTTGAGAATGCAGAAGGCCAACTCCGAATCATGAAGCGGGAGGGTGAGGTCACCACTGGACCGATCGACAATCCTGAGGTGCGTAAGAGCATCCAAGAGCTCCTCGAAGGTGGCGTCCGGGCGTTCGTCAACCGCGAACGCAGGTACGACAACGAACTGTCCAAGTACCGCATCGATGTCGGCATGCTTGCCCGACGCAGGTCAGGCGACTCCTAGTAGATCGCTCGACCTCCTCGACCGCTTCATTCAGAGGTGGACCGGGCCGGGATAGGGAAGCTGTGGCGATCCGCTTCTACCGACAATCGGCGAACGGGTCCACGACGGTGTGGACTCCGTGGGTGGGGCAGATGAACGAAACACGGACGCCGGCACCGGCGCTGTCGAATAGAACTGGCTCGCAGTCGAGCCCGCACTGCGGGCAGGTGCGGTAGTCGTCTCCATCCGGCATGAGCGTGATTTGAGCCTATTGACCAGTCAGGGGGACAGCGGTTGCTGTCCTAGCCACTAAGACCCGATGGTTGCGTAGCGGGCGGACTTCATCGCGTCGCTTCGCCGGCGTGCGCGGCGGCGTTCGGCCGCTTCGTGGAGTCGGATGCGAACCAGGTGGGCGAGGCTGACCGGCCCGATGAGGATGAACTTGAGCGCGTTCCAGATGAACAGGATCACGAGGAGGTTGAGCCAGCCGGGGCCGCCGTCTGCGATGAGGTTGGTGCAGATGCTCGCGGCGAGCAGGTAGGGGGCGGCGAGGAGCATCGCGGGCAGACCCCACTTGAGGCCGCGGCGGGTGCGGATGCGGTCGAGGAGGACGTTGGCGGGCATGTAGCGGCGCAGGAAGTAGCGGGTGCGGACGCTGGCCGCCCAGAGCAGTCGGAACATGGTCGGGCCTCTCATCAGGACGTGTTTCTCCGTCGAGGAGGCAGAAACTTTGATGAGTGGCCCCGAAGGGACTGTCCCGAAGGACCCGCAGAGATGTGAAACGCTGCCTCCCTTCCAGGGTACGACTTCCCGGCGACATTCGTAAGGGCAGTTACGGGTTCCGTCCGCCAGCAGGGTGCCTACAGCCTCGGTCCGAGCGGTCGCGTCGTGGTGCGTCGAGGCCGTTCGCGTTCGGTTCGGCCGGTGTCTGACAGCGTGCGGGCGCGGTCGAGGGCTGCGCGGGCGCGGGCGGCGTCGATCTTCTGCGCGTCGTTCTCGGCCGGTGCGCCGAGCGGTGCGGCGTCCGTGATGTCGTAGCGGTCGCGGTACGCGATGACGGTGCGGGCGGCCTGCCGCCATGCGGCCACGGTGCGGAGCTGCTTCGGAGGAGCGCCGAGTGCCTTGGTCCAGCCTTCGTGTTCGGTGAGCGCGGTGTCCAGGAGTGCGTCGGTTCGGGCCTCGATGAGGTCGCGCCGTTCGGTGAGGGCGTGGCGGAACTCGGCGCTCATGATGCCAGTGGCCTCGGGGATGAGCCCGGCGATCAGCCGCGGGGTCTTCCGGGTCCGGCCCGATCCGGCAGGCCGTTGTGTCGCGCGGGCGAGGCGGTAGTGGAGGACGGCGGCGATGTCGTCGGCGTCCTGGAACCCGCGTGCTCGCACCAGGCGAGGCAACAGGTTCTCGATGTCGTGGTTGTTGGCCTCGGCACGGCGTAGTTCTGCGGTGAGTGCCCCGAACGCTGGGGAATGGATCGCGGCTTCTGTCTCCTCGTCGGTGAGCCCGGAGGAGGAGATGAGCGTGAGCCATCGGTCGCGTTGTGCGGCGGCGGCGATCGTCTCGTACTCGCCGGCAAGCTGGCCGATGTTCGCCCAGGTGTCTTGCTCGGCGGTGATGGTCTCGTGTGCGGAGAGCTCGGCGCCGACATGTGAGAGCACGCCGAACAGCACGCTTCGTGCGGTCGCTTCGGTGTTGTCGGCGGGGTGCGGGCCGTCGTGGGAGTCGTCGGGCTTGTCGATGGCGACGTAGGCGATGTTCGTTTGCCTGCCGCGGGTGAGCGCGACATACAGGTTCTCCCTGGTCATGGCGGCGTCGACCACGACGTGCGCGGTGTCGACGGTGATGCCCTGTGCCCGGTGCGAGGTCACGGCATACCCCAGGTCGAGGTGTTCGGCCACATAGTCAGCCGGGAGGACGACCGATGCTCCCCAGCGGGCCGTGGCGCGGCGGAGTGTGAGAGAGCCGTCGTCTCGGACCTCGGTGACCGTCCACCTGTCGCCGTTGCGCACCCACCCGCGGCCGGCGCGCAGGCGGCGATCGTTGCGGCGGCTGATGACGCTGTCACTGACCGCGGCGCGGGTGCCGTCGTGGAGTTCGACTTCGCGGCGGGGGTTCACGGTGCCGTCGAGGATCAGGTCCGTGCGGGCACGCTGGTTGAGGGCGAGGACGGATTCGTTCGAGTCGGAGACCAGCACCGTCGCCTGCCTGGCCTGCCGGTCGGCCCGCCAGGCGGCGTATGCGGCATCGACCATCGCCTCCGTCTCACCGCCGTGGACGCGCTCGTGGTCCAGGTAGGTGTCGATGACCTCGGTGCGGCCATGCCGCAGGCCCAGGGAAGCGGTCTTCTCCCACTCGTTGGCGAAGCGGTGCACGTCGACCAGTTCCGGGGCGTCGTCGCGGTCGCGGACGAGCAGTGAGAACGCACCGCCGGCATCGACGGACTGGAGTTGGGCGTAATCGCCGACCAGCAGCACCTTCGCCCCGGCCTCGGCGGCAAGGCTGGTGATGCGGTCAAGGGACACGGTGCCGGCGAGGGAGGCTTCGTCCACGATGACGAGCTGCCCTATGCCGAACGTGTCGCCGTACATGAGGTGGTTCTGCCACCATTTCGCGGTGTTCTCGGTCTGGATGCCGAGGTCGTCGGCGAGGACCTGCGCCGCGACCGCGGACGGCGCCAGCCCGACCACGCTGCCTGCGCCGTGTTCGTGCTCCCACGCGCGGCGTAGCGCGGACATGGCCGTGGTCTTGCCCGCGCCGGCAGGGCCGACGAGGACATCGACGAGCCGGCCGGAGACGGCGACCTTCGCCAGCGCGGCCGCCTGGTCATCACCGAGGGCGTGGCCCTTCCTGTCCGGTCGCGCCGCGATCTTCTCGACGGTGGCAAGCGGGACGGTCGGGCCGGTGGTCGTGCGGGCACGCTCGAGGAGTCGGTCTTCGGCGGCCAGCAGCGTCTCGGAGGAGAACACCGCCGAGTTCTTCGGCCGGAACACGCTGCTCCCGTCCGGGCGGCGGAACACGGCCGGGCTGGATGCGAGGTCGGGCGGGGTCAGCCGCAGGGATGCGGCTTCGGCGGCGTCCACGACCATCCCGACGATCGCTTCCCGATCCGTGGTGGACGCGAACCTGTAGCGCATCGTCTGCCGCGCCGCCTCGGCCGTGAGGTTCCACCGCCGCCACGTCGATCGCTTCTCGCCCACGACATCCACGACCGACTGCCCGAGCGTGCCGATCACGTCCAACGGCACGTCGTCCGCGCGCAGCAGCAGAGGCGCGTCGTTCGCCGTCACGGTGCGCGCCCATGAGGTTGCGTTCTGCCCGAGGATGCGCCCGGCCCGCGCCCGCCACTCAGCGGTCAGGTCCGCGAGGGAACGAACCTGCTTCTCCGGGCGGGTGCTGAGCGTGGCCTGCGCGCGCAGTTTGATGATCGTCGCCGCAGACGGCTGCCGACCATGCCGGGCGACGTACTCGGCGATCAGTCGATCCTTCTCGACCTCGATGTGCCGGGACCGGGACGAGAACTCTGAGACCAGTTCCTGCGGTACCGAGGCGACCGCCCAGGCGGGGTTGCGGTCGCGGCCCATCTCCCGCGCCTCCCACTCCACGCCGAACGCGCGGGTCAGGTGGTCGGCGAACACCGCCTCGTGCAGCTCCGACAGAGCGACGGTCGCGGCGTGCATCGGACGGCCGTCCAGGCTTCGCCATTTGCCGTCGAGGACGGTCTGCACCTTGTTCGAGATGACGACGTGCGTGTGCAAATGCGGGTCACCCGCACGGGAGTCGTAGTGGTCGAACGCTGTGGCGATCAGCCCGTGGACATCGACCTGCGCAACCGCGCCGTCGCGGCCGGTTGCACCGGCGCGGGTGGCTGCAACCTCCCGCTCCATGAACGCAACCACCTCTGCAACCGCCGCATGATGCGCGTCCGCGATCAGCGCTTGCGTCCCGGCGTCGGCAACCGCCCACAACACGGAGGCGGACTTCGGCACTGAGAACGTGAAGTCGTATCCCGCGACCGCGCGGCGCGTCCCGCGCGCCGCCTCCTCGGCCTGGATCGCTGCGACCGCCTCGGTCCGGGTGGCCGGCCCGATCGTCGGATCGAGGGCCGAGACACGCTCCGCGACGCGCTCGGCCACCGCCCGGTACTCGGGGTACGCCCGGCCCAACGGTGCCCCGGTGATCGGGTCACGCCCCATGCCGACCAAGAGCTGGAGCTGGGCTTCGGAGACCTGATCGCCTTGTGCGATCTGCCCGCCACCGAGAGTCCCAACGCCGGAACCGAGCCAGAAACCGGGCGGGCTTCCCTCCTCGGCGTAGTAGCGCGTCAACGGCGTCGAGAGCGACCTGTCGCCGTCGCCCGCAGCGACGGTGCGCAGCAGGTACTTATAGCCGTCACCCGCCGACATCACACGCATCGAGACCGTCACTCAGGCCGCCTCCCTCCCGCTCGCTGAGGAGGTGAGCGGAGGCGGTCTGTCGCATCAGATGCGACACGGCGAATCGCGCGGCGCCCTCGATCTGCAAGACGCGTGGCAGCTCAGAAGCGGGGACGTAAGCGACGGCTCCGGGATTAGACGGCAGGCGGGGTGACGGGGTCCGGGGAGCGCGGTGAGCACCTGGCAGGTGACCAGCCCGGCGTTGAACTCGTGTGCAGAGGACCGCCAGGATCACCCGATCGGCGGAGTCCGTATGTCAGAAGTCGAGAACACTAACGACGGTCGCCTACGGGTAGGGTCGCTGTTCTCCGGCTACGGCGGGCTCGACCTCGCCGTCGAGGAAATCTTCCACGCCCGCACCATCTGGTTCTCCGAAATCAACCAGCCCATCGCCCGCGTCTTCTCCCACCACTGGCCCGACGCCCCCAATCTCGGCGACATCACCACCATCAACTGGAATACCGTCCCGCCGGTGGACATCCTCTGCGGCGGCTTTCCTTGCCAGGACGTGTCGACGGTCGGGAAGATGGCCGGCCTCAAGCCCGGCACTCGCTCCGGACTCTGGTCTCACATGGCCGCAGCAATCGATGCTCTGCAACCGGAGTGGGTCGTGATCGAGAACGTCCGCGGGCTGCTATCTGCACCCGCGATCCGCACGATCCCCGAAGGAGACAACGATGAGCAACGCAACCCCAGAGGTGCAACTCCCAGCGGCGCAACCCCTCGCGGTGTGGAATCCGACTCGTGGCATGTGGGAGAAACCGCAGCTCGACCTCTTCGGGCAGCAGGAGCAGTTCTGGGAGACCTGGCCGACCTCCGGTGTGACGCGCAATGGATCGGTCTACCCGCCACCGCCATCGGCGCACCCCATCCCCGATACCGGGTCTTCATCCTCGCCCATCGCACTCTTCCGAACCCCACTGGCGTCGGACGCGTCCCGTGGCGGGGAGAGTTTGCAGCAGGTGAAAGCACGGCGGGGCACGATTGCGCTGAGCCATCAGATCATCGACCTTGCCCTCCACGGTCCGAACGGCTACCCGCGCCCAGACGAGTCCGAGAGCCTGTGGTCGTTGATCGGGCAGCTTTTCGACGCTGGGGACGATACGCCGAAGCCGTGACTCGGTGGGAGCAGATCACTAGCCGCGCTGCTCCTTCTCCGGCGATTCTGAGCGACGAGACCGGCCCTCGTCCGGCGCCCCTATTCGTCGAATGGCTTATGGGGCTACCGTCGGGATGGGTGACCGATGCAAGTCATGGGCTCACCACCAACCAACAACTTGCGTCGCTCGGGAATGGTGTTCTCCCGAGGCAAGCTGTCGCGGCTTTGAGAACTGCCCGGAAGATGTTCAACTCTTGAGAGACTCCTGCTTTGCAAGGACCCGCTGGTTGCCGGCATGTTCACCGAGGCTGAGCGCGGCTAAGCTGCTCCCGGTGTCGCATTCGATTGAGATGCGACAGCCAACGGATGGAAACAGGGAGCAGCTCCTACTGTCTTGTGCGGAGCGGCGCGCGGGCGTTGGTGTTGGGATTGCGTTAGCAAGCCGAGGCGATCTGTGGGTTTGCTGCATGGGGTCCGTATGGTGCTCTCGCGGTGATTTCGTGATCGAGCAAGCATCAGTGCATGTCTCTCGTAGGTCCCACAGATAGCCGGGCACCATTTCATAGCGGCTCCCGGCTTCCACGACCCGTGCACTGGGGGTCCGTTTATCACGCTGTTGCGCGTCACGGGGTCGGGACGTCCCGGTTGGTCGTGTACTCGCCGGTGTCGTCAGAGCGTGAACGGTTCTGGGCTCGGTTGGCGAGTGCTTTCGCGCCGGTGGCCCTAAGCGTGGGCCTATTGCTGTGGATTCTGCTTGTCGCGGTTGGCGCGTCTCCTGAGGCGTCGGCGGTCGGTATCGTGCTGGCAGGGGTTTCGACCGGTGCGTTCCTTTGGTGGAAGGCGCGTCCGCTTCGCGGACGCGTGGCAACAGCATGGTCGAGCCGGTTCGTGCTCTGGCCTCGTCGTGATGATGAGGATCGTGAAGAGATGATCATCACGCTGTCGTTGCTGATGGAGCGCGCAACAGAGGATCTTCGTCGAGGGAGGATCACGCGAAGCGTGTACGACCACGTGTGGATGGCCGTCTACGAGGAGACGCATGCACTGTCTCCTGGGAGAGACAAGTAAGCACCCGGACTCGCCCTGAGAGTCGGCGCCCGTGACCATCGATGGGTCCAAGGTAGGGCTTCCGCGACGCTAGAGAAGTGCTTCTGCGGCGGCGGCGGCAATGGATCTGTGTGCGATCTGATCCCAGGAGGTCGCGTAGTGGCTCTCGAGGGGTGTTGTGGTGACCCTCTGGTCTACGCGTTCGGCGAGTGCTTCGGGGTCGGTGCGGCAGGTGGTGACGATTCCGGTGATGCAGATGTCGCGACCGTGGCGCATTTCGATCTCGGCGTGGTGTGCGCAGATCGCTGCGGACAATGCGTTGACGGCGCGGTCAGGGGTCGGTGAGTCAGAGGGGACTTCGACGATGTAGAAGATGTGCCGCACCAGGGGGTGCGTGCGCAGCGGTTTCGTGAGGATGTCGTGCGCTGCTCGGAGCTGACTCCGGAGCGCTTGCCGAGGGTGGTTGGTGTCGGGCACGCGGATTCCCACGATCATGGTTCGCGCCCTCCGATCGTCGAGTGCGCCGTGACTGTGAGGAGCGGCCGCAGCAAGATAGGCGAGGCTGTCGAGCGAGTCGCCGTAGAGGAGCAAACGAGCCTGCCCAGGCTGCGGGCCTGCCGGGGACGAGCGGGTGGTGTGTCGGATGGTGTCCATTATTTGAGGCACCTGCCTTGCCACGGCTCGTCGTCACTGCCCGGGTGGATGCGGGCGGGGTGGCTGGTGATCTGCCCGAGTGCGATCGTGCCTTCGCAGGTGAGGGCGAGGAGGTCACCGGGGGCGCAGGTCTGCGGAAGCAGCACCCTGATGGCGGTCTGCGTGTGCGGGGAGCGCAGCAGGGTCGTCTTGCGGTGCCGCGCGTTCGGGCACTGCAGGGGCAGGACGTCGAGGACGCGGGAGTCGAGGGCGCCAAGGTCGCAGTTGACCGTCAGCTCCATGGGGTGCCGTAGCCCGCGGCGCGGTGTGCGGTCGAGAATCGTTGTAATGACGACAGTTCGGTACTCCTCTCCTCGCGCCGATGCGCTGCTGGGCGCGATAAGGAGGCAGGGGGTGCCGCGCTGTGCTGCGAGGGCGGTGAGTGATTGCGCGCCGATGCTGATGTCGTGGTCAGTGAAGGCGGTGTCTGCGGGCCAGGGCGGGCAGTCCTCGTACAGGGCGGCAAGAGCCATCGCCCGAGAGGAGATCAGCGTGTGCGTGATGCTCATCGGGTCACCGCGAGTTCCCGGACCCGTTCGGCGGGGGCGAAGGCTTCCTGCGGGCGTGGGCGCACGTCGCTGAGCGTGACCGCGCCGGCGCAGGGGACGGCGAGGAGGTCGCCTTGGTGGACGTCTGTAGGAAGGGTGACGATCGGGTACGGCCAGGGCGCAGACCCGGTTTCGCCGGGGATGAGTTCGATGGTGGTGCTCTTCGCGGTCGAGGTGCGGCCGATGAGCCGGCACTCGTCCCAGCACGGGGTCACCCGGTCGAATCCGCAGTCGGTGAGGGCGACGCGTTTATCGGTGTCGGTGTCGATACGGAGGGTGACCTGAAAGATGAGGACAGTGACATCGTTGCCGATCCCCTGAGCGCGCGCCTCGGCCGGTTTCGGGTGGGGCAGGTCTCCGGTGAGCAGCGACGGGGTGCCGCTGATCTCCACCAGCCTTGTCAGGGATACTCCGCCGATCACGACATCTGAGACCGTGGGGACGGTGTGTTCGGGCCAATGTCGGGGTTGGAGGGGGTCGGGGATGCTGAGTCTGAGGGTGGGGAGGATGGCGGTGAGGGTCATGCCTCCACTTCTACGCGGCACCCATCAGGCAGGGAACATCCCCTGACGGAACTCATGCGCCTTCTCGGCCTGCCGCTAACAGCACCACCCTGAGGGGCGGCGACCAGGACCCGTGCCATCAGAGCGCTCTGCGGGCTGTCGTGTTAGCGGGCTGTCAGAGTCCGTCCGATCCTCGTATGGGTTCTGTTAGGACGCCTGTTTCGGGGGTGTGGGCGGGTGTTTGATCGTGAGTTGCGCCCGCTGTTTCGGGTTGCGCGGCTAGTGGTCCTGCTGTCGCTTGTTATCCGAATGGAGCTTGTTGTGCTTGACATCGTCTACGTGCTCGGCGTGATCGCCTTGTTCGTGGTCGTCGGGCTGCTGGGGAAGGCGGTGGAGAAGCTGTGATCGTCTTTGAACTTCTCGCCGCCGGTCTCGGGGTCGCGGCGATCGTGTATCTCGTGTTCGCTCTCGTGAAACCGGAGCGCTTCTGATGACCTGGGTGTACGCGCTTCTCGCCCTCGCCACCGTCGCCATCATCCTGGGCGTGCTCTACCGCCCGTTCGGTGACTACATGGCCTGGGTCTACACGTCCCGCAAGGACTGGAAGGTCGAACGCGGGATTTACAAGATCATTGGCGTCGATTCCAAGACCGAGCAGACTTGGCAGGCGTATCTGCGCAGCGTGCTCGCGTTCTCCGCGATCGGCCTGCTGATCGTATACGGTCTGCAACGTCTCCAACAGTGGCTGCCGTACTCGCTGGGCTTGGAGGCTCCGTCTGAGCATCTGTCATTCAACACCGCAGCCTCGTTCGTCGGCAACACGAACTGGCAGTCCTACTCGCCGGAGCTCACCGTCGGCTACACCGTACAGTTCGCGGGTCTCGCGGTGCAGAACTTCGTGTCCGCCGCCGTGGGTATCGCGGTCGCGATCGCCCTGGTGCGCGGCTTCGCCTACCGACGATCCGGCACGATCGGGAACTTCTGGGTCGATCTGATCCGCGGCACGCTGCGCATTCTGCTGCCGATCGCCGTCGTCGGTGCGATCGTGCTGATGATCGGCGGGGTGATCCAGAACTTCAACGGATTCACCTCCGTCACCACGATCACCGGCGCCACGCAGACGATCCCCGGCGGGCCGACGGCTTCGCAGGAGGTCATCAAGCTGCTCGGCACCAACGGGGGCGGATTCTTCAACGCAAACTCCTCGCACCCGTTCGAGAACCCCACAGCGTGGACGAACGTGTTCGAGGTGCTGTTGATGCTCGTCATCCCCTTCTCCCTTCCCCGCACCTTCGGGCGGATGGTGGGTGACAACCGTCAGGGGTACGCGATCCTCTCCGTGATGGCGATCCTGTACGTAGCGTCGTTCAGCATCCTCACCGCGCTGGAATCCGCCGGCATGGGCACCGCTCCCGAGCTTGCCGGTGGCGCGATGGAAGGCAAGGAACAGCGACTCGGAATCATCGGCTCGACGCTCTTCACCACCACCAGCACGGGAACCTCGACCGGTGCGGTCGCTGCAATGCACGACTCGTACACCGGGCTCGGCGGGATGATGCCGATGCTGAACATGATGCTCGGTGAAGTCACTCCGGGCGGCGTCGGCTCCGGGATCTACGCGATCCTGATCCTCGCGGTCATCGCCGTGTTCATCTCTGGCTTGCTGATCGGACGCACTCCGGAGTACCTGGGCAAGAAGATCGGCCCGCGCGAGATCAAGCTCGCCGCGCTCTACATCCTCGTCATGCCCACCCTGGTGCTGGCCGGTACGGCGCTGAGCTTCGCGATCCCCGGTGTCCGGGAAGAGGTGGAAAACACCTCGATCTGGAACCCTGGCATCCACGGCATGTCCGAGGTGCTGTACGCGTTCACGTCTGCGGCGAACAACAACGGTTCCGCGTTCGCGGGTCTCACCGCGAACACGCCGTGGCTGAACACCACGCTGGGTCTCGCGATCTTGCTGGGACGGTTCGTGCCGATCGTGTTCGTCCTCGCCCTGGCGGGCTCTCTGGCCGCTCAGGACAAGGTTCCTAGCACCTCCGGCACCCTCCCCACGCACCGTCCGATGTTCATCGGGCTGCTGACCGTGGTCACGATCCTGGTGACCGCACTGACCTTCTTCCCCGTTCTCGCGCTAGGTCCGCTAGCGGAAGGGCTGATGTAAACCATGTCCACCATCACCGAACCCCGCCCGAAAACGGCGGGTACCCCCACCCGGAAGGGCGGGTTCACCTGGGAACAGGTCCGGGCAGCCCTGCCCGGCGCGTTCCGCAAACTCAACCCCAAAGAGCAGTGGCGCAACCCCGTCATGTTCCTCGTCTGGGTCGGTGCCGCGCTCACCACGGTCCTCGCCGTCGCTGAGCCGTTCATCGGCGGACCTGCCGATTCCGGCGGCACGGTCGTGCCGTGGTCGTTCACCTGGGCGATCGCGGCGTGGCTGTGGCTGACCGTGCTGTTCGCGAACCTCGCCGAGTCTGTCGCCGAAGGCCGCGGCAAAGCGCAGGCGGAAACCCTCCGCAAGACCCGCACCAGCACCATGGCCAGCCGAGTCACCAGCTACGACCCGAAGGCCGATGCCGCTGCGGAGCGGGCCACAACCACGCAGGTGTCCTCTTCGGATCTCACGCTCGGTGATGTGGTTGTCGTGACCGCGGGTGAGCTGATCCCCGGCGACGGGGACATCGTGTGGGGCATCGCGTCGGTAGACGAGTCGGCCATCACGGGCGAATCCGCCCCGGTGGTACGCGAGTCCGGCGGCGACCGTTCCGCGGTCACCGGTGGCACACGGGTGCTGTCGGATCGGATCGTGGTGCGCATCACCTCCAAGCCGGGTGAGACGTTCGTGGACCGGATGATCTCTCTCGTCGAGGGTGCCGCGCGGCAGAAGACGCCGAACGAGATCGCGTTGAACATCCTGCTCGCGTCCCTGTCGATCATCTTCGTCGTCGTCGCGCTCACCCTGAACCCGATCGCGTCCTACGCGGCCGCCCCCGTGAGCGTCACCGTGTTGGTCGCGCTGCTGGTGTGTCTGATCCCGACGACGATTGGGGCGCTGTTGTCGGCGATCGGTATCGCCGGGATGGACCGGCTCGTGCAGCGCAACGTGCTGGCGATGTCCGGGCGTGCGGTCGAAGCGGCCGGCGATGTGACGACGCTGCTGCTGGACAAGACCGGCACCATCACCTACGGCAACCGGCGCGCCAGCGCGTTCGTCCGTCTCGGCGGGGTGAGGGAGCAGGAGCTGGTCCGTGCCGCCGCGTTGTCCTCGCTGGCGGACCCGACCCCAGAGGGCGTGTCGATCGTCGAGCTCGCCGAGCAGGAGCACGGAGAGTTCGACCGGAACACCACTGGAGAGATCGTCCCGTTCACGGCGCAGACGCGCATGTCGGGCCTGGACCTGCCCGATGGCACCCAGATCCGTAAGGGCGCCGGCTCTGCCGTGATGGCGTGGCTGGAAGAGGGCGGTGAACGGTTGCCGTCGTCGCTGGTCGCGGAGCTCGACGAGTATGTCGAGCGCATCTCCCAGTCCGGCGGCACCCCGCTCGTCGTCGCGACCAAGGACGCGACCGGTGCGGGGCGTCTGCTCGGGGTGGTGCACCTCAAGGATGTCGTCAAGGAGGGGCTGCCGGCGAAGTTCGCCGAGATGCGGGCGATGGGTATCCGCACGGTGATGATCACCGGCGACAACCCCCTCACCGCGGCCGCCATCGCGAAGGAAGCCGGCGTCGACGACTTCCTCGCCGAAGCCACCCCGGAGGACAAGCTCGCCTACATCCGTAAGGAGCAGGAGGGCGGGAATCTCGTCGCGATGACCGGTGACGGCACCAACGACGCCCCGGCGCTGGCGCAGGCCGATGTCGGGGTCGCGATGAACTCCGGCACGTCGGCGGCGAAAGAGGCCGGGAACATGGTCGACCTCGATTCCGACCCGTCCAAGCTCATCGACGTGGTGCGGATCGGGAAGCAGCTGCTGATCACCCGCGGGGCGTTGACGACGTTCTCGATCGCGAACGATATCGCGAAGTACTTCGCGATCATCCCCGCGATGTTCATGGGCGTGTTCCCGCAGCTCGCCGCGCTGAACATCATGGGCCTGCACTCGCCTGCCTCGGCGGTGCTGTCGGCGATCATCTTCAACGCGATCGTGATCGTGTTCCTCATCCCGCTCGCGTTGCGTGGAGTGAAGTACCGGCCCGGGAACGCGTCCAGCATCCTCGGCCGCAACCTCGCCATCTACGGGCTGGGCGGCGTGGTCGCCCCGTTCGTCGGGATCTGGTTGATCGACCTGCTCGTCCGGCTCATCCCCGGCTTCTGACACACCTTCGGAAAGAAGAGAACATCATGAACACACAAGCTCGTGGAGTCGGGCGCACCATCTGGGTCGCCACCCGCGCCATGGCGCTCCTGACCCTTGTCCTAGGTGTCGGCTACACCCTGGTGATCACCGGCATCGGGCAGGTCGCTTTGCCCGCCCAGGCCAACGGGTCGATCATCACCAACCAGGACGGTGACCCGGTCGGGTCGTCGCTGATCGGCCAGTCCTTCACCGACGCGGACGGCAACCCGCTGCCCGAGTACTTCCAGTCGCGGCCCTCCGCCGCCGGCGACGGGTACGACGGAGGCGCCTCCTCCGGGTCGAACTACGGGCCGGAGAACGAGGACCTGATCGCCGCGATCACCGAACGCAAAGCCCAGGTCGCAGAGTTCAACGGCGTCACCGAGGCCGAAGTCCCCGTGGATGCGGTCACCGCGTCCTCGTCGGGACTGGACCCGCACATCAGCCCCGCGTACGCGCAGATCCAGATCGACCGGGTCGCCGACGCACGCGGGATCCCCGTGGAGCAGGTACGGGAGCTCGTCGCGGCACACACCCAGGGCCCGGATGCCGGGTATTTGGGAGAATCGAGGGTGAACGTTCTGGAACTGAACCTCGCCCTGGACGAGTTGGAGGACTGATCATGCCGAAACGGGGGCAGCTTCGGGTGTTGCTCGGCGCTGCCCCCGGCGTCGGCAAGACCTTCACCATGCTGGAAGAAGGGCGACGCCTCCTCGGGAACGGGAAAGATGTCGTCGTCGGGATCGTGGAAACCCACGGCCGCGCCGCGACGGCGGCGATGACCGCGGGAATCCCGGCCGTCCCGCGCACACGCATCGAACATCGCGGGGTTGCCCTCGAGGAGATGGACCTGCAGGCGGTGCTGGATCGTCGCCCCGGTATTGCGCTCGTCGACGAGCTCGCGCACACCAACGCGCCCGGCTCGAAGAACGACAAACGCTGGCAAGACGTCGAAGAACTCCTCACCGCCGGCATCGACGTCATCTCCACCCTCAACATCCAGCACATCGAATCCCTCAACGACGTCGTCGAACAGATCACCGGCGTCCCGCAACGAGAGACCGTCCCCGACAGCTTCCTCCGCGGTGCGGAACAGATCGAGGTCGTCGACCTCGCCCCGCAAGCGCTCCGCGACCGGCTCAGCGGCGGATTCGTGTACCCGGCTGAACGCATCGACGCCGCCTTGTCGAACTACTTCCGCCTCGGGAACCTCACCGCGTTGCGTGAGCTCGCCCTGATCTGGCTCGCGGACGAGGTCGATCAGGCGCTGAAGGGATACCGCAAGGATCACGGCATCGACAGCACCTGGGAAGCCCGCGAACGCGTCGTCGTCGCCCTCACCGGCGGCCCCGAAGGCGAGACGCTGCTGCGCCGCGGCGCGGATCGCGGCCCGCTCCGCCGGCGGCGAGCTCATCGCTGTGCACATCACCAGTCAAGACGGGCTCCGCAGCGGGAACCCGGCGACCCTTGCCGAGCAGCGTGCGCTCGTCGAGAAACTCAACGGCACCTACCATCAGGTCATCGGGGAGGACATCCCCACCGCGCTGGTGGAGTTCGCCCGCTCGGTCAACGCCACGCAGCTCGTTCTCGGTGCCAGCCGCCGTGGACGCGTCACCGCCGCGTTTACCGGACCCGGGATCGGCGCGACCGTCGTCCGTGAATCCGGGGACATCGACGTGCACATGGTCAACCATGCTGCCGCCGGCAAACGCTTCACCCTGCCCCCTCTGACCGGAGCGCTCACCCGTAAACGACGCATCCTCGGGTTCGTGGTCGCGCTCCTGGGCGGGCCCGCGCTTACCGCACTGCTGAGCGTGTTCCGCAGCGAAGACTCGATCACCACCGACGTCCTCAGTTACCAGCTCCTGGTCGTCGTCGTCGCACTTGTCGGAGGGATCTGGCCAGCCCTGTTCGCCGCCGTCCTGTCGGGGATCACGCTCGATTTCCTGTTCATCGAACCGCTGTACACGATCCACATTCACCAGCCGCATCATCTGCTGTCCCTGGTCCTGTACGTCCTTATCGCGGGCCTGGTGAGTTTCGTCGTCGACCGGGCTGCCCGTTACACCCGAGCCGCCCGACGCTCCGCCGCCGAATCTGAACTCATCCAGACCATCGCTGGCAGCGTCCTTCGCGGAGACAACGCGATCCAAGCACTCATCGACCGCACCCGCGAAGCCTTCCAACTCCCCGGCGTGCGGCTCATGCGCGGCGAAGACGTCCTCGCCCGGTCCGGGGAACCGCTGCCCGACAATTATCACGCCAGTATCCGGATCACCGACGACACCACCTTAGAACTGCACGGCCCGGACCTTGCCGCGTCCGAGCAACGCCTCCTTGCCGTCGTCACCGCGCAACTCGCCGCGACCTTGGAACACGAGCACCTCACCGAGACGGCGAAGCAGATCGAGCCGATCGCGGCATCGGATCGGGTGCGCGGTGCGCTCCTGTCCGCGCTCAGTCATGATCTGCGTCGCCCGCTCGCGGCTGCATCCGCCGCTGTCGGGGGTCTCAAAGCGGCAGGGCCCGACTTGGCGTCCGCGCAGAAGAGGGAACTGCTCGACACCGCCGAGGAGAGCCTCGGCGCTCTCGCGACTCTGGTCACTGACCTCCTCGATGTCAGCAGGCTGCAGGCGGGCGTGCTCACTATCGCGGAGATCCCGACCGATCCCGCCGAGACCATCGCGCCCGCCCTCGACGAACTCCACCTCGGGCCCACCGACGTGACTCTCGCGCTGAATCACGGTGACGCGGTGGCGCATGCCGACCCGGTCCTGCTTCAACGTGTGCTCGTCAACCTCCTCACCAATGCGCACCGCTACAGCCCGGCCGGCACCCCCATCCACGTCAGCACCAGCACGTTCGGAGACCGTCTCGAAATCCGTATCGTCGACCGCGGACCCGGCATCCCGCCCGAGAAACTGGACGATATCTTCCTGCCGTTCCAACGCCTCGGCGACACCGACAACACCACCGGCCTGGGCCTGGGCCTTGCCCTCTCGCGCGGTTTTATCGAAGCCATGCACGGCACCCTCACCCCCGAGGACACCCCCGGTGGCGGACTCACCATGGTCATCTCCCTCCCCACGATCTCCACGAGCCAGGAGCCGTCATGAAGATCCTCATCGCCGACGACGACCCCCAGATCCTCCGCGCCCTGCGCATCACCCTCACCGCCAAGGGGTACCAGATCTTCACCGCAGCCGACGGCGCCCAGGCGATTACGGCAGCCATCGACCATCACCCGGACATCTTCCTCATCGACCTCGGCATGCCCGAACTCGACGGCATCGAAGTCATCCACGGCATCCGCGGCTGGTCCCAGGCCCCCATCCTCGTCGTGTCCGGCCGCGCCGGTGCCGCCGACAAGGTCGAAGCCCTCGATGCCGGCGCCGACGACTACATCACCAAACCCTTCGCCGTCGAAGAACTCCTCGCTCGCATCCGCGCCCTTACACGGCGTGTTCCCCAAGAAGACGCTACGCCCGTGGTGCACCTCGGCAACGTCACCATCGACCTCGCCGCCCACAGCGTCACCCGCGACACCTCCGACGGGCAGAAACAGATTCGGCTCACCCCCACCGAGTGGCAGTTCATCGACATCCTCATCCGCAACGCCGGGAAACTCGTCACCCGCCAAACCATCCTCACCACCATCTGGGGCACCGAACACGCCGAAGACACCGGCTACCTCCGCCTCTATGTCTCCCAACTCCGCCGCAAACTCGAAGAAGACCCCAGCAACCCTGCCCACCTGCTCACCGAACCCGGCATGGGCTACCGGCTCGACGGCATGACCATCTAGCCTCAAAGCACGCCGCAGCGATGAGCATCACCGACACCATCGGCATCATTGGCGAAATGCTGTCCTGGATCGGTGCAATCATCGGCATCCCCTTCCTGATCGCAGCGCTCATCATCGCCGCCATCGATGGTCCGCGCACCCCAACGAACGTCACCATCGTCGAGGACCTCGATCAGCAGCAGATCGCGATATGGAGCGCGAAGGAACGCACCTATACGCGCCCCCTCACACCCCGCGATGATCTTCGCGACCACGATTCGACCACCGTCACCGGATACGTTCCCGAACGCCGGCCCGACCGACTCCGCCTGCACAAACGCTCCCACCCGGAACGTCTCTGCCAGACCCTAGCGATCACCATGCTCTGCACCGCAGCAGTAGGATTCCTCGCATCTCTCCTCCCGATGGTCTGGTGACCTTACCTCGGCGCAAACTGCACGCAAACTGTTCAACGTGAGGTAGCCGTTAGGGTTCTGGCAAGCGTCATATGAGTACCGTTAGGGGTACTCGATTCTCAGACGCGAGTGCCCTTCGATTGCCAACTATGACTGGCGATGTTCGGTGGGAGGGGCCTACGGAGTCTGCTGGTGTGCCGGCGGCGCCGGTGGCCGCGTTCTCGCCGTTGCTCGCCCGAACGCAAGTCGCGCACGATCCGGTTGAGCCAATCGCTTTCGATTGCGTCAAGTTCATTGTCATACGGGCGGGTCGGGCTCGACTCTTCAGTGAGTTTGGCGCGCACTTTGTCAGCGTCGGTGATGTCGTTGTTCTGGCGGCAAACACTCTCTGTGGTGCTGAACCCGACGGGTGGGTAGCGACCACGACGCTCTATCTCGACCGAGACTATGTCATTGACCAAGTGTTTTGGCAGTACGCTTCACGGTTCCAAGAGCGACTCGACGCGAGCCAGTTCCTCGATACGCATTATGCGGAACCCACCCAGGTTCTGCGCATCGGTAAGCACCGGGCGGGGCTGATGATGCCGTGGCTTGACGAGTTGGCTGCGTTGAGTGTCGAGGGCGTGCCTCCTGATCGTTTCTATCGGGCGCAATCGCTAGTTTCTGCCGTATTCGATGTCTTGGTTCCGTTTCTCGTGGTCGCCAATGAGGGAACCGCTGTCGCGCGGCGAAACGCGTCGGTTCCCACCGTGCCGCGGCATCGCCTCTTCCGCCCTGTACGTCCTGAGGCGTTGGATATTGCACGGTCCTTGCGTGTGGAGTTGGATCGTCATTGGACGGTGACCGAGCTCGCGGCGCGAGCGCATCTGTCGGTGTCTCAGCTGCGTCGAGTTTTCGTCGATGCGTTTGGGAAATCGCCGATCTCGTACCTGACGATGCTCCGTGCCGAACGAATGGCCCACCTCCTGCGCGTGGAGAATTCACCTATCTCGGACATCGCCGCCAGGGTGGGTTGGAACGACCCTGACTTCGCTGCACGTCAGTTCCGCAGGAGCATCGGCGTGTGCCCGTCGGAGTATCGCAGAATCAGCAGTGGTGCTCCGGCACGCTCAAACCCTGACTGAACGCGCGTATGCCCAGGCGAAACGCTCATGTTTTGGTGCTCAGATCGCCAGGGCGCCAGCGGATGATGTAGACCGAGTTTGACCACGTCGGGGGTGACGTCCCGCTGGTTGGTGGAGTTTCTCGACACCGTGCGGGTCAGCTTCTGTGATTATGCCGCAGCGAGTTCGGGGATCGCGACCTCCTCTGCTTCGACTTGCAGGAGCTTCATGGAGTGTTCGCTGAAGTAGCGGCGGTCGGCGCCGTCCCATTCGTCGTGTTGCTCGATGAGGACGTGCCCGGCCAGGCGCAGTAGCGCGGCGGGGTTGGGGAAGGTTCCGACGACGTCGGTGCGGCGTTTGATCTCCTTGTTGACGCGTTCGAGCGGGTTCGTGGACCAGATCTGCCGCCAGTGCTGCTGCGGGAATCCGCAGAACGCGAGGATGTCGTTCTTGGCGTCCTCGAGCATGTCCGCGACCTTCGGATGCGACCTGGCGAGCATGCGGACGACCTCGTGGAACTGCGCGAACACGTGCTCCGTGTCCGGCTGCGCGAAGATCGTGCGGATGATCGACGCGACCATCGGGCCAGCCGTCTTCGGGACGTTGGCGAGCACGTTCCGCATGAAATGCACTCGGCAGCGTTGCCAGGCGGAGCCGACGAACACGGTCTCGATCGCTGCGATCAGCCCGGTGTGCGCGTCGCTGATCACGAGCTTCACCCCGTCCAGCCCACGCGCCTTCAACGAGCGCAGGAACGTGGTCCAGAACGGCTGCGACTCGGTGTCTCCGACCTCGAAGCCGAGCACCTCCCGCCGCCCGTCGGCCGCGACTCCCACGGCAACGACGACCGCCTGCGAGACCACCCGCCGGCCGACCCGGGCCTTGCAATAGGTCGCGTCGAGGAACACGTACGGGTAGGCGCTGTCGGCGAGGGGCCGGTCCCGGAACGCCGCGACGTCCTCGTCGAGGTTGCCGCAGATCCGCGACACCTCCGACTTGGAGATGCCGGTGTCCGCGCCCAGCGCCTTGACGAGGTCGTCGACCTTGCGGGTCGAGACGCCGTGGACGTAGGCCTCCATCACGACCGCGAACAACGCCTGATCGACCCTCCGGCGGCGTTCCAGCAGCGACGGGAAGAAGGACCCGGCCCGCAGCTTCGGGATCCGCAGCTCCAGATCCCCGGCTGTCGTCGACAGGGTGCGGGGCCTGGAGCCGTTGCGGACCGCGACGCGGCCCTCGGTGCGCTCATACGGGGCGGCGCCGATGAACGCCGCCGCTTCCGCGTCGATCAGCTCCTGATAGAGCGTCTCGGTCGCGACTCGGATCCGGTCGGTGACATCGGTGAGTTTCAGTTCCCCGAGGAGCTCGAGGAGGGCAGACTGGTTAAGAGCCATCGTGCGTTTGTGTCTTCCTGTGAGTGACTTTGATCGGTACTCACTGACCATCGCACGATGGCTCACCAACGTCTACGACGCCGACGACCCTGCCGGAAAACCCACCACCCCAGGGGACGTCACCACGTCGGGTTCAGCGCTGCGCCTGGCGGTCGCCAACTTTGCCCGTCGTCCGTCTCGACCTTCGCTGTTCCTCTTGGCGCACCTTCTGGTCGCAGGAGTCATCCGCCGTGTGCGGTGTGACACGCCGGGAGGAGGACACCGATGGCCGCGACCGAGGATCAGCGGGCCGCGCGGGATGCGAAGCTCGACGCGCTGCATGAACGGCTGGCGGCTGCGGTCGGTCAGCTTTCCTCCGGGGACGACTGGCGTCGCGCGCTCGAGTTCGCAGCCCGGTTCCGGTCGCGGTCGTTTGGGAACACGCTGCTGATCTGGGCTCAGCATCTCGACGCTTTCGAGCAGGGGCGGGTGTCGGCGCCGGAGCCGACGTATGTCGCCGGGTACAAGCAGTGGCAGACACTCGGCCGTCAGGTGGAGAAGGGCCAGCCGGGGTACATGATCTTCGCCCCGGTGACGGGCCGGTTCGCGTCCTCGACCCCGCGGGACTCGTTGTCGTGGCGCCGGCTGGGGCGGTTCGAGAAGCCGAAGCCGGGCGAGGCGGTGCGCTCCCGGATGGTCGGCGCGAAGCCGGCCTATGTCTGGGACGTGTCGCAGACGACGGGTGATCCGATCCCTGAGCGCGCTGCGCCGGTGCTGCTGGAAGGCGCCGCGCCCGAAGGGCTATGGGAGGGCTTGGCCGGCCTGGTGGAAGCGGAAGGATTCGCGGTGCTGCGGGTCGAGCGCGCCGGGCTGATCCACGGCGCGAACGGCCTGACCGACTACACGAATCGCACGGTCTCGGTGCGGATGGACATGGACGATGCCGCGCAGGTGAAGACCCTCGCGCACGAGCTCGCGCATGTGCGCCTGCACGGCCCCGACAACCCGGATGCGACACGGCATCGCGGGATCGGGGAGGTGGAGGCGGAGTCGGTGGCGTTGATGATCGGCGCCGCGCACGGCATGGACACCAGCTCGTACACGATCCCGTATGTGTCGGGGTGGGCCGGGACGGTGAAGGACAAGGACCCCGCCGAGGTGGTGCAGGCCACCGGAGAGCGGGTCCGCAAGACCGCCGGGGCGATCCTCGATGCCCTCCCGACCGTGCAGCTCGGCGGAGGCGACCCGCCCGGCCTGAACCGCGACGCCCCGCGTACCGAACGCCCTGCGCGGGCGGAGCGGCCTGCGACGGCGGCGCGGGTGGAGCCGGCGCGGGCGTCTCGGGCGGCGGATACCGCGGTGAGGGGCTTGTGATGCGGGCCGCGTCGCTGTTCACCGAGGCAGCGGGCCTGCCGTTGCCTGCGGCCGCGGCACGGTTCGCGGACGCTGGGGTGCCGGTGTTCCCGTGCGTGCCGGGCGGCAAGCGCCCCCTGACCGGGCACGGGTTCCACGACGCGAGCACCGATCCCGCCCAGGTGTCGGCGTGGTGGCGACGGTGGCCGGGCGCGAACATCGCCGTCCCCACGGGGGCGCCGTCCGGGCTGGTGGTGGTGGATGTGGACGTGCACGGCCCGGTCGACGGGCGGGCGAGCTTCCGCCGTGCCGGCGACGCGGGTCTGGTCGAGGGTTGGGAGCTGCTGGTGCGCACCCCCACGGGCGGCATGCACGCCTACTACCCGGCGACACCGGGCACCGCGCAACGGTCCTGGCAGGCCGGGCGCGCGGGAGTCGATTTCCGTGGCGACGGCGGATACATCATCGTCCCGCCCTCGTCCCGACCCATCGGCGCCGCCACGGTCGGATACCGCATTGTCCAGGTCGCCCCCGGCCCGGGACGCGAGCCGGATGCGGGCAGGTTGCGGGACTTCCTCGACCCCCACCCTCCGATCCGCCCCCGTCCGGTCGGCGGGCAGCGGGTGGGTCGGGAGGATGCGGAGCGGTTGGCGCGGTGGGTGGACCGGCAGGACACCGACCGCAATCTCAAACTGTTCTGGGCGTCGTGCCGACTGGCCGAAGGCGGCGTCCCGCTCGCTGATGCCCTCGATGCGGTGCTGACGGCAGCGAAGTCGGACTTTGGGCCGCGGGAGATCACCGCGACCGTCCGATCCGCCTACCGCGCCGTTCACCCCGACCCCGTCAGGCGCACGACGACCTCCGCGACGCAGACCGCGTCACCGGCAGGGGTCGGCTGGTTCGACCGCCGCCCCGGGTCGGCCCGCCCGGCCGTACCGGGGAGGGGGTTGTGATGGCGGTTCAGGCGGGGAGGCGGTGGGCGGTGGTGACCGCGGCGGGCGGGACGGTGTTCATCGCCGCGGGAGCGTTCTGGCTGTCGTTCACCGCTCTGGCGGACCTGGCCCGGCGTTCCGGGATCGAGGCGGGGCAGGCGTGGGCGTGGCCGCTGATCGTGGACGGCATCATCGTGGTCGCAACCGTCGCCGTGGTCGCCCTGGCCGGGCACCGGCAGGCGTGGTACCCGTGGGGGCTGCTGGCCGCCGGAGCGGTGGTGTCGGTGACGGCCAACGCGATCCATGCCGTCGTCGCCGCCGACGCCGACGTGCCGGCGGTGCTCGCCGCGTCCGTCGCGGCGGTGCCCCCGCTGGTGCTGCTGGCGATCACCCACCTCACCGTCATCCTCACCCGCCCCGTCCCCGCGCCCGCATCCGACCCTTCTGCCGAGCCGCCGACAGCGGCGGATGTCCCCGTGGGTCAGCCGGTGATGCCGTCCGTCCCGGTGGCGACGGCGGCGGTATCGCGGGGTGAGGGGCGTGAGGCGGCGGTGCTGCTGCGGGACGAGGAGGGCTGGTCGAACAAGCAGATCGCCCGCCACCTGGGCGTGCACCCGTCCACGGTGGGCCGCTGGTTCGCCCGGCCGGCGATGACCGGCCCCGACTCGGAGGAGACAACATGAACGACGACAACCAGACCCCTGCCACGCACGAGCAGCATCCCGTTCCCGTCCGCCAGGGACACCGCGATGAGTCGGCGCCGGCGACCGAGGAGCCGAGGCGAGGCGGGGACGGGGAGGTGTCGGAGTTGGCCCGGCATGGCGACCCGTCCGTGACGAAGCCGAAGGCCGACGCGGAGGCGGGGCGGCGACGGTCGGGGGTGGAGTGGGTGCGGCCCACCGATCTGCTGGCCGCGCGGACGGGCAGGGTCGCCGAGCAGGGCATCGACTTCCATGCCGAGCTCGCCCGCCGAGCCCGCCGGGCCCCCGGACAGGCGTACCGGGGTGCGCGCACCGTCGCCCGCTCAGGGGCACGGGTGGTGAGCGAGAGGGCACGTCGCCTGCCCCCGGTGACTGCATTCGGTCGCGGCGGGAGCCCCCGGCACTCGTGGGTGTCGCGGTCCGGAATCGGGTTGGGGTAGCCGTGTCCACCCCGGATCGGTCGACGCGCACGGCGTCGGGTGGGAGTCCTGGTGCACCTGCTGTGCAGGAGGTTGTGTGATGACACCGGAAAGCCCCCGCGAACAGCGGGCGAGATTCGAGGACTCGGAGGCGCTGCGCGCGCTCCTGAACCGGCTGCACGAGGCGGGCAAGGGCGCGTGGCGGCACGACCCGGAGGCCGCCTTGCTGATGCGGCACGCCGCCGACAAGTACGCCGCGCTCGCCAAGAAGCACGGTCTGGACCCGTGGGAGGCTGCCTCGGCCGCGTTCGAGGCTATGCGGGGAGCGGCGACCCGCCGCGCGGATGACCCGTGGGCGGTGGTCACCCGCGCGGTACAGGTGACTTGCATCGGCGAGGAACGCGGCAACGGGCTGCTGTGCTCGGTGCACCAGGCACGCCGCCCCCGCTACTCGGTGTTCCACGACGCCGAGCGGTTCAGCGACCGGGAGAACCCGCTGCCCGACTACCACCCCGCCTTTCACATCGCCCCCTTCGCCGACACCGACACCGACGATGAGGAGAACGGTGGTGAGGTGGTGCCGGAGCGTGCGGTGAACGTCACCGCCGCGGTGGAGGACACGATTGCGCTGCTGTCCTGGGTGGGCTGGGAGCCGGCGACGGCACGAGCCGCGGTGGAGTACATCACCGGACGGCTTGCGGAGTCCGTCTCGCGGGCGTCGGCGTTCGAGACGCTGCGCCGCGACCGGCAGGCCCGCGCCCTGCTGGACCTGCCGGGCTCGTCGTGGACGACGCTGCTGCGGATCGTGCTCGGCCACCCCGACCCTGCACTGTCCGGCACCAACACCGGGCGCGGCCTGCTGCTACGGCTGCTGAACGGCGAACCCCTCCGCGCGCTGCTGCGCGACGACGACCTCGTACTCACCGCAGGGCTCGCCGCCCCCGACACCGGGGACGATCTGCCATGAGCACCACGCCCGGCGGACACATCGAGCTGGAGCGGGCCGTCGATGCCATCGGCGTCGGGTCTCGGCACCGGCAGGACTACGGCGACCTGGCACCGCTGGTCGAGTCGATCCGCCGCAACGGGCTGCTGCAACCGATCACGATCACCCTCGACGGGCACCTGATCTGCGGTGCCCGCCGCCTCGCGGCGATCCGCCAGCTCGGGTGGAAGACCGTCAACGTGTGGGTCCGGTCCGGGGTGTCCGACCGGCTCGGGCAACTCCTGGCCGAGCAGGACGACAACCTGCTGCACAAACCGCTGACCCAGCTCGAAGCCGCCGCCCTCTACCGGGAGCTCAAAGCCCTCCTGACCGAAGGGGCCACGCTGCGACAGGAGGCCACCCGATTCCAGCCCGCCGGCGCGAACGAGAAGAACGGTGCCGTTAACTTAACGGCACCGTGGGCGGGCTTTGGGGAGGCGGCGGTGCAGGCCGCGCAGATGGTCACCGGCCGCGACTCCCACACCACGATGGAACGCATCGTGCGCCTCGAAGACCTCGCCGCCGACCCCGACCAGCCCGACGCTGTCCGGCAGCGTGCGGCGGAGGAGGTGGAGCGGATCAGAGCCGGCGGGAAGGTCTACCCCGCTCACCTGCGCATGAACGCCGAACTGTCCCTCGCCGAGCTCGACCAGCTCGCCGCCGACCCCACCCAGCCGGCGGAGCTGTGCGAGCAGGCCAGGGCGGAGGCCGCCGGTGTGCGGGCCGCGGAACGGGACGCGCGCGCTGTGGAGCTGGAGCACCTCGCCAAAGACGCGCTCGCCCGCGTGCGAGCGGCGAAGAAGACGGGCCGCAAACCCCGTCCCCGGCTCACAGCGGTCGAGCCGGGCGAGGTGGTGCCGTACCCGCTGACCGTCTTCCTCGCGATCTGGGACGACCTCGCCGGCTGGTGGACCCACCACGACCCCGCCGAGGTCGGCCCGGCGCTCACCGACGAGCAATGGGCGCGGTTCGAGGACACCATCGCCGGCACCGTCGCGTTCGCTGACGCCGCACGCGCGTCCCGGCAGGCACAGCGCCTGGGCGAACACATCGCCTGACCGGCACCGACCTGACCGGCGCCGATTTGATCGGCTCTCGGGGTGGCGGGGTGCACCTTCCTGGCGACCACTTCTGTCGCCTTCTGGGAGGACCCTCGCATGGACCCCACCGCCCCTGCCGATGATCGTCGCCGCCGCCGTGTGCTGATCGCCCTGATCGCCGCAGGTCTCGTCCTCGCCCTGCTGGTCAGTGTCGGCATCTACGGGCTGCTGCGCGGCCCCGCACCCCGCACAGAACCCGCCCCCACCGGCACGGCGGCCCCGACCATCACGGCCCCGCCAACCGGAACGTCCCCGGCCGGGCCAGCGCCCGTGTCACAGCTCGGCGGGCCGGAGACGTTCGCCCGTCAGGTCGCCCAGGCACTATTCGGCTGGGACACCACCAACGGGTACGGCCCGGCCGACTACGCCCAGGTCATCGTGGATGTCGCCGCCGGCGAAGAGGCGGACGCGCTGGCCGGCGACGTCCGCGCCTACCTGCCCGGCGCCGAGGCGTGGGCGCAGCTCCGACAGCACCAGACCCGGCAATGGCTGAGCATCCAGGAGATGTTCGTGCCGGAGGCGTGGGAGACCGCGACCTCGCAGGCAGCCCCCGGCCAGATACCCGAAGGGGCCGTTGCCTACACCATCGAGGGGACCCGGCATCGGGACGGCACCTGGGGCACCGAACCCGTCGAGGCCTCCCGCCCGATCGTCTTCACGGTGTTCATCGTCTGTGCCCCGGTTGTCACCAACCGAGGGATCACCGGCACGCACTGTGAGCTGCTGCGGCTGTCCCAGCTCGACAACCCCCTGCGATAGACGGGCGGTGTCCTGATGTGGAAGAAGCTCGCCGCCGCCGCGATCGTTCTGCTGTTTCTGGCCCCCTCGGTCGTGCTCGTCGGGGTCGCTGCGGTGGTCAACCCAGCGATGACCGCCTGCGCGCCGGGATCGCTGATCGTCGGCCCGATCCCGGATTCCCTGACCGCCACCACCCGCAACGGGGAGACCATCACCCTGAACAAGACGCAGCTCACGCACGCGGCGACGATCATCACCACAGGCTCCCAGACCGCCGGAGTCGGCCGGCCCGGCGTGGTGATCGCGCTGATGGCGGCGCTGACCGAGTCCACGCTGCGGATGCTCGCCAACACCGGCACCTACCCCGAATCGGCGGACTACCCGAACGACGGCAACGGCGGTGACCGCGACAGCCTGGGCCTGTTCCAGATGCGCCCGCAATCCGGGTGGGGCACCGTCGCCGACCTCATGGACCCGACCTATCAGGCGCGCGCGTTCTACGGCGGACCCACCGGCCCCAACTACCCCTCGCCGCGCGGCCTGCTCGACATCCCCGGTTGGCAGAGCATGGACCCCGGCGAAGCCGCGCAAGCCGTCGAAGTCTCCGCGTACCCGGACAGGTATCAGAACTATCAACCGGTCGCCGAAGCCATCCTCGCCGCCCTCACCCGCCCCGCACCCACCGGGGTCGGTGGTGCCCCGGTGGTGCCGGAGACCACCCGGATCGTGTTCCCGCTGCCGGAGGGGACGTGGGTGCGCACGAGCCCGTTCGGGTGGCGCACACACCCGACCACCGGGGAACGCTCCTTCCACACCGGCTCGGACTTCGCCGCCGCGGACGGCACCCCGATCCTCGCCGCCGCAGACGGCGTCGTGGTGCTGGCGGAGTTCTCCGGCGGCTACGGCGGCCTGATCGTCATCGAGCACACCGTGGGCGGGCAGCGGGTCGCGTCGTACTACGCGCACATGTGGGAGCACGGCATCCACGTCACCGGAGGGCAGACGGTCACCGCCGGGCAGCACATCGGCGATGTCGGCTCCTCCGGCCAGTCCACGGGGCCGCACCTGCACTTCGAGATCTACCCCGGCGGGCGAGGCGCTGAACCCGTCGACGGGGACGCCTGGTTGACCGACCACGGCGCGGAAGGCATAAGTGGCGGCGCCACCACCCTGGCCTCCTGCACGGCAGGCGGTGGGCTCTGATGGACGTGTTCCCCGACTTCGGCGGCGTCGGCGGCGCGAGCGACCTACGCGCGATCGTCGGCGCGCTGCTGATGTTCGTCCTCGTGATCGCCGTGCTGATGCTGATCGTCTGCTCGATCGTCTGGGCAATAGCCTCATCCTCCGGCAACTACCAGGCCGCCACCAAAGCCCGCACCGGCCTGTTCGTCTCCCTCGGCGCCGCAGCCCTCGCCGGCGCCGGGGTCGCCTGGGTCAACTTCCTCCTCGGCGTCGGCGAACAGCTCTGACCGCGGACGCAGCCGATCAGTCCGAGCCGGACCGGGTTCGACGGGCGATGATCGCCCCGTGCGGCCGGGCGCCGGGGTCCGTGCGCGTGTACCGCGCAGTCACGGTGAACCCGGCTTCCTCCACCGCTTGTGCGAGCGCGTCGATAGTCCAGACGTAGGCGGTGGTCACCGCGTGATCGAACGCGGCGACCACCGGGCCGTCGAAGAATCCGAGTGCGAGCGACCCGTCCGGAGTGAGGGCGCGGGCGAGGGCGCCGAGCACGGCCGGGACACGGGCGGGGTCGGTGTGGATGAGCGAGTACCAGGCCAGGATGCCGCCGAGACTGGCGTCCGCGACGTGCAGGTGCTCGGCTTGTCCGACACGGAACGGGACATTCGGGTAGGTCGCCGTGGCGTGGTCGATGAATGCGGGCACCGGGTCGATGCCTTCGATGTCGTGACCTCGTTGGTGCAGCCACGCCGTCCAGTGTCCCGGCCCGCACCCGACATCGAGGATCAGGCCGGGGACGTCCTCCGCCCATTCCCCGATCAGTTCCCTGTCTTGCTCGGCCGTGGCCTCGATGAACCCTAGGGCGTCGATGTACTCGCCCGCACGCTTCGCATACGCGGCCCCCACTCGACTCACTGACACGTCTCCACGATACGAGCCACCATCCGCGCTGCTCTCGGTGCGGGGTGACGGGGTGCACCTGACCGTCGAGAACACGTCTCGTGAACAGTCAGGAGCACCCTCGTGATCGACATCGACCCCAACAGCTCGGGCCTTCCCGGTATCGAGCAACTGCGCATCATCGTCGGCGCGGTGATGACCGTGGGCCTGATCCTTTCCGTCCTCGCGCTGATCGTCTCGGCGATCGTGTGGGGGTTCGGCGCCAACTCCTCCAACCCGCACCTCGCCTCCCGCGGGAAGGTCGGTGTGCTCGTGTCGTGCGGGGCGGCGATCATCTGCGGTGCCGCGGTGACGCTCATCAATTTCTTCTGGAGCGTCGGGCAGGCCGTCTGATGACCACCCGAGCAAGGCACCATCCGTGGGGGTGGGTGCGGTGAGCATCTGCGATGTCCCGGTCATCTCCTCGGTCTGCGATGCGGTCGGCGAGGGCACCGCGTCGCTGATCGCGGCACCGTTCGACTGGCTCGGGCAGGCGATGGCCGGTGCTGCCGCGTGGCTGTTCGAGGCGGTGTGGTGGGTGTTCGATACCACCACTCTCGTCGACGTCACGTCCGCGGAGTATGTCGGCGTCTACAACGTCCTGTTCGGTGTCGCGATCTTCGTGATGCTCGTGTTCTTCTGCTTGCAGCTCATCACCGGCCTCATCCACCGCGACCCCACCGCGCTCAGTCGTGCCGCCCTCGGCCTCGCCAAGAGCGTGCTCGGGTCGTTCCTGGTCATCACCCTGACCGCGCTGCTGCTGGAAGTGACCGATCAGCTCGCGGTGGGGATCGTGCAGGCGACCGGGAACACGATGGAAGGGATGGGGACCCAGATCGGGCTCCTCGCCACGGGACTTGCCGGGATCAACATCGCCGCCCCTGGCGTCGGCGCGATCCTGACCATCTTCCTCGCCGGCCTTGCCATCAGTGCGGCGGCAATCGTCTGGTTCTCCCTCCTCATAAGGAAGGCGCTGCTGCTGGTCGCGATCGTGTTCGGACCCATCGCCCTGGCCGGGGCGACGTGGGATGCGACCAAGGGCTGGTTCGGCAAGTGGGCGGCGTTCGTGATCGCGCTGATTCTCTCCAAGCTCGTCCTGGTGGTGATCTTCCTGGTCGCCATCGGCCAGGTGTCCGCCCCGATCGAGGCGGACCTTGCCTCGATCAGCGACCCGATCGCGGGGGTGGTGCTGATGTTCGTTGCGGCGTTCGCGCCGTACATCACCTACAAGTTCCTGTCGTTCGTGGGGTTCGACATGTACCACGCGATGAGCTCGGAACAAGAGGCGAAGTCGGCGCTGAACCGGCCCGTCCCCGTCCCGTCCGCCCCGCAGGGCGACACCGCCAAGAAAGTCCTCGACGGCGGCAACCCCGGCACCGGCGCCAGCGGTGCCGGTGGAGGCGGGGCGGCTCCGAAGGGCGCCGCCGGGACCACGGCCAGCGCGGGAACGACAGGGACCGCCGCAGGCACAACCGCTGCATCCGGCGGAGCGAGTGCCGGCGCTGGCGCCGGCGCGGGTGCGGGGGCCGGCGCTGCGGGTGCTGGGGCGGCGGCTGGTCCGGTCGGTGCGGCCGTGATCGTCGGGGGCGCGGTCGTCAAGGGCGCCGCGACCGCCGGGCCGAAGGCCGGGACCGCCGTCGGCGGAGCCGCCGACGGCCACGCCGGGGCAGCAGCGGAGCAGGCCGCTCCGCCGCCGGTCCCGCCCGCCACCGCGAACCCCGCCCCGACCGTGCCGCCCTCCTCCGGGTCTGCGCCGCGCCGTTCCCAGCCGGCACCGCCGCCGTCGACCAAGCCTGCCGCTTCTGGGAAGGAGTGACCCCTGATGGCCACCACTACGCACGCCGACTACCCGCTGGCCCCGGTGCAGTTCTCTCGTCTCACGCGCCGTGGAATCTTGCTGGGCCTGTCGTTGCCGCAACTGATCGTCCTCGGCATCGCGATCCTCATCGTCGTCGCCTCCCTCTACACGGCAGGGGGCATGGGTCTGGCCTGGACCTCCCCTGTCTGGGCCGGCGCTGCGCTTCTCGCGGTCATCCCCGCCGGCGGGCGGAAGGTGATCGAGTGGGTGCCCATCCTTGCCCGCTGGGCGGCGCGAACCTATCTCGGGCAGCTCATCCACCGCCGCCGGGTCATCGCCCCGCGCCCAGCCGGAACCCTCGCCCTGCCCGGGGATGCCGCGGCCCTGCGGGAGTGGGAGGACCCGGAGACCGGGGCGGGCATGATCCACGACCCCCACGCGCAGACCCTCACCGTCATCCTCGGCGTCTCCCATCCCGCGTTCGTGCTCCTGGACCCCGGCGAGCAGCAGCGCCGCGTGTCCGGGTGGGGGCGCGTGCTGGCCGCCTCGTGCCGGTCCGGACGAATCGCGCGGATTCAGGTGTCCGAACGGACCCTGCCCGACTCCGGGACCGGGCTCGCGGAGTGGTGGGCCACCCACGGCACCGACGACGGCTCGTGGGCTGCAACCACCTACGCCGAACTCATCGACCGGGCCGGCCCCGCCGGGGAACGCCACGCCACCACCATCAGCCTCGCACTCGACATGAAAGCCGCCGCCCGGCAGATCAGGACCGCCGGCGGCGGGATAAGAGGCGCCGCGGCGGTGCTGCGGCAGGAGATGACCACGCTCACGACGGCGCTGCGCGCGGCGGAGCTGTCCAGCACCGGTTGGCTCACGCCAGGAGAGGTCGCCGTCATCCTCCGCTCCGCCTACGACCCCGCCGCCGCGCCCGCCCTGGAACGACACGGCGATCTCGGCCGCGACCTCGCCACCGCAGGCCCGGTCGCGGTCACCGAGACGTGGGAACGGCTGCGGTCGGATTCCGCGCACCATGCAGTGCTGTGGATCACCGAATGGCCCCGCTCCCAGGTCTATCCGGGGTTCCTGGCCCCGCTCGTGCTCACCGGCGGCATCCTGCGCACCCTCTCCCTGCACTACACCCCCGTCCGCGCCGACCAGGCCGCCCGCGACCTGCGGAAGAAGAAAACCGAACTCATCAGCGATGCCGCCCAGCGCCGCAAGATCGGGCAGATCGAAGACGCAGGCGCATCCGCCGAGTTGGACGACGTGCTGCAACAGGAGGCCGATCTGACCGCCGGGCACGGCGTCCTGCGCGTCACCGGCCTCATCAGCATCTCCGCGCCCACCGTCGATGAGCTCGACGCCGCGGTCGCCGCGGTCGAGCAGTCCGCGATCCAAGCGTCCTGCGAAACCCGCCGCCTGGTCGGCCAGCAAGCCCAGGCGTTCACCGCCGCCGCGCTGCCGCTGTGCCGAAACGTCTGACCACCCCCACCCGACCGCACTTGCGAGGAGTTCCGATCATGCCGACCTTCACCCATCCGGTAGACGACGCCGCCGAGGCATCCCAGGCGCTGCGGGGGCTCGCCCACGCGACTCGCACGTTCGCCGACCCGGCTGACACTTACGCGGTGCTCGGTGATCTGCTGGCGGGGGTGCGGTCGCTGCGGCAGGTGCTCGACCAGCTCGCCGCCGCCCACATCGGCGGTCGGTCCCGCGCGCATGACGACGCCGGCAACCAGACCGCCGGGGCGACCGCTGCGCTGGCGGCTGCCGACGAGCTGCACCAGGCCGGCACCCTGCTGGATGCGGTGCATGACCGGGTGGACGCGGCAATGTCGCAGTCCGGGCGGATCGCCTGGCACCCCGCACCGGAACCGCTCGACACCTCCGGCGCCGTGCGTGCCACGGTGCAGGCCGGGGAGCTGACGTTGACAGTGTGGCCGGACGTGCCGCTGGGTGAGCACCAGCGGTACGCGTACCTGATCCAGCACCCCGCCACCGGGCAGAGCATCGAAGGGCGGGACCTGTTCACCGGGACCGGAGCGCCGGTGTCCCCGGCGCGGGCGCTGCGGGAGCTCGCGGTGTTCCTATCCGCCGCCGGCGATTCCCGCCAGTACGCGCTCGATCACCCCGGCGACCACACCGACCACGACGGGGCGTTCCCCGAATGGGTGGCCGACGCCGCCCGCCGCGACCCCGACAGCCTGGCCGAGCTGATCGACCACGACCCCGACCTGCCCGACACGACCGACCGGCGATGGGTGAGTGTCGTGTTCCTCCAAGGGGAGGACGCGGACCGTGTGCTCGACATCATCGACCGAGACGGCACGGACGCCGCGATCGACCACCTCACCGGCTACGACTTCGGGGAGGAGACGACCCAGGCCGCGCTCGAGAACGGATACGTCTACGACACACCCCCTGTCGGGACCCTCGACCGCACCGCGACCCACGGCACCTACACCCTCACCTACAGTCCCTTCCTCAGCCACGTCTCCCTGCTGCGTGCCCACCACGCTGCCCCCGACCCGGAGCTGGGCGCGGTCGCCGCACCGGCCCCCGCCTCGGCGTCGGTATCGGCCGCGGGGACGTCGGAGCGTGCGCAGGCGCGGACGCGGCGATCGGAGGGGAAGGACTGGTTCGCGCGCCGGCCGGGCGCGTCTGCGTCGCAGGGGCGGGGGCTGGCGCTGTGACCGGGCAGGAGGAGGGCCGGCTGCATACGGCGGTGCTGGTCGGCCCGGAAGGCGAACGCCGCCGGCACCGCAAGGCCCGCAGACAGGCCGCGACCCGGATCGAGACCACCGCCCGCGAGATGCGGAAGGCGCAGGCGAAAGCCCGCTGGCAGGCCGAGCAGGCCGAGAAACGCGCCACCACCTACCTGCCCGCCGCCGGCGAGCCGGGACCGGCGGCGCTGCGGACACCGGTCCGGTTCCGACTCCCCAAGCACCAAGACACGAGTGCGACCCTCGCCGGCCAGTACCCGTTCCTCGCCGAAGGCGGCCTCGGCAGCCAAGGGGTGTTCGTCGGCCAAGACCTCTACTCCGGCGGGTCGTTCGTGTACGACCCGTGGGTGCTCTACCAGCGGGGCCTCATCACCGCCCCAAATGTCGTGCTGGCCGGGATCGTCGGGTCGGGGAAGTCGTCGCTGGCGAAGTCCCTCTACACCCGCTCCCTCCCGTTCGGCCGTCGCGTGTACGTTCCCGGCGACCCGAAAGGCGAGCACACCGCCGTCGCCGAAGCAGTCGGCGGACGAGCGATCGTCCTCGGCCACGGCCTGTCGAACCGCCTCAACCCACTCGATGAGGGACACCGGCCTTCCGCCGTGTCGGATGCGGAATGGGCGATGCAGGTCGCCTCCCGCCGCCGCGACCTGATCGGCGCTCTCGCGGAGACCGTGCTGGACCGGCCGCTCTCGCCGCTGGAGCACACCGCCATCGACCTCGCCCTGAGGGACGCCGTGAGGTCGGCGGAGGTGCCGATCCTGCCGATGGTCGTCGACCGCATCCTCGCCCCCAACCCCGCCGACGACGAAGACGGGCGCCTCGCCGAAGACGGCCGCCTGGTCGGACATGCTCTGCGTCGCCTGGTCGCCGGAGACCTCCAAGGACTCTTCGACGGCCCCTCGACGGTCCGGTTCGACCCGTCCCTGCCGATGGTGTCCCTGGACCTGTCGAGGGTCGCGGAGAACGCCACGCTCATCTCCGTGCTGATGACGTGTTCCTCCGCGTGGATGGAGTCGGCGCTGTCGGACCCGGACGGCGGCCAACGGTGGGTGATCTACGACGAAGCCTGGCGCCTCATGCAATACCCCGCCCTGCTGCGCCGCATGGACGCCCAATGGAGGCTCGCGAGGCATTTCGGGATCGCGAACATGCTGATCTTCCACAAGCTCACCGACCTCGACAACGTCGGCGACCAAGGTTCCGCCATGCGCGCCCTCGCCTCGTCCTTATTGGCGAACGCCGAGACCAGGATCATCTACCGGCAAGAGCCCGACCAGCTCGGCGCGACCGCGACCGCGCTCGGGCTCACCGGCACGGAGCAGAAGCTGCTCCCCGGGCTCGGCACCGGGCAGGGCCTGTGGCGGATCAAGGACCGCTCCTTCGTCGTCCAGCACCAGCTCCACCCCGCCGAACTCGCCGCGTTCGACACCACCGGACGCATGACCCAGAAAGGCCGCGAGTTCAGGAATCTCGACGGTTCTTCGGGAATCTCGAACGATCGGCAGGAATCCTGATGGCCCGCCCGCGCTACAAGCGCACCACCCCCAACCCCGACCCAGACCGTGAGAGCGAGACACCGCCGGTCCCGGTCGTGCTGCCACAAGTGGTCATCACCGTCGCGCCTACCGGGACCTTGACGGTCACCGTGGACGGGGAGCCGGTGGCGCCGGAACCGTTCGCACCAGCGTGGCGGCGGGAGGACTTCGCCCGCGTGCTCGACCAGCTCACCGACACGCACCGTTCGGCGGTGAGGGTCGAGGTCCGTGAGGCGGACGGAACGGTGTTCACCGACATCATCACCCCCAGCACACGCCGCCGCCGGCCCGCACCCGACCCTACCCCGGACCGCCCTGCACGTCAGGCGATGCCGGAGCTGGTCGTCCTGCACGGGGCGGGCTTCGTGCCCGGTGAGGATGTCGCCATAGCGGTGGTCATCGCGCACGGCGATGCCGCCCCGGACGGGACCATGCGCGCCCTGCTCACCGCCGAACAGGCTGGCGCGTCTCCGACCCGCGAGGTGATCCTGCTCGGCCGCGTCTCCGGCACCCTCACGATCGGGCACCCCGGATGAGCACCCCCAGGCCATCCGGGTCCCTCGGCGACGAGCTCAGCAACCTCGGCATCGGCATCCTCATCTCAGCCGCGATCCTCGCCGCCATCCTCCGCGGCGCCGGGTCCGTCGCCGCCTGGATCACCGGCACCACCCAACCCGCCGGCGGTATCGAGGCCGGCCTGGGCGTGCTGCTGAACCCCGGCGACCCGGCCACCGCGCTCGACGCCCCAGGTCTGGGCGCGGTCGCGTACTGGATCACCGCGAGCGTCCTCATCCTCACCGCAGGCGCGGCCGGGTGGTGGGGGTGGCGGCTGCTGCGCGATCACGGCCGGCAGGTGAAGACCGACCCGTACCGGATCGCCGGGATCGCCACCCGCACCGAGGTCGCACGCGCCGGCTCCGAGAAGGCGCTGCTGCACCGGGCCGGACACCTGCGCCCCTCCCTGGACACCCCGCAACCCACAGATGTCGGATACCGGATCGGCGCGTCCCGCGGGCACGGAGTATGGGCGTCGGTGGAGGACTCGATTCTCCTGCTCGGCCCGCCCCGGTCCGGCAAAGGCGCCCATATCGTCATCAACGCGATCCTTGACGCGCCCGGCGCGGTGGTCACCACCAGCACCCGCCCGGACAACCTCGCCGCGACCCTCCGCGCCCGTGAGCGCCGCGGCGGGCCGGTGGCGGTGTTCGACCCTCAGCACCTCGCCGAAGGCGTCCCCGCCGGCCTGCGCTGGTCACCGATCCGCGGATGCGAGGACCCGCTGACGGCGATGATCCGCGCCACCGGACTCGCCGCCGGCACCGGCCTGTCCGCCGGCGGTGTCGAAGGCGGCGGATTCTGGGAAGGGAAGACCCGCACCGCTCTCCAAGCCCTCCTGCACGCCGCCGCCCTCGACCACCGTCCACCGGGCGAGCTGTTCCGGTGGACCCTCGACCCGTCCGCCGCCGCGGACGCGGTCGCGATCCTCACCGCGAACCCGAACGCGGCAGTCGGGTGGGCGGAAGGCTTGCAAGCGATGATCGACTCCGACCCCCGCACCCGCGACTCCATCTGGCAAGGCGTCTCCCTCGCCCTGGCCGCCCTCGCAGACCCCCGCGTCCTCGACGCCGTATCCCCACGGGAGGGCGAGGACTTCGACCCCGAAGCGTTCCTCCGCGCCAAAGGCACCCTCTACCTCCTCGCGACCGGCGCGGGAGCCAACAACTCCGCCGCACTGGTCGCGGCATTCGTGGAGGATGTCGTGGAAGCCGCACGCCGGATCGCCGCGACCAGCCCCGGCGCACGCCTGGACCCGCCGCTGCTGCTCGCGCTGGATGAGGTCGGCAACCTCGCCCCGCTCCCGTCGCTGCCGACCCTGATGGCCGAAGGAGGCGGCACCGGGATCACCACCATGCCCGTCCTCCAAAGCCTCGCCCAAGCTCGCGAGAAGTGGTCCGAGAACGCCGCCGGTGCCATCTGGGACGCCAGCATTGTGAAGATCATCCTCGGCGGCGCATCGAACTCGAAAGACCTCCACGACCTCACCACCCTCATCGGCGAGCGGGACGAGGTGACCGACTCCACCACCGTCGGCGACCACGGGTCCCGCACCGCGCAACGCTCCATCCGGCGGGTGCCGATCATGCCACCTGACGCGATCCGCACCCTCCCGTTCGGCACCGCCCTCGTCCTACTCCGATCCGCCCCGCCCATCGTCACCAGGCTCCGCACCTGGACCCAGCGACCCGACGCGACCAGGCTGCGCGCGGACCGCACGGAGGTCGAGGCACTGCTGCAACAGCGACCGTAGGGGCGGGTGAGCGCACCTGCCTGGCATGGAGGCCCCGGATTCTCGGGGTCGTTGATGTCAGGAGGAAGTCTGATGGCTGTCCGCACTCACCAGTCCTTGTCGGGGTATGTCGCCACGGAGCCGTCCACGGACCCGGCCCGCGACGGCACGCCCCGCTTCTACGCCCGCGCCGGCCAGCGGCAGGGCCGCCGGGAACGGGACGGCACCTACACGAAACTGCCCACCGAGTACGTCCCTATCGTCGCCTACGGCGACGCCGCCGAGGAAGCGGCCGCGCTGCTGTCCAAGGGGACCGGGTTCGTCGCCGAGGGCCGGTTCCGCCCGGTCCGGGACCGCACCGACCCAGCCACGATCACCGGGCAGGAGTTCGAGATGTGGAAGGTCGGACGCCGCCCCACCGCCGCCGTCCCCGACGTCCCGACCGATCAGCCCACCCGGCACCGCGACCTGCCCGTGCAGTTCACCGCACCACGCAGCACCCGCCCGTCCGCACCCGCCCCGGCTCTGTGAGGCTGAGATGACCGAGCACACCGCTACCGCGCCTGAACCCGACGACGCGCCAGAGCCTCCCACCGACATCGACGCCGAAACCGAGGACGCCGCGGAGGAGTCGAATGAGAGCGGCCAGGGCGAGGAACTGCCCGAGCCGCCGCATCCGGTCAACTGGAACCTGCTCACCGCCGACGAGGCCAAGGTCGAGTGGCGGGAGCTGAATAAGTGGGTGAACTGGTTGCGCCGCACCTACGGGCTTCCCGCCAGCGTCCTCCCGCCGTTCTGGCACCGGCATGCAGAGCTGGTATGGGAGCTGAGCGCGTTGCATCTGCACTGGCTGTGCGCGTATGACCCGGAGGAGAACGGGTCCGCGCCGCTGGGCTGGCACCGCGACTTCGCCGAGGCACGAGGACGACTGCGGGAGTGGGTCGCCGCGTCCGGCACCCGCCTGGACCGCGACCGTCCCACACGGCAGACCGCCTGGCCCGGCGAGAAGCCCGCCCCATCCGTCGAGGACATCGTCATCCCGCACCGCGATGCCGACTTCGCACAGTTCACGGGGGAGGATATCGCCGCCCGCCGTCAGGCCGAGGACGAGTTCTACGCCGGCCTCAACCCGGACACCGGAGAGTTGCCGTGACCACCACCCTGCGGCCCGAGCCTCGCCTGGACGCGATACCAGACGGTGCTGGCGCGGCCCCGCGGACGCCGGCACTCGCCGGGGACTTCGACATTCGAGAGTGGACGCGGCAGGCGTGCGAGGCATCCGGGGTGTCCTTCGCGGTCACCGATCCAGTGGCACTCGACCGGCTCCGCGCGCTCGTTGCCCACCCCGGATGATGCCCGCCCGCCGTGCGCGGGCGGCTGCCGGTCAGGCTTTGAAGGTGAGCTGGACCCGTCCGGGCCGGAACCGGGAGCCGCAGTTCGGGTCCGGGAGGACAACGAGCGTGTCGATCAGCGCGTTCAGGATCGCCCGCTTCTGCCCGACCGTCCACTCCTCGTACCAAGCGTGCCGCAGAGCGGCCTCGTCGCCGATGGGGAGTCCTTTGAGGGCGTCGCCGCGGTTCAGGGTGCCGAGGGTGGTTTCGGCTTCTCTGACGGCGTTCTGCGCCGCGACACGGCCCGCGTGGTATTCGCTGCGGGCCAGCAGCCCCGCGCCGTAGTCGCGGGCTAGGTCTTCCATCCGGTGCCGTGCCGCCATGATCCGCCCCATCGCCTCCGCGACCGCACCGCCCGTCTTGCCGTCATCGGCGGGCAGGGTCGTCGCCGCGAGCCGGGCGATCACCGCCTCAGACACCACCGTCTCCAACCCGGTCGCCGTCACCGAAAGGCCGCCGCGTTCTGGGTGGCCGGGGACGGGCATGCAACGGTAGTAGCGGCGCTTCGCATCCGAGGGGCCGCGACGGTTCTTGCCCGACACCAGCCCGGAGCCACACTTCCCGCACGTCGCGATCGCCGACAACAGGTTGATCGAGGACGCCCCGACCCGGCGGTCCGGGTGGGAGAGCATCGCCCGGATACGGGTCGTCTCCTCTGGGGTGATGATCGCCTCCCAGCTCCCCGGACCCAGAATCTCCCGCCCCGCCGGAGCATCCCCACGCTTCCGTGCCGGCTCGTAGGCGCGCTGACCCGAGATACGCGCGGACACCAGGATCGACTTCACCGTCGTCGCGTGCCACACCCCGAGCGTCTTGCCCGTGTGCGCCTGCGGGGCCGGGAACCCCGACTCCTCGTTCAGCCACGCCGTGATCGACCGCAACGACTGGCCCGCCAGGAACCTGTCAGCCATTTCACGGATCACCGCCGCCTGCTCCGGGATCAACACGCCGCCGGTGCCGTACCCGAACTTCGCCGCCCCATGCCAATCACCACGCTCGGCCTTCTGCCGGTTCGCGCGCCTGATCCGGTCGGCCTTGTGCCCGGACTCGTACGCGGCCATCGCGACGAGCTGGCGAGCCATCAACCGGCCCTCATGCGTGTTCAGATCGAACGCGCCCCCCATCACCGCCTCGATACGGATCGGGTGCGACTCCACCAAGTCGATCAAGTCTTCCAACTCGCGCGGGCGCCGGTAGAGGCGATCCACATGCCAGACCACGACCCGCGACGGACCCTGCCTGACACGAGCCAGCATCTTCTCGAACTCGGGGCGCTTCTTGTTCAGATACGCCGACGTGTCGTTGTCCATAAACACGTCCCCAGCGGCCACATCCAGGCCAAGGCGACCGCACAGGGCCAGGCAGTCATCGCGCTGCCGCTCGACGCCGGCCTCCTCGCCCGTCCGGTCCTCGCTGATCCGCAGATACACCAGCACCTGCTCCGCGACACCAGTAACCTCGCCCGTCCGCGGCCTCTCCAACTCACTCATCGCCATCTCGACACCTCCACTCAACAGGTGCGTCATTCGCACCAAGTGGAGAAGACGACGATGCTCGCGGCGCTGATCGGCGCATGTCCGCCGGAGCAGCGGCTGATCACGGTCGAGGAGACGTTCGAGCTCGCCGTGCATGCGCCGGACATCGTCGCGCTGCAGGGCCGGCAGCCGAGTCTGGAGGGCACCGGCGCCGTGAGTCTGCGCCGGCTTGTGAAGGAGGCGCTGCGGATGCGGCCCGACCGGCTGATCGTCGGCGAGGTGCGCGATGCCGAGGCTCTGGATCTGCTGTTGGCGCTGCACACCGGGGTGCCCGGTGCCGCCACCATCCACGCGAACTCGGCCACAGACGCGCTGAGCCGGCTGGCGACGCTGCCGCTGCTGGCCGGGCGCAACATCGACGCCGGGTTCGTGCTCCCGGCGATCGCGACCGGTGTGGACCTCGTCGTGCACTGTCGGCGTGCGGCCGACGGGAGCCGCTTCGTCGCGGAGATCGTGGAATCCACCGGTCGCGTCGTCGACGGCACGATCCAGACGCGGCCGGTGTACCGGCGGGCCGAGTCGTGACGATCGTCTGGGGTGCGGTGCTGGCCGCCGGCATCCTGCTGATGATCTCGCCGTGGCTGTGGCCGGGTGGGATGCGCCGCGGCCCCGCGTCGTCGGACGGCCGGGTGAACCGGATGCTGCAGGAGGCGGGCTTCGCGCACGCGCCCGCGGGGCGCCCGGTGCTCATCGCGGTCGTGCTCGCCGCCGTCGGTGCCGCTGTGGCGTGGCTGGTCACCGGCCTCCCCGCGGTCGCGCTCGTCGCGGCCGTCGCGGCCGGCTGGAGCCCGTTCGCGTGGCTGCGCGCGCGGGGGCGCCGTCTGCGCCGCTCGCGGCGCGCGCTGTGGTCCGACGTGTGCGAGCTGCTGATCTCGTCCGCGCGCGCGGGCATGTCGCTGCCGGATGCGGTCTCCGCGCTCGCCGCGAACGGACCGCCGCCGCTCCGGGGCGCCTTCGCGCGGTTCGCCGCGGACATGGCGGCCTCGGGCCACTTCGACTCCAGCGCGCTCCGGCTGAAGGCGGCTCTGGCCGACCCGGCATCCGATCGGATCATCGAGACGCTCCGGATGGCGCGACAGGTGGGCGGGACCGAGCTGGTCAGCGTGCTGCGTGCGCTCTCGGCATCCGTCCGCGCCGACGCGACGCTGCGCGCCGAAGTCGAGGCGCGGCAGTCCTGGGTGCGGGGTGCGGCGGTGGTCGGCGTCGTCGCGCCGTGGGTGGTGCTCGGCCTGCTCGCGATCCGGCCGGAGGGAGCCGCCGCGTACGCGACCGCGGGCGGCGTCATGGTCGTGCTGATCGGGGCCGCCGTCTCCGTCGTGGCGTACCGGCTGACGCTGCGGCTCGGCCGGCTCCCCGAACCGCAGCGGTGGTTCGGATGAACCTCGTCAGCCTCGCCGCCTGCGCCGTCGTGCTCGGCACGGCGTTCGCCGCCGGAGTCCTCCTGGCCGCGGTGCGGGTGCCGCGCTGGTCCGCGCCGACGCTGTCGCGCCGCATCGCGCCGTACCTGCGGGACATCGCCGACCCGCGTGGGCTGACGCCGCTCGCGCCGACGCCCGTGTTCGGCACCTGGCGCGCGCTGCGCGACCGGATCGCGGCGGGATGGGGCGGCGGCGAGGCCCTCGCACGCCGACTGCGGCAGGCGGGGTGGGCCCCTGACGTGGTCGCGTTCCGCGCGACGCAGCTGGCCTGGGGTGTCGGCGGTCTCGCCGCAGGCGGGGTGCTCGCCGTGGCGTTCACCCTCGCCGGGCGTGGCGGACCCGTCCTCGCGCTGCTGCCGCCGCTGCTGGCCGTCGCGGGGCTCGTGGGGTGGGATCACCGGCTCAGCCGGGCGGCGCGGCGCCGCACCGCGCGAGTGGAGGAAGAGCTTCCGACCGTGCTGGAGTTCCTCTCCCTGTGCCTGGCGGCCGGTGAGGGTCTGCGCGACGCGCTGCGCCGCGTCGGCGACGTCGGCTCGGGCGAGCTCACGGCGGAGCTCCGCGGGGCGGTTCTCGCCAGCGGCACCGGGTCGAGCCTTCCGGACGCGCTGCTTGCCGTTGCGAAGGCGCTCGATGTGCCGGCGCTGTCCCGAGCGATCGAGCACCTCGTCGCGGCGATGGACCGCGGCGCCCCGCTCGCGCACGTCCTGCAGGATCAAGCCGTCGACGCCCGCGAGGACGCCAAGCGGGCGCTCATCGAGGCGGCGGGCCGCAAGGAGATCCTGATGCTCCTGCCCTTGGTGTTCCTCATCCTGCCGTTGTCGGTTCTGTTCGCCGTGTTCCCTGGCATCGTGATGCTCCGGCTCGGCCTGGGCTGACCCGCCTGTGGATAACTTGCGCGGCGCCGGCGGGATTCGCGCACACTGCGGGGTATGAGAAAGGCAATCCGCTGGATCGTCCGCGACGTCGTCGACGACGAGACCGGAGATGTCCCGGGATGGGTTCTGGTGACGCTCATGACCGCCGGCCTCGTGGTCGCGATCTGGACTCTCGCCGGGCCCGCGCTCGCGGACTTGTTCGAGCAGGCGCTGGAGCGCGTGTCAGGCTTCTGACCTCGCGCGATCGGACGTGGGTGTGAGCGGGAGAATGCGACGGCTGCGGGACGACGATGACGGCTCCAGTGCCGTCGAGTTCGTCCTCGTCGGGACGCTCTTGACCCTGCTGACGCTCGCGGTGCTGCAGCTGGCGCTCGCGGTCTACATCCGCAACGTCGTCCACGACGCCGCCGTCGAGGGGGCGTATCACGGCGCACTCGCCGATACCGACGCCGCAGCCGGCGCCGCGCGTACGGCAGCGCTGATCTCGACGGCCGTGGGCGGGGCGCTGGATGCCGAGGTCAGCGCAGCCGACACCGACGGCGACCGCGGCGCGGAGGTGGAGGTCACCGTCGTCGCGACCCTGCCGCTCATCGGGCTGCTCGGCGTGCCCGGCGGAATGGAGGTAACCGCGCGTGCCCCGCGTGAGAGCTTCGACTGACGCCGGCGCGATCGCCGACCGCGGCGGCGTCCGCCCCCGGAGCGACGCCGTAGCTGACGGGGGAGTGGAAACCGGTCTCGCCGGCGACGCCGGCTCGGCGGCGCTCGAGTTCATCCTCGTCGGCCTCGTGCTGCTCGTGCCGATCGTGTACCTGATCGTGGCGCTCGGCGCGATCCAGGGGCAGTCGCTCGGCGTCGAGACCGGCGCCCGTCAGATCGCCCGGACCATCGCCTCGGCGCCCGACACGGTCACCGCCGACCAGCGTGCCGAGCGGGTGCTCGCCGCGATCGTCGCGGAGTACGGGCTGGATCCGAGTGCCGTCGACGTCGACGTTCGCTGCGTCGACACATCCCCGGACTGTCCGGCCGCGGGCGCCCTGCTCTCGGTCATCGTCCGGACCGAGATCCCGCTGCCGCTCGTCCCGCCGATCCTGGGCCTGGATCAGTTCGCGCGCGTCCCGGTCGAGGCGACCTCGGTGCAGAAGGTCTCGCGTTTCTGGGTGGAACCGTGAGTCGGCCGGTGCGCTCCGCGGCGGACGACGAGGGGAGCGTGCTGCTGCTCACGCTCGGCTACGCGATCCTCGCGCTCGTGCTGGTGCTCGTCTGCGTCGACGCCACGAGCCTGTATCTCGCGCAGAAGCGGGCGGATGCCGCGGCCGACGCCGCCGCGCTCGCGGGCGCCGACGGGTTCGTCCTGACCGTCACCGCGGGTGGTGCCACCGCGGAGCTCACCGACGACGGCGTGGCCGAGCAGGCCGCCGCGCTGTTGGCGGCCACCGGCACCGCGACGCTCGTGAGCGCCGGCACCCCCGACGGGACCTCCGCGGAGGTGACGGTGCAGACGCAGTGGCACCCGCCGGTGCTGACGCTGTTCGTCCCCGAGGGATGGACGCTGCAGGCGACCGCTACGAGCCGCACCGCACTGCGCTGAGAGAACCGCTGCCGGAGTGCGCCGCCCGTCTCACCGGGCGCGCGGCACGAAGCGCGGCACCCATCGGAGGAACGCGGCGGCGCCGGCCAGTCCGATCACGCCGACGACGCCCGTGGCCGCCGACAGGGACAGCGCCGCCGCGATCGCCGAGACGAGGAGCGGAGACAGCGCGCCGCCGGCATCCGTCAACGTCCGCCACGATCCGAGGAACGGTGCAGGATCGTCCTGGGGCGCGACGTCGGCGCCGAGGGTGAGGAGGATGCCGCTGGACAGCCCGTTGCCGACGCCCAGCACCGCGGCGAACAGCGCGAACCACATCGCGGAGTCATCGAGGTCGTGGGTCACCGAGAGGGCGAGGAATCCGGCGCCCATGAGCACCATCGCGGGCAGCGCCGCCCACAGCCGGCCGAAGCGGTCCATGACCTGGCCGCTCGCGTAGAACAGAGCGAAGTCGATCGCTCCCGAGACGCCGACGACGAGCGCGATGGTCTGCGCGTCCAGTCCGATGGAGACGCCCCACAGGGGCAGTACGACCTGGCGGGCGGAGCGGACAGCCGACAGGGATGCCGCGGCGAGCCCGAGGCGTGACAGCACATCACGATGGCGCCACATGGTGCGGAACACGCCGGCGCGGCCCGGCACCGGGATCGCGCCCGTGACGACCTCGCCGGTGTCTTCGCTGAGACGCGCATCGCGGGTCGCGGGAGCCGCGACCTGCGTCTCGGGGTCGGGACCGAAGACGACGAGGGCGACGGTGGCCACGAGGCACGCGCCGAAGAACCAGACGGTCGCGTGCTCGTCGCCGAAGATCGCGAGCAGGACGGCGGCGATGAACGGCCCGACGAACATGCCGAGTCGGAACGTCCCGCCCAGCAACGACAGGGCGCGCGCCCGGAACGCCAGCGGAACGCGTGTCGTCATGAACGAGTGGCGGGCAAGGCCGAAGGCCGCGGCGCAGAACCCGATGAGGAGAACCGCTGCTGCGAGCACCGGGAGGCTCGGTGCGAGCAGCAGCCCGGCGACGCCGGCGAGGGCGAGGACCCCGCCGCCGGCCATCGTCACGCGTTCGCCGACGCGCGCCACCGCCCACCCTGCGGGGATGTTGCCGCAGAGCTGCCCGACAACCAACGCCGCCGCGACGAGCGCTGCGGTGGGGACGTCGGCGCCGAGCTCGGCCGCGATCACCGGAAGCAGTGGCACGACGGCGCCCTCGCCGAGGGCGAACAGCACCGTGGGGCCGTAGATCATCGGAGCGAGTCGCCACAGCATCCGCCCCATCTCGGGTGCGGGGTCGGCGGTGCTCACCCTGTTCACGTTAGTCTGGACTGTCATGCTTGATTTCGATCCTTCCGCCGACATCCAGGCCCTGCGCTCCACCTTCGCCGACATCCAGGCGGTGGTCGACGTCGAGGGGCTGCGTGCCGAGATCGCGCGCCTGTCCGAGGAGGCCGGCGCTCCCGATCTCTGGGACGACGTCGAGAAGGCGCAGAAGGTGACGAGTGCGCTCAGCCACCGCCAGGCCGACCTCAAGCGCGTCACCGACGTCGAACAGCGCCTCGACGACCTCGATGTGCTCGTGGAGCTCGCCCACGAGATGGACGACGAGGACACCGCCGACGAGGCCCGCAAGGAGATCGCCGAGCTGCAGGACGTCATCGGCCAGCTCGAGGTGCAGACGCTCCTCGACGGCGAGTACGACGACCGGCCCGCCGTCGTCACGATCCGCTCGGGAGCCGGCGGCGACGACGCCACCGACTTCGCCGAGATGCTGCTGCGCATGTACCTGCGCTGGGCGGAGCGTCACAAGTACGCCGTCAAAGTGATGGACACGTCCTACGCGGAGGGGGCCGGCATCAAGTCGGCGACCTTCGAGGTCGATGCCCCGTACGCGTACGGCACGCTGTCGGTCGAGGCCGGCACCCACCGCCTCGCCCGCATCAGCCCGTTCGGCGGTGCCGACAAGCGGCAGACCTCCTTCGCGGCTGTCGAGGTGATCCCCGCGCTCGAGGAGGCCGTCGAGGTCGAGGTTCCCGAGAGCGACATCCGCGTCGATGTGTTCCGGTCATCGGGCCCCGGCGGGCAGTCCGTCAACACGACCGACTCCGCCGTGCGCATCACCCACCTGCCGACGGGTCTCGTCGTCTCCATGCAGAACGAGAAGAGCCAGATCCAGAACCGCGCCGCCGCGATGCGCGTGCTGCAGACGCGCCTGCTGCTGCTCAAGCGCGAGGAGGAGGCCGCGAAGAAGAAGGAGCTCGCCGGTACCATCACCGCGAGCTGGGGCGACCAGATGCGCTCGTACTTCCTCTACGGCCAGCAGCTGGTCAAGGATCTGCGCACCGGATACGAGGTCGGCAACCCCGCCGTCGTGTTCGACGGCGATCTCGACGGCCTCATCGCGGCCGGCATCCGCTGGCGCAAGCGCAAAGACGACGACGACTGATCCGGCAGATTGCGCCGGACGAGCGCGCCAGGGGTGTCGCACCCGGCATCCGCGGCGCCCGCGCTTAGGCTCGACAGGTCATGATCCGGTTCGAGCACGTCACCAAGAGATACCGCGGGACCAGCAAGCCGGCGCTGAGCGACGTCGACTTCGAGGTGCAGCGCGGAGAGTTCGTCTTCCTGGTCGGCGCGTCCGGCTCGGGGAAGTCCTCCTGCCTGCGGCTGATCCTCCGCGAAGACAATCCGAGCGACGGCCGCGTCGTCGTGCTCGGGCGAGATCTGCGGACCCTCTCCACCCGCAAGGTCCCCTACTTCCGCCGCCACATCGGCTCGGTGTTCCAGGATTTCCGCCTGCTGCCGAACAAGACCGTCTTCCAGAACGTCGCGTTCACGCTGCAGGTCATCGGCTCGTCCCGCGCGTTCATCCAGCAGGCGGTCCCGGAGGTGCTCGCCCTGGTCGGCCTGGACGGCAAGCAGAAGCGACTGCCGCACGAGCTCTCCGGCGGTGAGCAGCAGCGCGTCGCGATCGCCCGCGCGCTCGTCAACCGCCCGCAGATCCTCCTCGCCGACGAGCCGACCGGCAACCTCGACCCCGCCACGTCGGTGGACATCATGCAGCTGCTGGCTCGCATCAACGCCGGCGGCACGACCGTCGTGATGGCCACCCACGAGGCCGGATTCGTCGATCAGATGAAGCGCCGCGTGATCGAGCTGCGCGGCGGCGTCATGGTCCGCGACGATCGTCACGGCGGCTACGGCGACACCTCCGCGATCCCGAGCCTCACGCCCCAGGTGGAGAAGGGCGCGGCCGCGACAGCCGCTCTCACCGCGGTCCTCGAGCTGCAGCGGCAGATCGCGTCCGCTCCGGTCCAGCCCGTCCCCGTGCTCACCGAGCCGGCGACGGATGCCGGGACCCCGGCATCCACGCCGGCGCGCCCCGCTGCCTCCGCCGCGACCGACGTCCCTGCCGCGCGGCAGACCCCGCCCCAGGCCCCAGCCCAGGCGCCGGCCCCGGTCCCGGCCGAGCCCGCGCCGCTGACGCGACCGATCGCCATCGACGCCCCCGAGGTCGACCTCGGCGAGCTCGGTCTCGGTGACATCGACCTCGGAAAGCTCGGCGTCGCCGATCGGCTCGATGAACGGCAGGACGACGAAGTGGGGCCGACCTCATGAGGGCGGGACTGATCCTCTCCGAAGCGCTGACAGGACTGCGCCGCAACGCGTCGATGGTCATCTCGGTGATCCTCGTCACATTCGTCTCGCTGACCTTCGTGGGCGCCGCGATGCTGATGCAGATGCAGATCGGCAAGATGAGCGCCTACTGGGCCGAGCGCGCGCAGGTCTCGATCGTGATGTGCCGTGATGACTCCACCGTGACCACGTGCGCCGAGGGGGCGGCGACGCAGGAGCAGCTCGACGAGGTCGCCACGCGACTGGCGAGCCCGGCGCTGGCCGACATCGTGCGCGACGTGCGGTTCGAGTCGGCCGATGAGGCGTACGAGAACCTCCTGAAGCTCTACGGCGACGAGTACAAGGACTACGTCACCCCCGCTCAGCTGGGGGAGACGTACTGGGTGGGCCTCGTCGACCCGGGCAAGTCCGACGTGATCACCGAGGCGTTCAACGGCATGACCGGCGTCGAGGGCGTGAAGAATCAGATGCAGTACCTCGAGCCGCTGTTCTCGGCGCTCACCGTCGCGACCTACATCGCGGTCGGCATCGCCGTCCTCATGCTCATCGCGGCGGTCCTGCTCATCGCGACGACCATCCGGCTGTCCGCCTACGCGCGCCGCAGAGAGGTCGGCATCATGCGACTGGTCGGCGCGTCCAACCGCTTCATCCAGACGCCGTTCATCCTCGAGGGCGTCGCCGCGGCGTTCATCGGTTCGCTTCTGGCCGGCGCGGCGATCGTGCTGGGCGTGCACTTCGGCGTGGGGCAGTACCTCCACGACCGGGTCACCTTCATCACGGACTGGGTGGGGATGTCGGATGCCGCGATCGTCATCCCCGTCATCATCATCATCGGGCTGGTGCTCGCCGCGTTGTCGGCGGGCTTCGCGATCCGCCGCTGGCTGCGCGCCTGATCCCGGCGGCACGATAGACTGACGGGCTGCCGCGACCGCGGCATCCGTCGATACACGGGTCCAGGCCCGGAGGAGTCCGCACAATGCCCAGGGAACGCGGGGAGAAGGTCGTCGCGACCAACCGTCGCGCACGTCACGAGTACGCCATCGAGAAGACGTACGAGGCGGGACTCGTGCTCACCGGGACCGAGGTGAAGTCGCTGCGGGAAGGGCGGGCCAACCTCAATGACGGGTACGCGTACATCGACGGCGGACAGGCGTTCCTCGACGCTGTGCACATCCCGGAGTACGCGCAGGGGCACTGGACGAACCACTCCTCCAAGCGCACACGCAAGCTGCTGCTGCACAAGGAGGAGATCATCAAGCTCTCCCACGCCATCAGCGCGGGCGGGTACACCCTCGTGCCCCTGAAGCTCTACTTCTCCGATGGACGCGCCAAGGTGGAGATCGCGGTCGCGAAGGGCAAGCGCGAGTACGAGAAGCGTCAGACGATCCGCGAGCGTGAGGACAAGCGCGAGGCCGAGCGGGCCATGCGCAGCCGAAACCGCCTCGGCGAGTGACGCGCCGCGCCGTCAGCTCGCGGTGAAGCGGGCCTCGACGGCCGCGGTGACGACGATGTCGTCGGGGCGGAAATCGACGGCCGGCGACGCCGCGTCGGCTGCCCTCGCCGCGCGCGCCAACATGCGCGGCGCGGGGTGTGCCGGGCCGTGGTCGCCGAGCAGTCCCAGATCGGCGATCTCGATCGGGACGACCGTCGCGCGGCCCAGCGCGCTCGCGTAGGCGGTGGCACGCTCGACGGCGACCGCGACGGCATCCGTCGCCACCTCGCGTTCGACCCGTGCGCGCGTCTCGGGGGTGAGCTGCCAGTCGACGGCGCCGACCTGCAGGCCCTCCGTCGCCGCGATTCCGTTCAGCCAGTCCGAGAGCGCCAGGACGTCGGTGAAGGTCGCGGTGACCTCGACCGAGGCGTGGTGGACGAGGTCGAGCTGGCGTCCCTCGTTGTTCCACGGCCGATCCGCCCAGACCGAGACGCGCTGGCTCGCCCAGTCGGCGACGGTCCCGGCCGCCTTGCGCGCGTCGAGGTCGGCGCGCACCGGCCCGGCGAGGGCGGCGAGGCGCTCGACGACGCCGCCGCGGTCGGGGCCGTCGAGCGAGGCCGTCACCTGGGCGACGGCGCGTTCGGGGGCGAGGAGGGTCTGGCTCTCGCCGCGGACGGTGATGATCACGTCGGTCATACGCTAAACTGTAATGCTCGGGTGCCCGCGGCTCCCGAGGACAACTCCACAGGGTGACAGTGGCTCGATTCGCCGCCGGACCACATGGTCCGAGGCTCCAGGGGCTGATCGGTTTCGACAGCGTCTGGGAATCTGCGAGAAGCGGGCCGAGGATGCAGGGTTATCTCGTAAACGATCTCTGCGAAACAATAAGTGCCGATGCAAAGCGCACTGACTTCGCCCTCGCTGCCTAAGCGAGCCCGATAGTCCGTCAGACCGTAGGTGATCCCGCTACGGACCCTGGCGTCATCTAGGGATCTTGCCGCGTGACGGGGCCTCGACGTCACGCGGGACTCTTCGGAGGCTGGGCTCGTCGACTTAGGTGTCTGTGACAAAGGTCGGAGCCGAGCAGAACGTCTCTACAGACTGCGCCCGGAGAAGACGCAGTATCCCAGCGTTGGACGGGGGTTCGATTCCCCCCAGCTCCACCAGCCGCTGTCATCAGGCGAAGGCCCCGGCATCCCGCACGACGTGCGACGGATGCCGGGGCCTTCGCCGTCCGGTCGTCCTCAGCTCGCGGGGCGCTGGATCAGCAGAAGCCCCTGCTTGGTGTCGGCCACCGTCACCCAGCCGTCGCCGAACTCGTACGTCATGCCGTAGCCGTCCTCGTCGGTCGTGGGAGACTGCGTGGCGTCCTCCGTGACGTAATAGCCCTCGGCGGCCTCCTCGCGGGTCCACCCCTGCGACTCCAGACGGCTGACCGCGGCATCCGCCTCCTCCGCCGTGATCGGCGCCCAGCCGAACAGCAGCAGATTGCCCGACGCGACGGAGTAGTCCGCCCACGTGCACGTGATGCCGCCCTCGAGCGTCTCACCCGCGACCGCGAAGACATCTTCCTTGTAGGTCCAGTTCTGCGCCTTCAGGTCGGCGAGGATGTCGCTGCCGATGAGGTCTTCGCACGACGCCTCCGCCGCGCCCGCCGTGGCCGTGGCGCTCGGGGTCGGAGCGGCGGTGGTCGCCGCGGCGGTCGGTGAGACCGCGTTGCCGGTCGCGGTGGGCGCCGGCTGCGCGCTGCCGCCCCCGCAGCCGGTGAGCAGGACCGGCAGCAGGACGGCGGCGCCGAGGGTGGCGGTGAGGGACAGGCGGCGGGAAGTCGTCATGTGGCGTTCTCAGTTCGTGGTGGCGGGGGAGGAGAGCAGGGTGAGGAAGTCGTCGTGCAGGATGCTGTTGGTCGCCAGCGACGAGCGCGACGCGATGCTGTCGGAGCCGTCGATGTCGGAGAACCGTCCGCCGGCCTCATGGACGATCGGGACGAGGGCGGCGATGTCGTACTCCTTGACGCCGAACTCGGCGACGAACTCGAGGCGCCCTTCGGCCAGCAGCATGTACGGCCAGGTGTCGCCGTAGCCGCGGTCGCGCCAGACGGCACGGCTGAGGCGGAGCAGGTCCTCGCTGCGGCCCACCTCGTCCCACTGGGCGATCGACTGGAAGCTGACGCTCGACTCCGCGATCGTCGACACTGTCGACACCGCCAGGCGTCGCGGATCGCCCTCCGGCGTGTTCGTCCACGCGCCGAGGCCCGTCGCCGCCCACCAGCGGCGTCCGAGCGCCGGCTGGCTCGCGACGCCGACGCGAGGGACGCCGTCGATCGCGAGGGCGATCAGCGTCGTCCACATGGGGATGCCCTTGAGGTAGTTCGCGGTGCCGTCGATGGGGTCGATGATCCACTGCCGCGCGCTGTCACCGCTCGTGCCGTACTCCTCGCCGAGGATGCCGTCTGCGGGGCGCTCCGCGGCGAGGATGCCGCGGATCGCCCGCTCGGTGGCGAGATCCGCCTCCGTGACGTGCGAGGCGTCGGCCTTCAGCTGGACGTCGAGATCGGCGGCATCGAAGCGTGCCATCGTGACGGCATCCGCCGCGTCGGCCATCTGCAGTGCGAGCGCGAGATCATCGGACAGATCGCCGTCGAAGGGCGCACTCCAGGAGGGTGTCGCAGCGGGGGAGGTCACGTGGTCAAGGATACGTGGCACGGCATGCTCGATTCGCGATGAACCGCATCGGGATGGTAACGTTGCTCCTCGGTTCGCCCCTGCGAAAGCGGCGGCCACGGAACGCACCTCTAGCTCAATCGGCAGAGCAACTGACTCTTAATCAGTGGGTTCTGGGTTCGAGTCCCAGGGGGTGCACCACCAGGAAACGCCCCTCCCGACACTCGTCGGGAGGGGCGTTTCGCTGTGCGGCGCCGGCGCCGGGCGGGCGTTCGTCCGACGCAGATGGCGGACATCGCCGCTGATGGCGACGATTCGCGTCGGATGAACGGATGCCGCCGCGCGTTCATCCGACGCAGATCGCCGTTTCCCGGAGGAATCGCGACGATGTGCGCCGGATGAAGGATGCGCCGGATGACGGATGCGCGGGTCCGCCCGCGCGGAGCACCCCGCTACGCCGCGTCGCCGACGAGCACGGCGGCGGCTTTCTCCGCGGCATCCGCCTCGTGCGCGTCGATCCGCGCCAGTGCGCGGCGCCCGAACAGGATCGTCGCCGCCGAGACGAGCACCGACACCGCGGCGAAGACGAACGGCACCGACGCGTTGAAGGCGTGCCACAGGGCCGCCGCGATCGGGGGAGCGGCCGCACCGCCCAGGAACCGCACGGCCGAGTACGCCGACGATGCGACCGACCGCGGCAGGTCGGTGGCCTCCATGACCGACTCGGTGAGGATCGTGTTCATGAGGCCGAGCAGCAGGCCGCCGACGATGATGCAGGTCACCAGCGCGGCGGGGCTCGCGACGACGAGCGCCGCGACGAGCAGGTCGATCGCCAGCAGCGGGAGCACGATCAGCATCGCGGTGCTGCGGGACAGACCCCGCAGCAGCAGCGGAGCAACCCACACACTCGTGACCGCGAGGGCCACGCCCCACCCGAAGAACGTCAGGCCGATCCCCATCGCGCCGAACCCGAGCGGGAACGGCGAGAAGGCGAGCAGCACGAAGAACCCGATGTTGTAGAACAGCGCCGCGATCGCGAGCACGGCGAGAGCCGGCTGGCGCAGCGCCCGGAACGGCGCCGACAGCGGCACAGGTGTGCGCTTCTCCTCGCCACCGCGCAGCAGCACCATGACGGCGATGAAGGCGATCGCCATGAGCGCGACGACACCGAAGAACGGTCCGCGCCAGCTGATCTCACCGAGGATGCCGCCGAGGAGCGGTCCGATCGCGATGCCGAGCCCGAGTGCGGCCTCGTACAGGATGATCGCCGCCGCGCTGCCGACGGAGGCGGCGCCGACGATCGTGGCGAGCGCGGTGGAGATGAACAGGGCGTTGCCGAGTCCCCAGCCGGTGCGGAACCCGGTGACGGCGTCGACGCTGCCGGAGAGCGCGCACAGCAGCGCGAAGACCACGATGAGCGCGAGACCGGTGAGCAGCGTCGCCTTGGTGCCGATGCGCGAGGAGATCCAGCTCGTCACCAGCATCGCCAGGCCCGTCACGACGAGGTAGCTCGTGAAGAGCAGTTCCGTCTCGACCGGGGACGCCTCGAGCGATTCGGCGATGGCCGGCAGGATCGGGTCGACCAGCCCGATGCCCATGAAGGCGATGACGCAGGCGAACGCGACCGCCCAGACTTGCGCCGGCTGGCGCCACACGCTCACCTTCGCCCCGCTCATCGCGCGACCTCCGCGGTCCGCGTCCGCGCCCCGACGATGTCGGCGGCCCGCCGGATCGTCTCCCACTCGTTCTCGTCCAGGTCGCTGAAGCGGGGGGCGAGTGCCTCGCTGAGCACCCGCAACCAGTCGTCGAGCGCGGAGAGGCCCGCGTCCGTGGCCGACACGACGGTGGCACGCGAGTCAGTGGCGTCGGCGCCGCGGTCCACCAGTCCGGCATCCGCCATCTGCGCCACCAGTCGGGTCATTCCCGGCTGCGTCACCCGGCTGAGGGCGGCGAGGTCGCCGATGCGCTGCGGGCCGTGATCGCGCAGCAGGACGAGGGTGCGCCATTGGGCGGCGGGGGCTTCGTTTCGGGTCTCCAGCGACGCGACGCGCGTGAGCGCGTGCGCGCCGACGAGGAGACGCAGGATGTCGTCGGCGTGTTGCATACCGCACGTATATACCAGAGGTATGCAACGGCGGGTTATCGGATCGTGATCGGCCGCACACGCGCATCGTTTGACAGCGGGACCAAACCTGAACAAACTTTCAGTACCTGAATCACATCTCAGGTCTACCTTCCAATGGTGAAAGGCACGCACATGCGGGTTACGAAGAAGTTGCTCCCCACCCCGGCGCTGGTGGCCGCCGTCGTCACCACGGCGGCTCTCGCCCTCACGGGTTGCGCACCTCAGTCCGCCGCACCCGGCGCCGACGGGACGGCGGATGCCGGACCGGCCGAGATCACCGTCGGCGTGATCACGAGCGAGACCGGTCCGCTCGCCGGCTACGGCAAGCAGTATCTCGACGGCTTCAGGGCCGGTCTGGACTACGCCACCGACGGCACGAACGAGGTCGACGGCACGACGATCACGGTCGAGTACCGCGACGACGCCGGCGACCCCGACACCGCGGTCGGTGCGGCAAAGGAGTTGATCGGCGCCGGCGTCAACATCCTCGCCGGCAGCGCGTCGTCGGGCGTCGCCGCAGCGATGGCCGAGCAGGCGGGGCAGAACAAGGTCCTCTTCATCTCCGGACCGGCTGCCGCCGACGCCCTCACCGGCATCAACGGCTATACCTTCCGCAGTGGTCGGCAGTCCGCGCAGGACGTCGCCACCGCCGGCACGTTCCTCGGCGACCTGGAGGGCAAGACGGTGACGGTGTTCGCACAGAACAACGCCTTCGGCCAGGGCAACGAGGCCGCCGTCAAGGCGATCCTCGGCGCCAAGGGCGCGACGGTGAACAGCGTGCTCGTCGCGGAAGACGTCACCGAGTTCACGCCGTTCGCCCAGCAGGTGCTCGCCGGCACCCCTGACCTCGTCTTCGTCGCGTGGGCCGGAGCGACGTCGGGCGCGATGTGGCAGGCGATGAGCCAGCAGGGCGTCCTCGACGCGGTCCCGGTGGTCACCGGTCTCGGCGACGCCGCGACGTTCGGTGCCTACGGCGAGGCCTCGGAGAAGATCAGCTTCTTGAACTACTACTTCCCCGGAGCCCCCGACAACGACGTCAACACCGCCATGATCGACGCGGTCGAAGCCGCCGGCGGCACCCCCGACCTGTTCACGCCCGACGGCTTCAACGCGGCGATCATGCTCGTCCACGCGATCGGCGAGGGCAAGGGCGACGTCGACGCGATGGTGGCCGCCCTCGAGGGCTTCGAGTTCGACGGGCCCAAGGGCACCCTCACGGTCCGGGCGAGCGACCACGCGCTGATCCAGGACATGTACCAGGTGAAGCTCGTCGCCGAAGGCGGCAGCTTCGTCCCGGAGCTCGTGGACACCGTCCCGGCCGACGAGGTCGCACCGGCAGAGCAGTAAGCCGGACCGCCGAAGGAACACCCCATGAGCACCCCAGTCCCGTCCGCGCTGAAGATCGAAGGCCTCGGCCTGCAGATCGGCGGAGCCACCATCCTGAAGGATGTCGACCTCGACATCGCGCCCGGCAGCATCGTCGGCGTGATCGGGCCGAACGGCGCCGGCAAGACCACGTTGTTCAACGTGATCTCCGGAGTCGCCCGTCCCACCGCGGGCCGCATCCTGATGAACGGCGACGACATCACCCGCTCGTCCGTGCCCCAGCGGGCGCGGGCGGGACTGGGGCGCACGTTCCAGACCTCCAGCCTGTTCCCTCGCCTGAGCGTGCTGGAGAACGTCCGACTGGCGGCCCAGGCACGCCTGGGCGGCAACTACTCGCTGCTGCGCTTTCCGCGTCGCAGCGACCCGGCGACCGAGCTCGCCCTCGCGCAGCTCGTCAAAGTCGGTCTGACGCACAAGCTCGACACCGCCGCCGGCGACATCTCGCACGGCGACAAGCGCAAGCTCGAGATCGCGGTGCTTCTCGCGACGGATGCCGAGGTCGTGCTGCTCGACGAGCCGATGGCCGGCGTGGCGTCGGGAGATGTGCCGGGCCTCGTGGCGAACATCCGCGACATGCAGCGCGACACGCAGTGCACGGTGCTCATGGTCGAGCACCACATCGACGTCCTCATGGGTCTCGTGGCGAAGGTCGCCGTCATGTACGCCGGCTCGATCATCGCGTTCGACACCCCGGAGCGCATCATGGCCGACCCCCTCGTGCAGAGCGCGTACCTCGGGACGGCGGCCGCATGAGCGCCCCGATCCTCACCGTGTCGCACCTGTCCGCGTCGATCGCAGGGCAGCAGGTGGTCGAGGACGTCTCGCTGTCGGTCGCACCCACCGGGATCACCGCGGTCCTCGGTCGCAACGGCGTCGGCAAGACCTCGACCCTGCGCGGCATCCTCGGCCTCATCCACCGGCAGGGCGAAGTGACCCTCGCGGGGGAGCGGATCGACACCCTGCCGACCCATCGCATCGTGCAGCGCGGCGTCGGCTATGTGCCCGAGGACCGCGAGGTCTTCGCCGGTCTCACGGTCGCCGAGAACCTCGCGCTGGCCGAACGCGACCGCTCGCCGCGGCGCGAGTTCGTCGCGGAGCTCTTCCCCGACCTCGTCGCGCGGCGCGGGCAGCTGGCAGGCACGCTCTCCGGCGGCCAGCAGCAGATGGTCTCGGTCGCGCGGGCGCTCCTCAACGAGAACCGCATCCTTCTCGTCGACGAGCCGACGAAGGGTCTTGCGCCGAAGATCGTCAGCCAGGTCGCCGACGCCCTCGCCGAAGCGGCCAAGGTCGTCCCGATTCTCCTCGTCGAGCAGAACCTCGAGGTGGTGCGCCGCCTCGCCGACGACGCCGTCGTCATCGCGGGCGGTCGCGTCGTGCACACCGGCAGCGCCCGGGAGATCCTCGACGACGAGGCGCTGACCACGCGCCTGCTGGGCGTCAGCGCCGAGACCCACCCGGGCGCCTCCCACCCGGGCAAGGCGCAGAGCGAGCGGAGCGCGTCGGCATGAGCAGCGTCGTCCTCATCCTCCTCACCGGCGTCGGCCTCGGCGCCCTCTACTTCCTGGTCGCATCCGGCCTCAGTCTCATCTACGGCCTCATGCACGTGCTGAACTTCGCGCACGGCGCCTTCCTCACCCTGAGCGCCTTCGTCGGGTGGCAGGTCGCACAGGCGCTCGGCACGGCATCGTGGGGATCGTTCCTCGTCTCGATCCTCGTCGGCGCCGCCGTCGGGGCGATCTTCGCGACGCTCACCGAGCTGATCCTCATCCGGCCGCTGTACGAGCGGCACATCGAGCAGGTCCTCGTCACGGTGGGTCTCTCCTTCGCCGCGGTGGCGTTGTTCGAGGGGATCTGGGGGACGGATGCCGTCAACATCGCCGGCCCCCCGTGGCTCAAGGGAACGACCGAGGTGCTCGGCGCCCGCATCCCGAACACCTACTGGGTGCTCATGCTGGCGGCGGCGCTCGTGCTCGGCGCCCTCGTGCTGTTCCTGAAGCGGACGCGCTACGGCATGATCATCCGCGCCGGTGTCGAGAACCGGGCGATGGTCACGGCGCTCGGCATCGACGTGCGCAAGAGCTTCACGCTGGTCTTCGCGATCGGCGGTGCCGCGGCCGGCATCGGCGGCGTGCTCGCGATGCACTACACGACGTTCGTCTCGGCGCACCTCGGTGCCACCCTGCTGATCTTCGCGTTCATCGTCACCGTCATCGGCGGCCTCGGCTCGCTCACGGGAGCCGCGATCGCGTCGGTGCTGGTCGCGGTCCTGCAGCAGTTCGCCAACGTGTATCTCGGCGGGACCGGCGATTTCATCGTCGTCGTCCTGCTGGCCGTCGTGCTGCTGGTACGGCCCCGCGGCCTCATGGGGAGGAAAGCATGACCGTCACCACCGGCGTCCCCACCCTCGTTCCGGGCCGCACCGGCAGCTCCCTGCCCTTCGTCGTCGGAGCAGCACTCGTCGTCATGATGGCGGTGCTGCCCCTGCTGAACATCCAGCTCCCCGGCATCCTGCCCGGACCGACCTACACCCCCGGCACGCTCGCGCTGCTGTCGCTGTGCATGGTGTTCGCGGCCCTCGCGCTGTCGTACAACCTGCTGCTGGGCACCTCCGGCATGCTGTCGTTCGGCCATGCGCTGTACTTCGGCGCCGGGGCCTACGGGCTGGGGCTCGCCCTGAAGTACCTCGGCGTGCCGCTGTGGCCGGGAGCTCTCATCGCGCTCGTCGGCGGACTCGTGATCGCGGCCTTCACCGGGGCGATCTCGATGCGGGTCAGCGGCATCCCGTTCGCGATGGTCACCCTCGCCTTCGCGCAGGCCGGCTCGGTGCTCGTCCGTCGCAACCAGGCGGTCACCGGCGGTGAAGAGGGTTTGCGGCTGCCCGTCGAGCACGTGCCCGACTGGCTGGTCGGCGTCGTGAACACCCGCAATCTCTACTGGCTCACGCTCGTCGTCCTCGTCGTGGTGTACCTCGTGGTGCTGTGGGTCGACCGCTCCCGGCTCGGTCACCTCGCCCAGGCGGCGCGCGAGAACGAGCTGCGCGTGCAGGTGCTGGGTCTTCGCCCCTACACCGCGAAGCTCATCGTCTTCGTCGTCGCGGCCCTGTGCGCCTCGCTCGCCGGCATCGCGTACATGTTGCTGCAGTCGGGCACCCAGCCCAGCACGGTCGGCGCGGACCTCACCATCACCGTGCTCGTCATGGTCGTGCTCGGTGGCGTCGGGTTCCGTTGGGGTGCGATCGTGGGCGGTGTGCTCTACACGATCCTCGACCAGCGCCTCACGGTGCTGGCGCGGTCCGACGCGATCGCGGGCCTGCCCGATGTGCTGCGGATCCCGCTGTCGGAGCCGCTGTTCCTGCTGGGGGTGCTGTTCATCCTGGTCGTGATGTTCCTGCCGGGCGGCATCGCCGGCACGATCGACGCGTGGGTGCGCCGTCGTCGCGGCGAACGCACGCGCTCGCAGCTGCGGCAGCTCGCCGATGCGCAGGATGCCGCTGACACCGCGACGGGCGAGCCTCAGCCGGCGGAGGTGCGCGGATGAACGACCCGACCGGCCTCGGCGCCGACGGGCCGCACACGCTCGGCCGTTGGCTCACCGATCGCGCGGCGAGCGCGCCGGACCACATCGCCATCGACGATCGCGGTGTGCGCATCGGGTACGCCGACCTCGAGGACCGGGCACGGGAGCTGGCCCTGTCGCTCCGCCGCGCCGGGTACGGCCCGGGAGACCGCATCGCGACGATCTCGGGCAACTCGATCGACCACGTCGTGGTGTTCTTCGCGTGCGCCAAGGCCGGCGTCGCGTTCGTGCCGCTGTCGTGGCGGCTGTCCTCCCGTGAGCTGAGCGAGGTCTTGACGCAGTCGTCTCCGGCTCTCGTGCTCGTCGAGGACGAGTACATCGGCGTCGCGACAGAGGTGCTGCGGCGCGTCGCGACGCCGCCGACGATGGCGCTGCTGGGGACGACGGGCATCGAGGCGGGCGTGCCGCCCCGTCCGGGAGCGCCGACGCCGGCGCGCGGGGTGCGCGACGACGACCCGCTGCTGGTGATCTACACCTCCGGTAGTGAGTCGGCACCCAAGGGCGTCGTGCTCACCCACGCCAACTGCTTCTGGAACAACCTCGCGCTCGCGGGCGCGGCGCAGCTGACCGGCGACGACGTCGTGCTGTCGATGCTGCCGCAGTTCCACGTCGCGGCCTGGAACTGCCAACCCCTGCTGGCCTGGTGGGTCGGCGCCACGGTCGTGCTGGAGCGCTCCTTCCAGCCGCAGCGCATTCTGCAGCTGCTCGTCGATCGGCGGGTGACGGCCATGATGGGCGTCCCCACCCAATACCGGCTGCTGGCCGACGACCCCGCGTTCGCCGACGTCGCCGGCGGGATGCTGCGGCAGGCGCTGGTGGGCGGCGCGACGACCCCGCCGGAGCTCGCCGCGCGCTGGGCGGCGGCGGGGATCCCGCTCACGCAGGGATATGGCCTGACCGAGGCGGCGCCCAACGTGCTGTGCCTGCCGGCATCGGAATCCACGCGCCATCCCGGTGCCGTCGGGCGGCCGTACCCGCACGTCGATGTCTGCATCGCCGACCCGGACACGGGCCTCGTGCTCGACGGCGTCGCGACGGGGGAGCTGTGGGTGCGCGGGCCGAGCGTCTTCGCCGGCTACCTCCACGATGCGGCCGCGTCGGCGCGCGTGCGTCAGGGGGAGTGGCTCCGCACCGGAGACATCGTGCACCGCGACGGCGAGGGCGTGTATCGCATCGTCGACCGTCTGAAGGACATCTTCATCTCCGGCGGGGAGAACGTCGCGCCCGCCGAGGTGGAACGCGCGCTCGAACTGCATCCCGCCGTCGCGCAGGCCGCCGTCGTCGGCGTGCCCGATGACGTGTGGGGCGAGCGGGGCGTCGCGTTCGTGGTCAGGGTCGAGGGTGCGCTGCTCGGCGAGGACGAGGTCCTCGCTCATGCGCGGGCGGAACTGGCCGGATTCAAGGTTCCCGTGCGCGTCGTGTTCGTCGACGAGTTGCCGCGGTCGACGATCGAGAAACTGGCACGCTCGCGCCTGCGGGAGCGTGCCGCACGTCTGGTGGAGGGAAATCGCGCATGAGCACAGCTGAGACGTTCGGACGCAGCGCCGTGGCAGAGCCCGGTGCCGCGCTGTCGGCGACCGGAAAGCCGCTCACCAAGCGCGGTGAGGCGACGCGCCGCAAGCTCCTCGAGGCGGCGGAGGAGGTCTTCGCCGATCTCGGGTATCACGAGGCGTCGATCGTGAAGATCACCGAGCGGGCCGGGATCGGACTCGGCACGTTCTACCTCTACTTCGACAGCAAGCAGCAGATCTTCGAGGAACTGGTGGTCGACCTCAACCGACGCGTGCGGCATTCGATGGCCGAGGCGATGGCCGGTTCGGCCAACCGCATCGACGCTGAGCGCGCCGGATTCGAAGGGTTCTTCCGCTTCACCGCGGCCCACCCGGCGCTGTACCGGGTCGTGCGGGAGGCGGAGTTCGTGTCGCCGGAGATGCTGAGACTGCACTACACCCGCATCGTCGAGGGCTACGAGGCGGGGCTGCGCGCCGCGCAGTCCGACGGCGACGTCGATGCGGCGCTCGACCCGGAGGTGACCGCCTGGGCGCTCATGGGCGCCGGCGAGCTGATCGGCATGCGGTATCTGCTCTGGGAGCGTGACGGCGAGGGCCGTCCGCCGGCGGAGATCGGCGACGACGTGATCGACAGCATGATGCGGTTCATCCGCAACGCGCTGACGGCGACGAACGGAAAGGGACGAACCCATGACTGAGCAGGATCTCGCCGGCAGGCGGGCGATCGTGACCGGCGGAGCCAGCGGCATCGGTCTCGCGTGCGCGCGCGAGTTCGCCGGCCGCGGCGCGCACGTCGTGGTGGCGGACTTCAACGCCGAGGCGGCGCAGGCCGCGGCATCCGACATCGGCGGGGAGGCGTGGGTGACGGACCTCTCCGACACCACCGCGCAGGAGAATCTCGACCTGCACGCCGACATCCTCGTCAACAACGCCGGGGTGCAGACGGTCGCCCCGATCCCCGAGTTCGAGCCTGACCGCTGGCGGTTCATGCACCGGCTCATGGTCGAGTCGCCGTTCCTCCTCATCCGCGCCGTCCTTCCCGGCATGTACGAGCGCGGGTGGGGGCGCATCGTCAACATCTCCAGCGCGCACGGGCTGCGGGCGAGCGCGTTCAAATCCGCGTACGTCAGCGCCAAGCACGCGTTGGAAGGGCTGTCGAAGGTGACGGCGCTCGAGGGCGGCCCGCACGGCGTCACCAGCAACTGCATCAACCCGGCGTACGTGCGCACGCCGCTCGTCGAGAAGCAGATCGCCGACCAAGCGAAGCTCCACGGCATCGACGCGTCGGAGGTGGTCGAGAAGATCATGCTCACCGAGACCGTCGTGAAGCGGCTGATCGAGCCTGCGGAGGTGGCCTCGCTGGCCGGCTGGCTCGTCTCCGACCACGCCGGGATGGTCACCGGCGCGAGCTACACGATGGACGGCGGGTGGACGGCGCGATGACGGCCCGCACCGCGCGAGCCGTCGACGTCCCCGTCGCCGGCGGCGTGCTGCGGGTGGGCGTGTGGGATGCCGCCCCCGACGCGCCGACGATCCTCGCCGTGCACGGCGTCACCTCGTCGCACCTGGCGTGGCAGCTGCTCGCCGAGGAACTCCCCGGCGTGCGGATCGTCGCTCCCGATCTGCGCGGTCGCGGGCAGAGCAACGCCGTCGCGGGGCCGGCCGGCATGGCCGCGCACGCCGACGACCTGGCCGCGGTGTGCGCTCACCTCGACATCGCTCCCGCCCTCGTCGTCGCCCACTCGATGGGCGCGTTCGTCGCCGTGGTCTTCGCGCACCGGCATCCTGCTCTCGTGCGGCGTCTCCTCCTCGTCGACGGCGGCTTGCCGCTCTCCGCGCCCGCCGACCTCAGTCCCGACGAACTGGTGGCCGCCATCCTCGGCCCCACGGCGGCGCGACTGTCGATGAGGTTCGCCGACACCGCCGCCTACCTGCGCTTCTGGCGCGATCACCCGGCCTTCGCGGCGGACTGGTCGCCCGAGCTCGAGGACTATCTCGTCTACGACCTCGTCCCCGTCGCCGACGGCGGGGCCGCACTGCGCCCGGCCACGAGCTATGCCACCACGGTCGAGGACACCGTCGACATGAACACGCGCCCCACCGTGACCGAGGCGCTCGACGACCTCGCCGTGCCGACCGTGCTCGTCACCGTCCCGCGCGGGCTGCAGAACGAAACGCCCGGACTGTACCCACCCGCGCACCTGGCGGCGCTGCTCGCCCGGTACCCGGCGGTCGAGCACGTCGCGTGGCCGGAGTTCAACCACTACACGGTCGTCCTCAGTCGCCGGGGCGCCGCGCGTCTGGCCGAGCTCGTCACCGCACAGCTGTCGCTCTCCGTCGCGTAGGTCAGCGAGTGCCGGCGGCGACGCGGGTCGTCAGCTGGTGAGCGTGGGCCAGCAGCGCGCGGCCGAGCTCGGGAATGCGCTCGGGGGAGAAGCGGAAATCCACGCCGGTCAGGCTGAGCGCCCACTGCGGGTGCCCGGATCTGGTGAACACCGCCGCGCCGATGCCGTAGCTGCCGGCCACGATGAGCCCGGGGTTCAGCGCGTAGCCGCGCGCGTGCGTCTCGCGCAGTCGCGCACGCAGGCGCGGTTCGGCGTGCGCGGCGCCGTGACGCTCGGCGAGCTCCGGATGCCGCTCGAAGTACGCGTCCACATCGTGGGGAGGCAGGAACGCGAGGATGGCGAGCCCCGCGGAGGCGACGCCGAGCGGGAACCGCACGCCCTCGGAGAGGACGAACGAGCGGATCGGGAACGCCCCATCCTCGCGGATGAGGCACACGGTCTCATCTCCGCGTCGCACCGAGAGGAACGCGCTCTCCTCCGTCCGCACCGCGAGCGAGCGCACGATGTCGCGGGCGATCGCCGTGATGTCGTAGCGGGATGCCGCGACGGTGCCCATCAGGTAGAGCTCGGGTCCCGGCATCCATCGCCCGCTCCTCTCGTCCTGATCCACGAGCCCCTCGTGTCGGAGCGCGGTGAGCAACCGGTGCGTGGTGGGGCGGGTGAGGTCGGCCCGGCGCGCGAGATCGGCGACGGTGAGACCGTCCTCGCCGGCTGCGGTCACGAGTCGCAGCAGTGCCGCCGCACGCGCGACGGACTGGGCGCCGGGGATCGTGCGGGCGGGTGAGGTGTCCATGATGTGGACAGTACGCAGCTCGGCATCCACATCGCAAGCGCCGGGGTGCGCGGCGGCGCCGGCGGCGCGCACGATGGGAACAGGCACGACGACGTGGCCGGTGGACGAAGGAGTGACACGTGATCGACAAGACGTACGCCTCGGCGGCGGAGGCGGTGGCCGACATCCCGGACGGCGCGTCGCTGGCCGTCGGCGGGTTCGGTCTCTCGGGCAATCCGATCGCGCTCATCGAGGCGCTCCTCGCGCAGGGCACGCGGGACCTGTCGATCGTGTCCAACAACTGCGGCGTCGACGACTGGGGGCTCGGCGTGCTCCTGAACGCGAAGCGCATCCGCAAGATGACGTCGTCCTACGTCGGCGAGAACAAGGAGTTCGAGCGGCAGTTCCTCTCCGGCGAGCTCGAACTCGAGCTCACGCCGCAGGGCACCCTCGCCGAGAAGCTGCGGGCCGGGGGAGCGGGCATCGCCGCCTTCTACACGCAGACGGGCGTCGGCACGCAGGTCGCCGAGGGCGGCCTCCCGCGCAGGTACGACGGGCAGGGCGGCATCGCCGTCGCATCGCCCCGCAAGGACGTGCGGGCGTTCGCGCCGGACGGCACCGAGCGCGAATACGTGCTCGAGGAGGCGATCGTCACCGACTTCGCCCTCGTCCACGCCCTCCGCGGCGACACCCACGGCAATCTCGTGTTCAACAAGTCGGCGCGCAACTTCAACCCGCTCGCCGCCATGGCCGGCCGGGTGTGCATCGCCCAGGTCGAGGAGCTCGTCGCCCCTGGCGAGCTCGACCCCGACAGCATCCATCTGCCCGGAATCTACGTGCACCGCATCGTCGAGGTCGGCACGGACATCGAAAAGCGGATCGAGCGACGCACCGTGTCAGTCGCTGAGGCACTCTCGCGCGACATCCCGGAAGGAGCCTGAGATGGCACTCACCCGCAACGAGATGGCGGCCCGCGCCGCCGCCGAACTCGCCGACGGCTCGTACGTCAACCTCGGCATCGGCCTGCCGACGCTCGTGCCCAACTACGTGCCCGACGGCGTCACCGTCGTGCTCCAATCCGAGAACGGCATCCTGGGCGTCGGGCCCTACCCGACCGAGGATCACGTCGACCCCGACCTCATCAACGCCGGCAAGGAGACGGTGACCACGCTCCCCGGCGCCGCCTTCTTCGACTCGGCGCTGAGCTTCGGCATGATCCGCGGCGGAAAGATCGATGCCGCGATCCTCGGCGCGATGCAGGTGTCGGCCACGGGTGACCTCGCGAACTGGATGATCCCCGGGAAGATGGTCAAGGGGCCCGGCGGGGCGATGGACCTCGTGCACGGTGCCGGCACCGTCATCGTGCTGATGGAGCACGTCGCCCGTGACGGGTCGGCGAAGATCGTGAACGACTGCTCGCTTCCGTTGACCGGCCGCGGCGTCGTCGACCGCATCATCACCGACCTCGCCGTCATCGACGTCACCCCCGAGGGGCTCGTCCTCATCGAGACGGCGCCCGGCGTCACGGTGGACGAGATCGTGGCTGCCACCGAACCTGAGCTGATCATCGCCGAGCACCTGAAGGAGATCGCATGAGCACCGACGACATCGTCATCGTGGCCGCCGCCCGCACGCCGCAGGGGCGGCTGAAGGGGCAGCTCGCCTCGTTCACGGCACCGCAGCTGGGGGGCTTCGCCATCGCAGGCGCGCTCGCGCAGGGCGGCATCCCGGCGGATGCCGTGGACGCGGTCATCCTCGGGCAGGTCCTGCCCGCAGGGTCAGGGCAGAACCCGGCCCGCCAGGCCGCGATCGCCGGCGGCCTGGGGTGGAACGTGCCGGCATCCGCCGTCAACAAGGTGTGCCTATCGGGCCTCACGGCCATCATCGACGCGAAGCGCATGATCGCCTCCGGCGACGCGAAGGTCGTCGTCGCCGGCGGCATGGAGTCGATGACGCGCGCGCCGCACCTGCTCATGGGCTCGCGCGACGGCTGGACCTACGGTTCGGTCGAGGTGCTCGACCACATGGCGTACGACGGTCTGACCGACGCCTACGACAGGGAGTCGATGGGCGCGTCGACGGAGCGACTGAATCCGTCGTTCGACATCACCCGCGACGCGCAGGATCGCGTCGCGGCGCTCTCCCACCAGCGGGCCGCCGCGGCATACGACGCGGGGGTCTTCGACGGTGAGATCGTCCCGATCGAGGTCCCGCAGCGGCGGGGGCCGGCCGTGACCGTCACGGTGGACGAGGGGATCCGCCCCGAGACCACGGTGGAGACGCTCGCGGGGCTTCGCCCGGCGTTCGCGAAGGACGGCACCATCACGGCGGGCAACTCGTCGCAGATCTCCGATGGCGCCGCGGCGGTCGTGCTCACCATGCGTGCCCACGCCGACGAGAACGGCTGGACGGTCCTGGCGGCGGTGGGAGCCGCCGGACAGGTCGCCGGTCCCGACAACTCGTTGCACGCCCAACCCGCGCGCGCGATCGAACAGGCACTGCAGCGGCAGCAACTCACGGCATCCGACCTCGATCTCGTCGAGATCAACGAGGCGTTCGGGGCCGTCGTCGCGCGGTCGCAGTCCGAGCTGGGGCTGCCCGATGACGTCGTCAACATCCACGGCGGCGGGATCGCGATCGGGCACCCGATCGGAGCATCCGGTGCACGGTTGGTCGTGCACGCCGTGCACGAGCTCGTGCGGCGCGGGTCCGGAACGGCTGCGGTCGGCCTCTGCGGCGGGGGCGGTCAGGGCGAGGCGCTCATCCTCACGCGCTGAGGCCCGGCGCGCGGCGGTTAGCATGGTCACCGACGACGACGGAGGATCCTCATGTGCTATCCGGTGAGCTGCGACACCTGCGGCAAGACGACGTGGGCCGGCTGCGGCGAGCACATCGACGCCGCACTGGCGGGCGTCGCGGCGGGCGACCGCTGCACCTGCCCGCGCTGACCCTCAGCGCGTCACGCGCTGCTTCAGCAGCTTCTTCTCTTTGCCGTGCACGGGGGAGTCGGTTGCGATGAGCGCCCCGCGCTCCGCCCGGCGGGTGTCGACGATCGTGCCGATCGCGAGCGCGAGCGTGATCCCCCAGTTCAGCCAGGCAAGCGCCTGCCGCCAGGTGAACGGCACATCACCGCGCGCACTGCGCAGCAAGCTCAGTCCGCTCGTCACGGCGGAGATGATCCCGGTCCCGAACAGGTACTTGCGCATGCGTCCACGTTAGCCTGGAACCACGCCTGCCGAGAGGAGCCGCGTGAGCGACACCACAGCCGAGGCCGACGTCATCGTCGTGTCCAACCGCCTTCCCGTCGACCACTCCGATGATGCCGAGGGAGGCTGGCGCCGTTCGCCCGGCGGTCTGGTCGCCGCGCTGGAGCCCGTGCTGCAGTCCACCGGCGGAGCCTGGGTGGGCTGGCCGGGCACCGCCGACCTCGAGGTCGCGCCCTTCGCCTTCGACGGCATCTCCCTCGTGCCCGTCACGCTCAGCGCAGAGGACGTGGAGCAGTACTACGAGGGCTTCTCCAACGACACCATCTGGCCGCTGTACCACGATGTGATCTCGCCGCCCGCCTATCACCGGGAGTGGTGGGACGCTTACGTGCGGGTGAACGAGCGCTTTGCCCACGCCGCGGCATCCGTGGCGGCACCGGGTGCCACGGTGTGGGTGCAGGACTATCAGCTGCAGCTCGTGCCGCGCCTGCTCCGGGAGCTGCGTCCCGACGTCGTGATCGGCTACTTCCACCACATTCCCTTCCCGGCATACGGCATCTACTCGCAGCTGCCGTGGCGTCGCCAGGTGCTGGAGGGACTGCTCGGCGCCGACGTCATCGGCTTCCAGCGGACGACGGATGCCGGGAACTTCGCGACCGCCGTGCGCCGACAGCTGGGACTGGAGACGAAATCGGGCGTGGTGCGCGTCCCCGGGCCAGACGGCTCGGAGCGCCGCGCCGTGGCGAAGGCGTATCCGATCTCGATCGACGCCGCGCTCTACGACGAGATCGCCCGTCGGCCCGAGGTGCAGGAGCGTGCCCGGGAGATCCGCGAGAGCCTCGGCAACCCGCGCACGATCCTCTTCGGGGTGGACCGCCTGGACTACACCAAGGGGATCATGCACCGACTGAAGGCGTACGGGGAGCTGCTCGCCGAGCATCGCCTCGACGTCGAGGACGTCACGCTGGTGCAGGTGGCCAGCCCCAGCCGGGAGCGTGTCGCGGCGTACATGCAGCTGCGCGACGAGATCGAGCTGACCGTGGGGCGCATCAACGGCGACCACGACACCGTCGGCCACACCGCCATCCGGTATCTGCACCACTCGTATCCCCGCGAGGAGATGGTGGCCCTCTACCTCGCGGCCGACGTCATGCTCGTGACCGCCCTCCGCGACGGCATGAACCTCGTGGCCAAGGAGTACGTCGCCAGCCGCATCGACGGTCGCGGTGCACTGGTGCTCAGCGAATTCACCGGCGCGGCGGACGAACTGGCGCAGGCGGTCAAGGTGAACCCGCACGACATCGAGGGTCTCAAGGACGCCATCATGACCGCGGTGCAGATGCCGCCCGCCGAGCAGGCGCGTCGCATGCGGGCGCTGCGTCGCCGGGTGCGCGACCACGACGTCGCGGACTGGTCGCGCCGGTTCCTCACCGACCTCGACGCCGTGCGGGGGAGCCGATGACGATCGACGACGCCATCGCGAGCCTCGCCGGCGCCGACCGGCTGCTCGTCGCCCTGGATTTCGACGGGACGCTCTCTCCGCTCGTCGACGATCCCATGAGCGCCCGCATGGCCCCGGCGGCCCGGGATGCCGTCGACGCCATCGCGTCGAGTCCCGACACGACGGTCGCGCTCGTCTCGGGCCGGAGCCTGTCCGACCTCCGCGTCATCGCCGAGCACGGCGATGACTCCATCCTCCTGCTGGCCGGCTCCCACGGCGCGGAGCACTGGACGCCCGCCGACGGGACGCGTCACCCCGCCGCCGGCGAGCCGACGGCCGCCGAGCAGGCAGAGCGCGACCGGCTGCGCGCCGAGGCGGAAGCGCTCGTCGCCGGCGTACCGGGGGCGTGGATCGAACCCAAGACGTTCGGCTTCGCGGTGCCCTCGCGCACCGTCCCGGCCGACGAGCGCGCCGAGCTGCACGCCCGCGTGGACGCGCTGATGGCGGCGCAGGCGCCGCACTGGCGCCGGCGCACCGGCCACCACATCGTCGAGTACGCCTTCCGCGAGGAAGGCAAGGACACGGCGATCGCGTGGCTGCGCGCCCACACCGGCGCGACCGCCGTGCTCTTCGCCGGCGACGACGTCACCGACGAAGACGCGCTCGGCTCGCTCGGGCCGGGCGACGTCGGCGTGCGTGTCGGGGCGGGGGAGACCGCGGCATCCGTTCGTGTGGCGGGCATCCCAGAACTGGCCGAGATGCTTGTACGGCTCGCGCACGAGCGCACCCGCACGCGGGAATAGACTTCGAGAATGCCTGCCAGCGATCCGAACATCGACATCAAACCCCGTAGCCGCGTCGTCACCGACGGCATCGAGGCGACCACTTCCCGCGGCATGCTCCGGGCCGTCGGCATGGGCGACGAGGACTGGGACAAGCCCCAGATCGGCATCGCCTCGAGCTGGAATGAGATCACGCCCTGCAACCTGAGCCTCGACCGGCTCGCGCAGGGCGCCAAGGAGGGCGTGCACTCCGGCGGCGGCTACCCGCTCCAGTTCGGGACGATCTCGGTCTCGGACGGCATCTCGATGGGTCACGAGGGCATGCACTTCTCACTCGTGAGCCGCGAGGTCATCGCCGACTCGGTCGAGACCGTCGTCATGGCCGAGCGCCTCGACGGCACGGTGCTGCTGGCCGGGTGCGACAAGTCCATTCCGGGGATGCTGATGGCCTCGGCGCGCCTGGACCTGTCGAGCGTTTTCCTCTACGCCGGCTCGATCGCGCCCGGCTGGGTGAAGCTCTCGGACGGCACCGAGAAGGACGTCACCATCATCGACTCCTTCGAGGCCGTCGGCGCGTGCCTCGCGGGCAAGATGAGCGAAGCCGACCTCAAGCGCATCGAGTGCGCGATCGCGCCCGGTGAAGGCGCCTGTGGCGGCATGTACACCGCGAACACGATGGCCTCCGTCGCCGAGGCGCTCGGGCTGAGCCTGCCGGGCTCGGCCGCGCCGCCGTCGGCCGACCGTCGCCGCGACTACTTCGCGCACCGCTCGGGTGAAGCCGTCGTGAACCTGCTCCGCCAGGGCATCACGACGCGGGACATCCTCACCAAGGAGGCGTTCGAGAACGCCATCGCGCTCGCGATGGCGCTCGGCGGCTCGACCAACGTCGTGCTGCACCTGCTCGCGATCGCCCGCGAGGCCGACGTCGAGCTGAGCCTGCACGATTTCAACCGCATCGGCGACACGGTGCCCCACGTGGCCGACATGAAGCCGTTCGGGAAGTACGTCATGAACGACGTCGACCGTCACGGCGGCATCCCCGTCATCATGAAGGCGATGCTCGACGAGGGCTTCCTGCACGGCGACGCACTGACGGTCACCGGCAAGACCCTCGCGGAGAACCTCGCCGAGCTCGCCCCCGACCCCATCGACGGCACGGTCATCCACACGTTCGACAACCCGATCCACGCCACCGGCGGCCTGACGATCCTGCACGGCTCGCTGGCACCGGAGGGGGCCGTCGTGAAGACGGCCGGGTTCGATGCCGCCGTGTTCGAGGGTCCCGCCCGGGTGTTCGAGCGCGAGCGCGCCGCGATCGACGCCCTCGCCGAGGGGAGCATCGAGCCCGGCACCGTCGTGGTGATCCGCTACGAGGGCCCCAAGGGCGGCCCCGGTATGCGTGAGATGCTCGCGATCACCGCCGCCATCAAGGGCGCGGGGCTCGGAAAAGATGTACTACTCTTGACGGACGGACGATTCTCAGGCGGCACAACCGGCCTGTGCATCGGCCACATAGCACCCGAAGCGGTGGACGCTGGTCCCATCGCCTTCGTGCGCGATGGTGATCTGATACGGGTCGATATCGCGGCTCGCACTCTCGACCTACTCGTCGATGACGCAGAGCTGAACTCCCGCCGTGACGGCTGGGAGCCGCTTCCCCCGCGCTACACCCGTGGCGTTCTGGCCAAGTACTCCAAGCTCGTGCGCTCCGCTGCCGAAGGCGCGACCACGGGCTGAGCCCGGAGTGCCGCGCCCTGCAGGAAGCCGCCCTCACACGCATCCGACACCCGAGGTACCCCTATGTCTCTCGACACCGCCGCGGCCGTGCCGCGTCCACCCGCCCGAGGATCCGCCGCTCCGGTGCTGACCGGCGCGCAGGCGGTCGTCCGCTCGCTCGAAATGCTGGGGGTGACCGACGTGTTCGGTCTCCCCGGCGGCGCGATCCTCCCCGTCTACGACCCCCTGATGGACTCGACGGACCTCCGTCACATCCTCGTGCGCCACGAGCAGGGCGCCGGTCACGCCGCCGAGGGATACGCCTCGGCATCCGGCAAGGTCGGCGTCGCCATCGCGACCTCCGGCCCCGGCGCCACCAACCTCGTCACGGCCATCGCCGACGCGTACATGGACTCGGTGCCGATCGTCGCGATCACCGGTCAGGTGTTCTCGAACCTCATGGGCACCGACGCGTTCCAGGAGGCCGACATCGTCGGCATCACCATGCCGATCACGAAGCACTCCTTCCTCGTGAAGGACGCCGCGGAGATCCCCGGCGCGATCGCGGCCGCCTACGAGATCGCCTCGACGGGGCGTCCCGGTCCCGTGCTGGTGGACATCACGAAGGACGCGCAGCAGGCCGAGGCGCCGTTCGTGTGGCCGCCGAAGGTGGACCTTCCCGGCTACCGCCCGGTGACGAAGGCGCACGGCAAGCAGATCCAGGCGGCCGCGCAGCTGCTGGCCGCGGCCCGCAAGCCCGTGCTGTACGTCGGCGGCGGGGTCATCCGGGCGCGCGCCTCCGCCGAGCTGCTGACGCTCGCCGAGACCACCGGCGCGCCGGTCGTGACGACGCTGATGGCGCGGGGCGCCTTCCCCGACTCCCACGCGCAGCACCTGGGCATGCCCGGCATGCACGGCACCGTGCCCGCCGTCCTGGCGCTCCAGGAGGCCGACCTCATCGTCGCCCTCGGCGCCCGGTTCGATGACCGCGTCACGGGCAAGGCGGCGCTGTTCGCCCCGCACGCCCAGGTCGTGCACGTCGACATCGACCCCGCGGAGATCTCGAAGATCCGCACCGCGGACGTGCCGATCGTGGGCGATGTGCGCGACGTGCTCGTCGACCTCGAGGGCGCCTTCCGTGCCGCGACGTCCGCAGCGGCTCCCGATATCGCGGAGTGGTGGTCCTACCTCGACGGGCTCCGCACCGAGTTCCCGCTCGGCTACACCCAGCCGAGCGACGGCCTCATGTCGCCGCAGTACGTCATCTCCCGCATCGGCGAGCTGACCGGCCCCGAGGGCGTCTACGCCGCGGGCGTCGGCCAGCACCAGATGTGGGCGGCGCAGTTCATCAAGTACGAGCGCCCGAACGCGTGGCTGAACTCGGGCGGCGCCGGCACCATGGGCTACGCGGTGCCCGCCGCGATGGGCGCGAAGGTCGCCGAGCCGCACCGCGATGTGTGGGCGATCGACGGCGACGGCTGCTTCCAGATGACCAATCAGGAGCTCGCGACCTGCGCGATCAACAACATCCCGATCAAGGTCGCGATCATCAACAACTCCAGCCTCGGCATGGTCCGCCAGTGGCAGACCCTGTTCTACGACGGCCGGTATTCGCACACCAACCTCAACACCGGCGCCGGGACCGTCCGCATCCCCGACTTCGTGAAGCTCGCCGAGGCCTACGGGTGCCTCGCGATCCGCGTGGAGAAGGAGGAGGACGTGGATGCCGCCATCACGACCGCGCTCGCCACGAACGACCGCCCCGTCGTGATCGACTTCGTCGTCTCGGCCGACGCGATGGTGTGGCCGATGGTGCCGCAGGGCGTCAGCAACAGCTACGTCCAGTACGCGCGTGACCACGCCCCGAGCTTCGACCAGGAGGACTGAGATGTCGACTCATGTGCTGAGCCTCCTCGTCGAGGACAAGCCGGGTCTGCTGACCCGCGTCGCGGGGCTGTTCGCCCGTCGCGGCTTCAACATCAACTCGCTCGCGGTGGGCGTCACCGAGGTGCCGGGACTGTCGCGCATCACGGTCGTCGTCGATGTCGACGCGCTGCCGCTGGAGCAGGTGACCAAGCAGCTGAACAAGCTCGTGAACGTCATCAAGATCGTCGAGCTGGAGCCGGCGGCATCCGTCCAGCGCGAGCACATGCTCATCAAGGTGCGTGCCGACAATCAGACGCGCTCGAACGTGATCGAGGTGGTGAACCTGTTCCGCGCCTCCGTCGTCGACTACGCGACCGACGCGCTGGTCGTCGAGGTCACCGGAGACCGCGGCAAGGTCGACGCGCTGCTGCGCGCCCTCGAGCCGTTCGGCATCAAAGAGCTCGCCCAGTCCGGCATGGTCGCCATCGGCCGCGGCGGAAAGTCCATCACCGAACGCGTTCTGCGCAACTGACTTCCCACACCATCACGAAGGAGAAACACACACATGGCTGAGATCTTCTACGACGCCGACGCCGACCTGTCCGTCATCCAGGGCAAGAAGGTCGCGATCGTCGGCTACGGCTCGCAGGGCCACGCGCACGCGCAGAACCTGCGCGACTCTGGCGTCGAGGTCGTCATCGCGCTGAAGGACGGCTCGAAGTCCGCCGCGAAGGCGACCGAGGACGGCTTCGAGGTCAAGAGCGTCGCCGACGCGACCGAGTGGGCCGACCTGATCATGATCCTCGCGCCCGACCAGCACCAGCGCGGCATCTACAGCGAGTCGATCAAGGACCGTCTCACCGAGGGCAAGACGCTCGCCTTCGCGCACGGCTTCAACATCCGCTTCGGCTACATCGACGCGCCCGAGGGTGTGGACGTCATCCTCGTCGCCCCGAAGGCCCCCGGCCACACGGTGCGCCGCGAGTTCGTCGCCGGCCGCGGCATCCCCGACATCATCGCCGTCGAGAAGGACGCCTCGGGCACCGCGTGGGCGACCGCGCTGTCGTACGCGAAGGCGATCGGCGGCACGCGCGCCGGCGTCATCAAGACGACGTTCACCGAGGAGACCGAGACCGACCTGTTCGGCGAGCAATCGGTGCTCTGCGGTGGCATGAGCCACCTCGTGCAGTACGGCTTCGAGACGCTCACCGAGGCCGGCTACCAGCCGGAGATTGCCTACTTCGAGGTCCTGCACGAGCTGAAGCTCATCGTCGACCTCATGTGGGAGGGCGGCATCGCCAAGCAGCGCTGGTCGATCTCCGACACCGCCGAGTACGGCGATTACGTCTCCGGCCCCCGGGTCATCGACCCGTCGGTCAAGGAGAACATGAAGGCCGTCCTCGCCGACATCCAGTCCGGCGCGTTCGCCGAGCGCTTCATCGCCGATCAGGATGCCGGTGCCCCCGAGTTCCTGGCCCTGCGCGAGAAGGAGGCGCAGCACCCGATCGAGACGACCGGCAAGCAGCTGCGCTCCCTGTTCGCCTGGAAGCAGCAGGACAGCGACTACACCGAGGGCAGCGCCGCGCGCTGACCTCCCACAATCCTCGGCACATCCGCCGAGCAGGCTTGCGAAAGCCACACCAGGCCCGGCTCCCTCACAAGGGGGCCGGGCTCTCGGCTTTTGCTAGCGTCGACCGACCCGCAGCAGGTCGCCGCCGCCGCGGCGGCGGTCGCCGGTACGCTGAACGGGTGAGCACCGGACGCGACGACGACGCCCTCAGCTGGGACGGCGATGACGATCCCACGCTCGACGTCGGGACCCGACCCGCGGCCGACCCGGAACCCGCGGCAGATCCGGTGGCGCTGCCGGACGGCTACACCGCGGTCGGACGCGGCAGCGACGAGGTCGGCCGGATCGAGCCCGACGGGACGGTGACGATGCCGGGCGAGCCGGCGCCGCTCGGCAACATCATGCTCGTGAGCCTCGGCATCCTCGGCGGCGTCTACGCACTCTTCACGATCGGCTGGATCATCGGTGGGCTGCGCCTGGAGGGCACCGCGCAGTTCCTCGTGAGCCCCGTCGGGTATCGCTTCGCCTTCTGGCTCGCCGTCATCGCGCCGGCGCTGTGGTTCGCGACGGTGTACCTGCTCACGCGGCTGTCGAAGCCGTGGCTGCGGCTGGTCTGGCTGATCGGCGGGCTCGCCCTCCTCGTCCCGTGGCCGTTCGTGATGATCGGAGCGGTGGGACAATGACCGCCGACACGACCGCCGCGCCGCGGCGCGCGCCGCAGACGCCCACGTGGGCGGTCGTCACGATCGCCGCGCTGTTCGGGCTCTTCTACGCCTACGCGGTGTGGAACGCCGTCGACTTCCTGGTGGCGCAGGCCACGGGAGCGCTGTCGCTCAACGCCTACGGCTGGTTCGTGCTGCTGCTGGCGGTCGTCTTCCCGCTGATCGCCTTCGGCATCGCGTTCGCGCTCGGCTGGCGCCGGGTGTGGTGGCACTTCGCCCTCGTGCTGGTGACGGGTCTCGCCGTCGTCGCGGTGTTCTGGCTGAACATCGTCGCCTACAGCGCCGTCGCCGGCGCAGCCATGCTCGGCTGAGTCGCCGGGACGCGACGTCGTGGCGGTCGTGACCGCCGGCGTCACACGGTCAGGACCGCGCTCTGCGCCCCGGTAGGCTGAGTCCCGACACGCCCCGCCTCCTCCCGGTGGTGTGCGGCGTGGAACTCCACCCGCTCGCGCCCGCGCGTACTCCAGAAGGTCTGCCGCCGTGTCCAAGCCTGTCGTCCTCATCGCCGAAGAACTCTCTCCCGCCACGATCGACGCCCTGGGGCCCGACTTCGACGTCCGCAACGTCGACGGCACCGACCGCCCGGCGCTGCTCACCGCGATCGCGGACGCGGACGCGATCCTCATCCGCTCGGCGACGAAGGTGGATGCCGAGGCGATCGCCGCGGCATCCCGCCTCAAGGTCGTCGCGCGTGCGGGCGTCGGCCTCGACAACGTCGACATCAAGGCCGCCACCGCGGCGGGTGTCATGGTCGTGAACGCGCCGACGTCGAACATCATCTCCGCCGCCGAGCTCACGGTCGGACACATCCTGAGTCTCGCCCGCCACATCCCCGCCGCGCACGCGTCGCTGGCCGCCGGCGCCTGGAAGCGCAGCTCGTTCACCGGGACGGAGCTCTTCGAGAAGACCGTCGGCATCATCGGACTCGGCCGCATCGGCGCACTCATCGCCGCGCGCCTGCAGGGCTTCGGCGTGACGGTGGTCGCGTACGACCCGTATGTCACCCCGGCGCGCGCACAGCAGCTCGGTGTCACCCTGCTGTCGCTCGACGAGCTGCTCGCGCAGAGCGACTTCGTCACGATCCACATGCCCAAGACGCCTGAGACGACCGGCATGATCGGGGCGGAGCAGTTCCGCGCCATGAAGCCGACGGCGTATGTCGTCAACGTCGCCCGCGGCGGCCTCATCGACGAGGAGGCGCTGTACACGGCGCTCACCACCGGCGAGATCGCGGGCGCCGGCCTCGACGTGTTCACGTCCGAGCCGCCGAAGGAGGACGGCACCGCCTTCCCGCTGCTGTCACTGCCGAACGTGATCGTGACGCCGCACCTCGGAGCATCCACCGACGAGGCGCAGGAGAAGGCCGGCATCTCGGTGGCCCGCTCCGTCAAGCTCGCCCTCGAGGGCGACCTCGTGCCCGACGCCGTCAACGTCGCGGGCGGCGTCATCGACCCGTTCGTGCGCCCCGGCATCGCCCTCGTCGAGAAGCTCGGCCAGGTGTTCTCGGGCCTCGCGACGAGCGCCCTCACGAGCCTCGACATCGAGGTGCGCGGGGAGCTGGCCGCCTACGACGTCAGCGTCTACCGTCTCGCGGCGCTCAAGGGCATCTTCACGAAGATCGTCAGCGAGAACGTCTCCTACGTGAACGCGCCGCTGTTCGCCGAGCAGCGCGGCATCGAGACGCGCCTGGTCGTGGAGGCGGAGAGCCCGCTCTACCGCAACATCACGATCCTGCGCGGCACGCTGTCGGACGGCACCGTGCTGACGGTCGCGGGCACGCTCGCGGGCACCCGCATGGTGCCGAAGATCGTCGGCATCAACGGGTACGAGATCGAGGTGCCGATCGAGGAGCACCACGTCGTCATGCGCTACGCCGACCGTCCCGGCATCGTCGCGATCTACGGCCAGAAGCTCGGCGAGGCCGGCATCAACATCGCGGGGCTGTTCGTCGCTCACCCCGATGCCAGCGGCCGCGCGCTGTCGGTGCTTACGGTCGACCAGCCCGTGCCCGACGAGATCCTCGACCAGATGCGCGAGGCCGTCGGCGCGGACCTGTTCCGTCAGATCGAGATCACCGAGGCCTGACCTGCCGCGGCGGGCCGCGCCGCGGGCTGTCCTCAGCGGGCGGATGCCTCGACGAGCGCGATCAGGGCATCCATCGCGGCGCCCTCGGGCACCGGCCCCGGGACGGTGGCGCCGGGGGTCTGCACGCCCAGGGCGTTGTTGAAGTAGAGCCCGTCGCTCACGAGCAGCACCAGCTGCAGCGCCGTCTCGTCGCGGGTGTGGGGACGCAGCGCCTCTTCCCACAGCTCGCGCACGCGCCGCAGCGCCTCGACGGCCGCCGCGCTGCCTCCCTGCGCGAGGCGCGATCCCGCGATGAGCGCGCGGTCGATGGGGGAGTCGTCCATCACCGACGACCGCAGGAACGCCGACACGATGCCCTCGGGCTCCGCCTCCATCTCGGCGACGTCCTCGCGCGCGAGCTGCTCCATGCGCTCCAGCAACGCGGTCTCCAGCGCTTCCTTCGACGCGAAGTGGTAGAGCAGGCCGCCCTTCGAGACGCCGGCGGCCTGCGCGGCGGCATCCATCGTCGCCGCCTTCGGTCCCTCGGCGATGAGCAGCGCCTCGAACGCGTCGAGCACGCTCTCGCGGGCACGGGGTGGGCGGGACATGTTCTCCATCCTCTCGCGTCGGGACGCGGTCATCTGTTACTATACCGGCTGGACGGTATAGATATCATGACTTTGACTGAAGAGATCACCCTCGCCGACGCTCAGGGGAAGCGGGTCGGCTGGCGCGGCTGGACGGCGCTGGTCGTCCTCATGCTGCCCGTGCTGCTCGTCTCGGTGGACAACACCGTGCTGAGCTTCGCGCTGCCCGACATCTCGCTGAGCCTGAACCCCTCCAGCGCCCAGCAGCTGTGGATCATCGACGCCTACCCGCTCGTGCTCGCGGGCCTGCTGGTGACGATGGGGACCCTGGGCGACCGGTTCGGCCGGCGCCGGATGCTGCTGATCGGCGCGACCGGATTCGCCGCCGTCTCGGTGCTCGCCGCGTTCGCCCCCAGCGCCGCCTGGCTCATCGCCGCCCGTGCCGGGATGGGCGTGTTCGGTGCGATGCTCATGCCTTCGACGCTCTCGCTGCTGCGGTCGATCTTCACCGATCGCGACCAGCGCCGCCTCGCGATCGCCGTCTGGGCCTCGATGTTCTCGGCCGGCGCCGCGCTCGGGCCGATCGTCGGCGGCTTCCTGCTCGAGCACTTCGCATGGGGCTCGGTCTTCCTCATGTCGGTGCCCGTGCTCGTCCCGCTCCTCGTCCTCGCGCCGCTCCTCGTGCCGGAGAGCCGCGACCCGCACCCCGGTCGCATCGACCCGGTGAGCATCGCCCTGTCGATGCTCACGATGGTCCCCGTCGTGTACGCCATCAAGGAGGTGGCGGTCCACGGGTTCGGTCCGCTGCCGGTGATCCTCGCCGCGACGGGCATCCTCTTCGGCATCCTGTTCGTGCGTCGTCAGCTCGCCGCGAAGCAGCCCATGCTCGACATGCGCCTCTTCTCGCGCGGCACCTTCAGCGGCGCGCTCCTGGTCAACCTGCTGAGCGTCATCGCGCTCGTCGGGTTTCTCTACTTCGTCGCGCAGCACCTGCAGCTGATCGTCGGGCTCTCGCCCATGAACGCCGGGCTCGCGCTCGTGCCGGGCATGCTCGCGATGATCATCTCGGGCCTGCTCGTGGTGCCCGTCGCACGGTGCGTGTCGGCCCGCATCGTCGTCCCCGTCGCGCTGGCGTTCTCCGTCGTCGCGTACCTCCTCGTCCCGCTCGCAGTCGGCGACGGCGCGCTCGCGCTGCTGATCGGCGCGTTCACGCTGCTCGGCATCGGCATCGGGGCCGCCGAGACCGTCTCGAACGACCTCATCCTCGCGAGCGCCCCGCCCGCGAAGGCGGGGGCCGCCAGCGCGGTCTCCGAGACGGCGTACGAGCTCGGCGCCGTCCTCGGCACGGCCGTGCTCGGCGGCATCCTCACCGCCGCGTATCGCACCGGAATCGTGCTGCCGGCGGGCGTGGCCGGCGACGCCGCGGATGCCGCGCGCGAGACCCTCGCGGGCGCGGTGACCGTCGCCGACACGCTCGATCCCGCCACCGCCGAGGCCCTCCGCACCGCGGCAGCGCACGCGTTCGACGCCGGGGTGGGCATCACGGCCGTGATCGGCGCCGTCCTCGTCGGCATCGCAGCGGTCATCGCGGCCACTACGCTGAAGGGGTCCCGCACCGCGCACGCCGAGCACTGATCGGCACGCCTCGCGCGGTCTCTGTGAGCACGAGGAGATCCATGTCGCGCGTCATCAAGCTGGCCGTCATCCCGGGCGACGGCATCGGTCCCGAAGTCGTCGCCGAGGCGGAGAAGGTCCTGGATGCCGTGACGCGCGACTCCGGCGTCACCTTCGAGAAAACGCGGTTCTCGCTCGGCGCGGCGCGTTACCTCGAGACCGGCGACACGCTCACTGACGATGACCTCGCGGCGATCGCGAGCCATGACGTCATCCTCCTGGGCGCTGTCGGCGGCGTGCCCGGCGACCCGCGCCTGAAGGATGCGAACATCGAGCGCGGCCTGCTGCTGAAGCTGCGGTTCGCACTCGACCACTACGTGAACCTCCGCCCGTCGAGGCTGTACCCGGGGGCGCCAGGTCCGCTCGCCGACCCCGGCGAGATCGATTTCGTCGTCGTGCGCGAGGGGACCGAGGGGCCGTACGTCGGCAACGGCGGCTCGATCCGCACCGGCACGCCGCACGAGGTCGCCAACGAGACCTCGGTCAACACGGCCTACGGCATCGAGCGCGTCGTCCGCTACGCCTTCGCGCAGGCGGAGAAGCGCCGGAAGAAACTGACCCTCGTGCACAAGACCAACGTGCTGGTGCACGCCGGCGGCATGTGGAAGCGGATCGTGGACGCCGTGGCATCCGAGCACCCCGACGTGACCGTAGACTATGCACACGTCGACGCGGCCACCATCTATCTGGTCACGAACCCGGGCCGCTTCGACGTGATCGTCACCGACAACCTCTTCGGCGACATCCTCACCGACTTGGCCGGCGCCGTCACCGGAGGCATCGGCCTCGCCGCATCGGGGAACATCAATCCCGACGGCGTCTTCCCCTCGATGTTCGAGCCCGTGCACGGCTCAGCGCCCGACATCGCAGGGACCCAGCAGGCCGACCCCACGGCCGCCATCGGATCCATCGCACTCATGCTCGATCACCTCGGGCTCGCCGATGAGGCCCGGCGCGTCACCCGCGCCATCGAAGCCGATATCGCCGCCCGGGACGGATCCGCCCGCACGACCGCACAGACCGGCGACGCCATCGCCCGGGCGCTCCCCGCCGCGACGCCCGCGGCGTAGCCTGAGGATGCCGCATCCCGCCGCACCGGTCACGATCTCACAGGACATCTCATGAGCCTCACCTACGACCCCGACACCGCCCTCGCCCCGCTCGAGTTCGCCGTCACGCGCAATCTCGCCGCCAAGACGCCCGCCGAGCGCGACCAACTGCTGGTCGACCCCGCCTTCGGCACGACCTTCACCGACCACATGGTCGACATCTGCTGGTCGGTGCGCGGCGGGTGGCACCGTCCCCGCGTGCAGCCCTACGGGCCCATCTCGCTCGACCCCGCCGCCGCGGTGCTCCACTACGGCCAGGAGATCTTCGAGGGGATCAAGGCCTACCGTCACGCCGACGGCTCGGTGTGGACCTTCCGCCCCGACCAGAACGGCCGTCGCCTGCAGCGCAGCGCCCGGCGGCTCGCGCTGCCGGAACTGCCGGTGGAGTACTTCATCCAGTCGCTGCGCGAGCTCATCGCGGTCGACGGCGCGTGGGTCCCCTCCGGCGCTGACCAGAGCCTGTACCTGCGGCCCTTCATGTTCGCCAAGGAGGCGTTCCTCGGCGTGCGCCCCGCGAACAAGGTGGCCTACTACCTCATCGCCTCGCCGGTCGGCGCCTACTTCAAGGGCGGCGCCAAGCCGGTCTCGATCTGGCTCAGCGAGGACTATGCCCGCGCCGGCAAGGGCGGGACCGGTGCCGCCAAGACCGGCGGCAACTACGCCGCGAGTCTGCTGCCGCAGGCCGAGGCCTACGAGCAGGGATGCGACCAGGTCGTCTTCCTCGACTCCGACCGCAACGTCGAGGAGCTCGGCGGCATGAACGTCGTGTTCGTCTACAAGGACGGCACGCTCGTCACGCCGCAGTCGGACTCGATCCTCGAGGGCATCACGCGCGACTCCATCCTCCAGCTGGCCGCCGACCGCGGGCACAAGGTTCAGGGGCGTGCCGTCTCGATCGACGAGTGGCGCGAGGGCGTCGCCTCGGGCGACATCGTCGAGGTGTTCGCGTGCGGTACCGCGGCCGTGGTCGCTCCCATCGGGCAGCTGAAGGGTCACGACTTCGTCGACGAGCAGCCCCTCGGCGAGCTCGCCCTGTCGCTGCGGCAGGAGCTCACCGACATCCAGTACGGGCGCCGGGAAGACACGCACGGCTGGCTGCTGCGGCTGGACGCCGACGCCGCCGAGGGCTCTGACGCGTGAGGATCGTCCGCTTCAGCCACCAGGACGCCATCCGGTTCGGCATCGTCGACGAGGGCGAACTGGTCGTCCTCGCCGGTGATCCGCTGTTCGCCGGATTCGACACGACGGGTGAGCGCGTGCCGCTCGGCGAGGTCGCGCTGCTCGCACCAGTGATCCCGCGCTCGAAGGTCATCGGCATCGCCCGCAATTACCGCGACCACGCGGCGGAGCTCGGCAACGAGGTGCCCGAGGAGCCCATGATGTTCCTCAAGCCCAACACCTCCGTCATCGGACCCGGGGACACGATCGTGCGGCCGCCGCAGTCCGAGCGCACCGACTACGAGGGCGAGCTTGCCGCTGTCATCGGCCGCGTCACGAAGAACGTGTCGGTCGCCGATGCGCTGGACCACGTCTTCGGCTACACGATCGGCAACGACGTCACGGCGCGAGACCTGCAGAAGACCGATGGGCAGTGGGCGCGCGCGAAGGGGTTCGACACGTTCTGCCCGCTCGGTCCCGCGATCGAGACCGAGTTCGACCCGGCATCCGATGTGCGCATCATCACCCGGGTCAACGGCGAGGTCCGCCAGGACGGCCCGCTCGGCAACATGGTGCACTCGGTCGCCGAGTTCATCTCGTACGCCTCACAGGCGTTCACGCTGCTGCCGGGCGACGTGATCCTTGCGGGGACGCCGGCCGGCGTCGGTCCGTTCGTCGCGGGCGACGTCGTCGAGGTGGAGATCACGGGGCTCGGGACGTTGCGGAACCCTGTCCGCGACGCGCCGCGCGCCGATGGCTGACGCGACCGGACCGACGTCGGCGACGGATGCCGCGGCCTACGACGACGACGCGCTCGCCCGCCTGCGGCGTCGGACCGTGGGGGTGCTCGCGTCGGGGCAGATCCTCGGCGGCATCGCCTTCGGAGCGACGATCTCGCTCGGCGCCGTGCTGGCGGCGGACATCTCCGGCGATGAGGCGTTCTCGGGGCTCGCGACCGCGCTCGTGACGCTCGGGACGGCGGCTCTCGCCGTCCCGCTCGCAGCGCTCGCGCGTCGCAGCGGACGCCGCATCGCGTTGGCCGGCGGCATGCTCATCGCGCTCGTCGGCGTCGCCGTCGTGATCCTCGCGGCAGGCGTGCGGGTCTTCCCGCTGCTGCTGGCGGGGTTCGCGCTCATCGGTGCCGGTCAGGCCGCGAACCTGCAGTCGCGGTTCGCGGCGGTCGACCTCGCCACGGCGGCCTCGCGCGGCCGCGATCTCTCGCTCGTCGTCTGGGCGACGACCATCGGGGCAGTCCTCGGGCCGAACCTCGTGGGTCCGGGGGAGGCGCTCGGCGACGCGCTGGGGATGCCGCCGCTGACCGGGCCGTACGTGTTCACCGTCGTCGCGCAGATCCTCGCCGTCGCGCTGTACCTCGCGGCGCTGCGGCCCGATCCGCTGCTGGTGGCGACGCGGATCGCGGGCAGCGCGGCGACCGGAGCCGCCGCGGGCATCGCCCGCGCCGACCGGCCGCGGGCGGCCGCGTACGCGATCGTCGCGATCGCGGGCGCCCACGGCGTGATGGTCGCCGTCATGGCGATGACGCCCGTGCATCTGCTCCACCACGGCGCGGACCTCGAGATCATCGGACTCACGATCAGCCTGCACATCGCGGGCATGTACGCGCTCGCTCCCGTGTTCGGCGTCCTCGCCGACCGACTCGGCCGCATCCCCACGATCCTCCTCGGCCAGGCACTGCTCACCGCGGCCCTGCTGACCGCGGCCGTCGGCCAGGAGTCCGGCGCCGCCGTCACCGTCGCGCTCGTCCTGCTCGGCCTCGGCTGGAGCGCGTCGACGGTCGCGGGATCGACCCTGCTGACGGAGTCGTCGGCGGAGTCGCTGCGCACGCGCCGCCAGGGCCGCAGCGACCTTGCGATGAGCCTCGTCGGCGGCCTCGGGGCGATCGGCGCGGGCTTCGTGCTCGGCGCGATCGGCTACGGCGGGCTCGCGCTCGTCGCGCTCATCGTCGTCGCCGCGGTGACGGTGCTCGCGCCGTACGCGCGCGCCGCGCGCTGACGCGCTGACGCGCGGCCGCCGTGTTGCTCGCGGCATCCGTGTTGCTCGCGGCATCCGTCTGGCCCGCGGCATCCGTGTGGCCCGCGGCATCCGCCCGGGCCGCGGCATCCGTGTGGCCCGCGGCATCCGTGTTGCTCGCGGCATCCGTGTGGCCCGCGGCATCCGCCCGGCCCGGATCCCTCCGCAGTGCCGAACCCTCCCCTCTGAGCCGAACCCTCACGCCTGGCGCGGCCCGGAGGTGAGGGCTCGGCCCAGGGCCGAGGTTTCGGCGGGCTCGCGATGCGATGGCGAACGGCAAGGGATGCCGCGCGACACGCCGCAGGCTGACGGCCCGCGCCGGCGTGTCGCGCACGATCCCTTGCTGTTGGGAGCGGTGGGGTCGGGAGTCGGCGGGTCAGCGTCCGAGCGCGACCGCCGCCCGGTCGATGTCACCGGCGTCGTTGAAGACGTGGAAAGCGACGCGCGCGCTGCCATTGCGGCCGGAGGCCGTGATGCCGGCCGCGGTGAGGCGCGCGAGGTCGCATCCATCGGCATCCGGCCACGTGACGATGGCGCTCGGACGCTCCGGCTCCGGCAGGTCCAGACGCTTGCGGAAGGCCGCGGCCAGCCGTGTGGTCCACGCGTGCACCTGCGCGATGTCCGTCGTGGCGAACGCGGCGAGAGCGGGCTCCGCGCCGACGAAGGCCTGCCAGGCGGGGGAGACGTCGAAGCGACGGGCGCAGCCGGCCAGGTCCGCGTCGCCGCCGTAGCATGAGGTCCATGGGTCCTCGCCCGCATACCACCCGGCTTGCACGGGCACGAGAACGCGGGCGTATTCCGTGCGCACGGTGAGGAACGCGACGCCGCGCGGACAGCACAGCCACTTGTACGCGTGGCAGAGGAGGGCGTCGACGCGTGCGGCGGAGACCGGCAGCCACCCCACCGCCTGCGTCGCGTCGCACACGGTCCGAGCGCCCCGCCGGGAGGCGGCGGCGACGATCGCGTCGAGGTCGGCGACCTCGCCCGAAGCCGACTGAACGAGCGAGAACGCGACGAGCGCGGTACCCGGCCGGATCTCGTCGGCGAGACGCGCCAGCGGCGCCGTGCGCACGCGGATGCCGCGCCCCGCGTGGACGAACGGCAGCACGAGCGACGAGAACTCATGCTCGGGTACGAGTACGTCGGCGCCCTCGGGGACGGATGCCGCGAGCAGCGCGACCTGGACCGACGTCTGCGCTCCGATCGCCACGCGGTCCGGCGTCACCCCGACCAGTCGCGCGAAGTGCGCGCGCGACGCCTCGACCGCGCGCGAGTACTCCGCGACGTCCGGCCGCCCGGCGAGGTCGGCCGCGACCGCCGCGCGCGTGCCCGACGTGGGAAGTCCCACCGTGCATGCGGCGAGATACCCCGCGGCATCCGGGAACTGCGCGCGCAGCGCCTCGAGACTTCCGAGGTCGGCCGGCGGGCGGGCGGCGAGGGACGTCGGGCTCATGCATCCACTTTCTCGTCGCGCAACGTATGCGTCTACGACAGGTGTCCGATCAAAGTCATGACGTGTGATTATGGATGGATGCCGGAAGAACCGAGTCTCGTCCTCGACGTCCAGACGCTGCGCATCGTCCGCGCGATCGCCGACACCGGGTCGATCACGTGCGCCGCCGGCACCCTGGGGTTCAGTCAGCCGGCGATCAGCCAGCACCTGCGGCGCCTGGAGTCCCGGCTCGGCGTGGCGATCGTGGAGCGGGTGGGGCGCGGCATCCGTCTCACCGAAGCCGGGCGTGTGCTTGCACGCCACGCGCCCGCCGTGACGCTCGCCGTCGACGCGGCGGCCGAGGAACTGGCTCAGCTGCGGGGGCTCCGCACCGGCGTCGTGCGGCTCGTGGCCTTCCCATCCGCGTCGCCTGTCGTCGTGCCGCGGCTCATCGCGGCTCTCGCGGCATCCCATCCCGGTCTGTCGCTGACGTATCTGGAGGCGGAGCCGCCGGAGGCGGTCGAGGCCGTGCGCGAGGACCGTGCCGACATCGCCCTCACCTTCAGCTACCCGGGCGACCGCGACGACCCGCACCGCTCCAGCGCCCGCGGACTCTCGGTGCGCAGCGCGGGGCGCGATGACCTCATGCTCGTCCTGCCGGCCGGCCACGCCGCCGTGCGCGATGTCGGCGAGTTGTCGGACGAGACGTGGATCGCCGGCTGCCCCCGCTGTCGCGGCCACCTGCTGGAACTGTGCGGACGCGCCGGATTCACGCCGCGCATCGGATACGAGACCGACAACTACGTGGCCGTCGAGGGTCTCGTCGCGCAGGGCATCGGCGTGGCGACGCTGCCGCGCATGGCTCTCGAGTCGTTCCCGCTGCTGCCCGGCATCGTCACGGCGCCGCTGCCGCCGGCGGAGGCGCGGCGTCTCCACGTCGTGACGGCGCAGGGCGCGGAGCGGGTGCCGTCGCTCGCCGCCGCGCTCGATGCTCTGCAGCAGGTTCTCGCCTCAGCCGCCTCGCCGGAACGGCAGCGAGCCGCGAACTAGACTGGTGCGGATGTCTGCAGCGATCGATCCCCGCACCACCACCGCCTCCGGCACCGACGTCCGCGTGCGGTTCTGCCCCTCGCCGACGGGGCTGCCGCACGTCGGCATGGTCCGCACCGCCCTGTACAACTGGGCGTACGCGCGGCACACCGGCGGCAAGCTGATCTTCCGCGTCGAGGACACCGACGCCGCCCGCGACAGCGAGGAGAGCTACCGTCAGCTCGTCGACGCGCTCACCTGGCTCGAGATCGACTGGGACGAGGGTGTCGAGAAGGGCGGCCCGCACGCGCCGTACCGGCAGTCGCAGCGCCGCGAGATCTATGCCGAGGTGCTCGAGCGGCTGATCGCCTCCGGCGCGGTGTACGAGTCGTACTCCACCGCCGAGGAGATCGACGCCCGCAACGAGGCCGCCGGCCGCGCGAAGCAGCTCGGCTACGACAACTTCGATCGTGACCTCACCGACGAGCAGAAGGCCGCGTTCCGCGCCGAAGGTCGCGAGCCGGCCTACCGGCTGCGCGTGCCCGACCACGACCTCACCTACGTCGACCTCATCCGTGGCGAGGTGACGTTCCCGGCCGGTTCCTTCCCCGACTTCGTCGTCGTGCGGGCGGGCGGCCAGGCGCTCTACACCTTCACGAACCCCGTCGACGACGCGCTCATGGGCATCACGCACGTGATCCGCGGTGAGGACCTCATGCCGTCGACCGCCCGTCAGCTCGCGCTGTATGCGGCGCTGAACGACGCCGGCGTCACCGACTTCGTCCCGCGGTTCGGGCACATGCCGCTCGTCCTCGGCGAGACGGGCAACAAGAAGCTCTCCAAGCGTGACCCGCAGGCCGACCTGTTCCTGCTGCGCGAGAAGGGCTTCATCCACGAGGGCCTGCTGAACTACCTGTCCCTGCTCGGTTGGTCGATCGCCGCCGATCGCGACGTGTTCTCCCGCGACGAGCTCGTGGCCGCGTTCGACATCGCCGACGTCAACCCCAACCCGGCCCGCTTCGACCAGAAGAAGGCCGAGTCGATCAACGGTGACCACATCCGCATGCTCGAGCCGGCGGACTTCGCGAGCCGGCTCGTGCCGTACCTGCACGCGGCCGGTCTCGTGGCGAACCCGCCGACGGCGGCGCAGCAGGCGACGCTGGATGCCGCGGCCCCGCTCGTGCAGGAGCGCATGCAGCTGTTGGGGGAGGCGCCGGGCCTCCTCGGCTTCCTCTTCCGCGACGAGGTCGCCTACGACGAGGACGCGCTGAAGAGCCTCCCCGCCAACGCCGGCGAGGTGCTCGTGGCATCCGTCGGTGCGCTCGAGCTGGTGCCCGAGCAGAGCTTCACCGCCGCCGCCGTGCAGGAGGCGCTCGCGGGCGCGCTCATCGACGGCCTGGGCCTCAAGCCCCGCGTCGCGTACGGCCCGCTGCGGGTGGCGGTCAGCGGTCGCCGCGTCTCACCGCCGCTGTTCGAGTCGATGGAGCTGCTCGGCAAGGCCGAGTCGATCCGCCGCCTCGGTGCGCTCGTGGACCACCTGGGCTGACCCGACCCGGAGAACCCGCTCAGGGCGTGCAGTCGTAGATTCCGGATGCCGCGGCATCCGTCATCGCGGTGCAGTTCTCCCGCACCCACGCGCGGATCTCCGCACTCGTGGAGCCGGTGTCGCCCCCGCTGCCGACACCACCAGCACCCCCACCACTACCCAGGGCGCCGGCGCTGCCGGCGAGGACGTAGCGCAGGTCGCCGTCGGCGATGAGCTGCGGGAAGGCGGCGAGGGTCGGCACCGGATCCTTCCCGTTGAAGCCGCCGATCGGCAGCACGGGCTGACCGTCCGAGGCGATGATGAGGCTCGCGGCAGACTGCGCGCCGAACGCGGCCGCGAGGTAGGGCGTGCCGTCTCGGTGCGCCTCGAGCCAGGCGAGCTGCGCCGTGCTGGAGGCGCCGAACACCGGCACTCCGCTCCCGCGTCCGATGCCGCCGGTTCCGGCGCCGCCGGCCGCGCGACCGTCCCGCCCGGCAGACGGCGCCTGTCCGAACGTTCCCGCGCCGCCGCCGGGGCCGCGGCCGGCGCCGAAGCCTCCCGACGCTCCGGGAACGCCCTGCGCCGCGACCCCTCCAGCCACGGGGTTGGTCGAGTTTGGCGTGCCCATCGTGACCACGGCCCACACCATCGGCGTCAGCAGCAGGGCGACGATGCCCGCGACCGCGGTCACCGGCATCCGCCGCCCGCGACGGCGCTCGGTCAGCACGAGTCCCGCCGTCACCGCGGCGACGGCGCACTGCAGCGCCGCCGCGACGAGGGAGTACGTCGCCGCCGGGGTGGCGATGCTGATGCACAGTGCCGTGACGGCCGCGGTCGCGGGCAGCGCCAGCTGCGCCCAGAGCACGCCGCGGCGGCGGGCGAGCGCGAAGGCGGTTCCGATCAGCAGGGCTGTGGGGATTGCGAGTGCTGCGGTGTAGAACTGGTGCATGCCCGCCACGGCCGAGAACATGGCGGCGAAGGTGACGAACCATGCCGTTCCGAAAACGGTCAACGGCAACCGGAAGCGCAGCACGAACACTACGGCGACCGCGACGAGGGCGGTGGGCAGCATCCACCCGATCTGGGTGGCGAGCGCGTCGTTCAGCAGGCGCAGTGCCGCGGGGCTGCCGGAGAACGGCGGTGTGAACGAGCGATAGGCGGTCTCGTCCGCCGTGATCTGCCCGAAGCGACCGAGTCCGTTGTAGCCGAAGACCATCTCCCACGGGTTGTTGGAGAGCGTGCTGCCGATGTAGGGGCGGGCGGATGCCGGGACGAGCGCGACCGCGACGATCCAGACGAGGGAAAGTGCGAGGCTCGTCGCACCCGCCACCGCGAGGTGCCAGATGCGGCGCGCCCACGACTGGCGGGTGCAGAGGTACGCCAGGGCGAGCGCGGGCCACACCGCCCAGGCCTCGAGCATGTAGGTGTGGAATCCGGCGGCGATGAACACACCGGCGAGCAGCAGCCAGCCGAGACTCCGGCGGTCGAGCGCCCTCGTGGCCGCCCATGCCGTGAGGGCGAGGGCGAGCACGAAGAAGGTCTCCGGCTGATTCGATCGCGCGACGGCGACGAGGATCGGCGTGGTCGCGACGACGGCGCCCGCCGTCAGCCCCGCCAGCGGGCCCGCCCAGCGCCGGGCCGTGACGCACACGAGGACGACGGATGCCGAGGCCGCGAGTGCGTTCGGGACGATCACCGCCCAGGGCGAGAACCCGAAGACGCGCACGAACAGCGCGGGGATCCAGAAGGAACCGGGGATCTTGTCGAGGGTGACAGTGCCCGCCGGGTCCATCGCGCCGAAGAAGAAGTTCGACCAGCTCTCGCTCATCGACAGGGCGATCGACGCGTAGTAGTCCGACATCGACCCGCCGACACCCCATCCGGTGAGGAGCAGCGTGACGAAGGCGAGGGCGGCGACGCTCCAGCCCCAGCGTGAGCCCCAGGACCGGCCGGTCACGCCGGCGGCAACGGGCAGTGGGGGAGCGGCGAGGACGGTCACGACGCGACGGTAGTGCCGCCCACCAGGAGCGATCGAGGCGCCGCGTGTGAATCCGCTGAGCGCGACGCGCCGGGTCGCCCCGGTTTGGCCGCGCCTCTCCGGTGGGCTAAGCTTGACCTTCGGTACGGCTCCGGCCGAACCCCCTTGGGGTATGGTGTAATTGGCAACACGGCTGATTCTGGTTCAGTTGTTCTTGGTTCGAGTCCAGGTACCCCAGCAACGAATCGCTAGAGTTCTCTAGGAAGTCTGGCTCCTTCCTCACTCCATCGAATGGCCCGATCTGGCGTCCAGTGACCAGATTGGTGACCAGAAACCCCCACGGGGCGCGTTTCGTGGTCGTCTCTGCCGATGAGGTACGCACTCGCCCCCGCTCGTTCGCGCGGGTACGCGCTCCGCACCTGTCAGGCATGGAAGCTCATGCACGCATCGCGGTCGAGCCCGCGTTCCTGACCCAGGCCGAGGTCGCCGTTCTGCTGGGGGTGCCCGAGCGCACGCTCGAAGGCTGGCGGCTCACGAAGTCGGGACCGCCGTGGTTGAAGCTCGGTCGGCACGTGAAGTACGACAGTGAGGACGTGCTCGCGTGGGCGCGGGAGCAGCGTCATGGCTAGGCCGAAGATCGCCGCGGGCGAGGTCGGCCAGGTGCAGGTGACCCAGCTCGCGAGCGGCAAGTGGCGGGCACGCGCCCGGATGCGCGACGACTCCGGCGAGTTGGTGCAGCTCCGCGCCGAAGCCGCTACCGAGGATGCAGCCCGCGAGGAGCTGCTGTCGCGCGCGAAGACCCTGACGACGCACGCGAAGGCCATCGTCACCGCCGCATCGACCATCCAGGAGGCGGCGGAGGCGTGGCTGCCGACGGTGAAGGTGCGCGCCGAGAACGGCACGCTGTCGTGGTCGACGTATGAGAACTACGAGACCACCGTCCGTCTCACGCTCGTCCCCGTCTGTGGCGGCGTCACGCTGGAGGCGCTCACGGTCGGCCGCTGCGATCGGATCATCCAGAACCTCCTTGCCGACCGGGGTGTGTCCGCAGCGCGGAAGGCCCGTTCGGTGCTCTCGCTCATCTGCGGGTTCGCCGTGCGCGACGACGCGATTCCGACGAACCCGGTGCGCGACGTCACGCGGCTGCCGACGCCGGATAAGAAGACCGCGATGCTCACTCCGCAGCAGATCGAGGCGATCCGCGACCTCATGACCCGGTGGCGGGAGACGGAGGGCATGGGACCGCGCCCGAACTGGCGGGCGCTCGTGGACGGCATGGACATCATGCTCGGCACCTCCGCTCGCGTGGGGGAGTGCATCGGCCTGCGCCGCTGCGACGTGGACATGACCACCGCCCCGCCGACGATCCTGATCGACGGCACCGTGATCCAGAACAAGGCGCAGGGCATTCAGCGGAAGAACGCCCCGAAGCGTACCCGCCAACGTCGTCGCGTCGCGCTCCCCGCTCTTGCGGCCGACGCAGTGCGGCGCCGGCTCGCACTCGCGGAGAAGGGGCTGGAGGCGTTGCTGTTCCCGACGAAGACCGGCAAGCCGATGAGCGTGTCGAACTACGAGCGTCTACTGCGCTCGTTCATCGACGACAACCGTGATGAGCTCGTGCGTCTCGGTGTTGACGTGGATGAGTACTCGACGCACATCTACCGGCGCACCACCGCGACTCTCGTGGAGCGCGCGGCGGGGCTCACGATCGCGTCACGGCTGCTCGGGCATGCGAACGAGATGGTCACACGCAACAGCTACGTCATCACGGCCGAGCAAGTTGATGTCGTCACCGCCGACATCCTCGACACGATCCTTGGGACGTGAGTCATGCGGCTCGCCGGTCGCGCGGAATGGGCCGGCGTACCTTCTCAATGAAGCCTTGCACCTGTGCGGGAGGAGAGGTAACGTACCTGCACCACAAGTCCATGAGCGGGCGGCGGCGGTGTGGAATCTCAACCACCGTAGGTCGGCCGGGGATGGCTGTGCCGGGCCGAGGCTCGGCGACGGGGGTGTCGATTCGGCACCCCCCGTGAAAAGAACGCCGGTTGTGCCGAATCGACACCACCGTGGTGGCGCAAATCTTGCACCACCACGAAGCCCGAGCCCCGGGACTGCAGGCGGTGTCAACTTGCCACCACCGTACGAGGATTCGGCCGTCCAGACTTTGGGAGGCCGGACGGTTCCGTCAATTTGGCGGCACCGTGGACGACGCGGATAAACGTGTTGGACGGCGCGCACGCCCCTCGCTGACGGCCCCGGAAAATTGCCGGGACCGTCGCATCGGACCCCGAAGCTGTCGCCTCCGCACCTCGTGGAGCTATGAACCACCGCTTCGCGCTGTCCGGTCGTGCTGCCGGTTCGCGTCCGCAAACAGATGAGCCCCTGAGGTCGTCATAGAGCCGCTCGGCTGTATCGTTCGGCTCAACGACGCTCGCGCGTCACCAGCGCGCCGCGACCATGGACGGCGCTCCCGGAACGACCGTCGCCACTCTGCCCCGATCGTCTAGCCCTCTCATCTGCGCCCCTGCCCAGACGGTCGCACCACGCGTATCTCCTCAGATTCATTCATGGACGTATGCCACCGCGGGTGGGGCGTGCGCACCTCCCTCATGAGACGACTCGTGAGGAGGCCCGGGGTGAAAGGCGGCGTGGTCCTGTTCCGCGGTACTGGCACGGCTGCGCGCCGGTACCTGGAGTCCGACAGATCCACCGCCGACGAGTACTACCTGGAGGGCGGCACCGCGCTGCCGGGGTTCACCGTCACCGACGCCGCGGGCGAGGTCATCGAGGGGCGTACGCTCAACCCGGAGCAGTACGCCGCATGGGTCGACTGGACGGACCCGATTAGCGGCACATCGATGGGAACCCCGCGCGGCGCGGGCGAGGGGATGCGGGGTTCGCCGCGGTTTGCGGAGATGGTGATCAACGCCCCGAAGTCTCTCTCCATCGCCGCCGCCCTGCATCCGGAGGTTTCCGACGCGCTCGACGCCGCGCAACAGGATGCGGCGGCGGAGATCCGACGCTGGCTCGCCCAGCACTCGGTCACCCGGATCGGGCCTCGGCACGCGCGAGAGATTGTGCCGGTGCAGCAGTTGCAGACCGTCGCGGTCGCGCACAAGACCAGCCGTGCGGGTGACCCGCACCGGCACATCCACTTCCAGATCGGCACCCGCGTCTACGCCGCGGGGAAGTGGCGCGGTCTGGACACCGCGGCGCTGTTCAAGCAGCAGGGCGCGATTCGCGCCCTTGGCACCGCGATCATCGCCGCCCACCCGCAACTCGCCGCCGTACTCGACAAGCACGGTCTCACGCTCGACCCGGCGACGGGAGAGGTCGCAGAGCTGGAGCCGTTCAACGCGGCCCTGTCGAAGCGCGGTGCGCAGGTCGAACGCAATCTCGCCACCTTCGAGGCCAAATGGGAAGCTGCGCATCCCGGCGAGGAACCCGGGCCGGTCGTGCGGGCGCGGCTGAAAGCGAAGGCGTGGGAGCACGAACGCCCGGGGAAGAAGCCCACGGTGCTCGGCAGCGAGGCCGGTTGGCGCGCGGAGCTCGAAGACGCCGGCTACAGCCCGGATGCACCACGGGCGCACAGGCCTGCACCGGTCGCGCTCGACGAACTGCGCATCGAAGAAGTCGCATCTCGTGCACTTGACCGTGCGGCGGCGGGTGCATCGGCGTGGACGGCGCATACGCTGCGCGAGCACGTCACCCGCATCACCACCGAGCACGGCGTGCAAGCCACACCCGAGGAGCTACGAGAGTTCGTGCAACTGGCGACGCAGCTCGCAGCATCGGACTGCCTCTCCGTCCTCCCACCCGGCGCGCCGAAGCCGGAGCACGTCGCGCATCTGACATCGCTGCGCGTCGTCGCTGCCGAGACGGACCTGCGCGACCTGCTCACCGCACGCGCGGAGAAGTCCAACCAGCGCATCCCGGGCGTACACAAGCTCGCGGTGCAGGCGGGCCTGGATGATGACCAGGAACGAGCGGCCGCAGTCGTCGCATCCGCCAACCCGCTCGTCGTGGTCGAAGGCGCCGCGGGGTCGGGTAAGACGACCATGCTCAAGACGGCCATCGAAGCCGCAGCAGCCGAGGGCCGTGGGACGCGGGTCGTCACGCCGACGAAGAAGGCCGCCGACGTCGCGGCGCAGGAACTCGGCATCCCGACCGACTCCGTGGCCGCGCTCGTCTACGCACACGGGTTCCGGTGGAACAGCGACGGCGTGTGGACACGCCTGCGGCCCGGTGATGCCGATCCCGAAACCGGAAGCACCTACCGGGGGCCGGTGCATGAGGCGAGTCTCGCACTTGGTGAGCGGATCGTCGTCGACGAGGCAGGGATGCTCGACCAAGACTCCGCACTCGCACTGTTGCAGGTCGCGGACGAGGCCGGGGCGGCTGTCGCGCTCGTCGGAGACCGGGCGCAACTCCCCGCCGTCGGACGCGGAGGCGTTCTCGACATCGCCACCAAACTCACCCCAGCAGTCGTGGATATGACGAGCCTGCACCGCTTCACCGACCCCGCGTATGCGGCGTTCACGCTCGAGCTGCGGCATGCCCGCAGTCCCGCCGCGATCTTCGATCGGCTGAACGAGCGCGGACTGATCGCCCTGCACGACACCGATGAGGACCTGCGGTCGGCCATCGCCACGACGACGAGTACAGCGGATGCGATCACCGCCGCGACGAACGACGAGGCCCGGGCGCTCAACGAACGCATCCGTGCCGAGCGGGTCGACTGCGACGAGGTTGACGACGGGCGGACGGTGTTCGGCAGCGACGGGCTGCCCATCGGCGCCGGGGACGTGATCCAGACCCGCAGCAACGAGTCCACGCTCGGCGTTGCCAACCGGCAGACCTGGACCGTGCAGCACGTCGGCGACGACGGTGCGCTGAGCGTCGTCGAGACCGGCAACGGCCGTAAGTGGCAGCGCACCGTGACCTTGCCCGCGGAGTACGTGGCCGAGGATGCGCATCTGGCCTAGCCGAGGTTCTGTAAACGCACCTACCTCTCACACGAGTAGGAAGGTGGGGCCGGAACATGGGCCAGGAACAGCAGGTGCAGGCTACGGGATCAGCAGCGCCGGTGCGGGCGGTGATGTACGTCAGGATCAGCGATGACCCCGAGGGCACCGAACGAGGCGTAGATCGGCAGGAGGCCGATTGCCGTGCATACGTCGCAGCCCACGGGTGGGAAGTCGCAGCGGTGTTTCGTGAGAATGACACGTCGGCGTTCAAGCAGCGCACGATCACACTGCCGTCTGGTGAGCGGGTGCGCCGGGTGATCCGCCCGCAGTTCCGTACCATGCTGAAACACCTGAGCGACGGGCATGCGCAGGTGATGATCGCCTACGACTTGGATCGGGCGGTGCGCGACCCGCGCGACTTGGAAGACCTCATCGACGCGAAAGTCCTCGGCGGGTTCACCGTCCGCTCCGTCACTGGCTCACTCAGGTTGGACACGGACTCTGACGTGGCAATGGCGCGGGTGCTGGTGGCGATGGCGAACAAGTCCTCCGCTGACACCGCGCGCCGTGTCGCGCGGGCGGCGAAGCAGCAGGCCGTCGAGGGTGCCTGGCACGGCGGCAGGGTGCCGTTCGGCTACCGCGCCGAGAACGGCGTCCTGATTGTCGATCCGGTGACCGGGCCTCTGGTGATCGAGGCGTACCAGCGGGTGCTGGCCGGTGACTCGCTGTATCGGATTCGGAAGGACTGGAATGAGCGCGGCATTCTCACCACTCATGAGTGTGCGTGGTCGGATCGGACGCTGAAACTGATGCTCCGTAACCCCTCGAACAAAGGGACACGCGAATACCGGCCCGTGATGCCCGATGGGAGCCGCGCGAAGACCTCGAAGATGCAGGTGCAAGCGGCGTGGCCTGCGCTCGTGGACGAGGACACCTGGCAGCAAGTCTCCGACGTGCTCGACGCGCGGAAGAAGGCTCGGAACTTCCACCAGCCCGGCACCGGCGCGGCGAAGCGCATGTACCCGTTCTCCGGGCTCATCCGCTGCTCGAAGTGCGGGACCGCGATGATTCACCGTGGCGTCGTGTACCAGTGCATCCAGCCCACGCGCGGTGGGTGCCACCGATCAATCCGCTCGACTGAAATCACGAAACTCGTGGAGGAGGCGGTGCTCGCGACGTTCGAGCAGATCACCCTCCACCCCACAAAACGCAGCAAGTCTGACGGTGACCTTGCGGCGCGGGTCGGGCTCGCAGCGACGCTCGACGCGGACCGGGAGCGACTGGCACGGCTCGATGATGACTACTACGACGGTCTGATCGACAAGGCCATGTGGGTGCGGCAACGCGCGAGGATCGCGGAGCGGATCGAGGCCATCCGCCGCGAGTACGCCGCCACGACGCCCGAGCATGCTGGGCCGAGCATCGACGTGACCACCGTCGCCGCCGAGTGGGAGGGCCGTACTCCGATGTGGCAGTACCAAGCAGCATGCCTCATCCTGCAAGCCGTCCTCGTTCACGCTCTCCCGGAGGGCATGAACGGTGCGACCCCGGCCCGTCGCCGCAACGAAACCGTCGAAGCCTTCCATGAGCGCCGTGCCGCGTACCGCGCCGAAATCCTCTCGCACCGGGTCGAGTTCATCTGGCGCGCATAGCTCAGTTGGTGTGATCGGTCCCGCGCCCCTGACTGCCAAAGCATGTCAGGGTGCGGGGCTGTCGCGCTTCTCGCCCCGAGGCGCGTTCATGGGCCGAGGGGCGGTGCAGAGGCCGCGCAGTTCGGCCAGCACAGCAGGATCCTCCACCACGGTGGTGAAGCCCTGCGCACTACGTGAGGCGGCGGCGAGTCGTGCGCCAAGGGTGGCGTCATCCGATGAAGCAGAGGTGGCGGGATTGGCGGTGTGGGTGCCCATACCGTTAGGTGCGGAACCCCACCCCCAGTTCATGGTGCGGTGTGTTTGTCGGGGTTGGCGGCGCGGATCGCATCCATCAGCGCCTCGTCGCTGCGCAGAGCGTCCAGCGGTTCGCCGTTCAGTAACCGCAGGAACACACCGTCACCGACCGGAGTGCCCGGGTGCTTCGGGGCGGGATGCCCCAGCACGATCCGCAACAGCGCAGACCACGACCGAGGCGGCAGTCCGAGCAGCATCGGCATCGCGCGGTCACGGCGCAGCACCTCGACCGCTCGGGCTCGCGATGATAGGTCGGCGAGCCGGTAGGCCACATGCTCCATGCACTCGGCGACCAGCGCCGCATCCCACCCCGTAGAGGCGAACAGTGCGACAGTGACAGACAGCAGAGCGGCCACCCTTGCCTCATGTTCGCTGTCTTCTGCGTCACCGTCGTCGTGGTGTGTGAACGCGGGGTGATAGTCAGCCAGGCGCTCTCGTTCGGCGAACCGTACGGCATCATGAAATCCAACGATCCGAGAGGTATGGCGCACCTTGCTGGCCGAGGTCAGCAACCCGGCGGCACGAGTCTCAGCGTTACAGGTGATCTGCACAGCACGAGTGACCACCGCCCACGGGTTGCCCGCGTTCCGCGTCGAAGGGGCGAGCATCACCTCGAACGCGGCGGACGCTACTTCCCAGGCATCCAGACCGTGCTTACTGGCAAGTGGCCGGTACTTGATCGCGGTGTAGCGCATGAGTTCTGCCGCTTCACGATCACCCCGCCACGCACCAGGTCCAGCGTCGTATAGCCGGGTGAGCAGGGCGCGTAGACCTTCCGGGCTCTCGAACCCGCCGCTGGCCGAACCAGCCGGACCTGTAGCGCCGTCTGCGCGGGGTATAAGATGCTCGTCCACGGTGACGCCTCCCAGAAGGGAGGTGCGCCACCGGAACCCAAACCGAGGCGCGCGTCAGCGCGCTCGCACGCATCGTCAGGGCTGTCGTTCTACTTCGAGGCCAGATTCGTAAGCGTCACACCGCGTTCACGAACTAGGACCTGTCACTTGACGCGGATGTCGCTCACCGGCTCGTGGGTTGATGTGTCCCATCGCCCGTTGATGGAGCTGAGGAGCAGCCAGGGTTCGATGACGAGGTTGATGGCGATGTGCGCAGCGATCACGGGGAGCACGTTGCGGTCTGCGAGAAGGTAGGTCGCGCCGAGCGCCGCGCCGAGAGCGGTAGTGGCCGTGACGACAGGGACAATGATCCGCGCGTCACGAGAGAACAGCACCCAGAGGGAATGCGCTACGCCGAAGGCGACCGCCGCCGCGAGGACTTGCAGGACACCGGCTGCGCCGAGCCCGTCGAGCCAGTCCATGAGGAACTTGCGGAACAGCAGTTCTTCCAGTGTCCCTGTGACCAGTGCCAGTGGGATGGCGAGGAGCTTGAGGCCCGTGAACGAGGTGGCATGCTCCTTGACGAACGGCACCGCCCAGAACGTGTACGCGACGTACGCGACGACGATGACCGCCGCGAGCACCCAGGCCCACGGGATCGAAGATGCCGCCTGGTTCACGCCGAGCAGGTCGGTGACGAACCATGCCGGGTCGCGGATCAACCACAGCACCAAGGGGATCGCCATGCCCGAGGTCGTGCCCACAATGAGCAGCCCCGTGACCTGGCGAGCTGAGAGATTGCGCACGAGAGTCCTTTCGAGTGGCATCAAGCTGTTATCGCACAGTCGTACCATAATAGGTGAGGGAAGATGACCGAGGAGGATCGATGCCGAAGGTCGTGGATCACGATGCACGCCGGATGGCGATCACGCGCGCGGTCGCGCGGCTGATCGAACGCGACGGCATCCACACCGTGTCCGTGCGTACGGTCGCAGTCGAAGCGGGCGTGCAGCCGTCGACGCTGCGGCATTACTTCCCCAGCAGCGACCAAATGCTTGCAGCGACCATCCAGATGGTTCGCGACGACCAAGCAGAGCGACTTGCAGCCCTTGCTCCCGCAGGCAACCCCCACGACGATATTCGTCAGGCGTGGCTCCAAGCGCTCCCACTGGACGCGGCGCGCCGAACAGAAGCACACGTCTGGCTCGCCGTTACCGCCACCGCACGCGACACCGAACTCCGGGCAATCCTCCGGGGGATTGAGGATGGACTACAGCACTTGTGTCGGGTCACCGCGCAGACCTTCGCGCCCCGCGCCGACGTCGCACGCGAAGCCACCCTGCTGCGAGCCTTCACCGACGGCCTCACGCTCAACGCGATCGCCGACCCCGAATCATTCACGCCCGAGCACATCACCGTCGTCCTCGACACCTATCTCGCCCGACTCGCAGCCTGACCTGCCCCCACCAACAGACTCCGCTACCCCCAATAGCAGTTATGCACGTATGCCACCGTTGGTGGGACGTGCGCACCTCCCTCATGAGACGACTCATGAGGGAGGCCAGGATGAAGGGCGGCGTGATCCTGTTCCGCGGCAACGGTGCCGCCGCGCGCCGCTATGTCGAGGCCGACCGCTCCCGCGCCGACGAGTACTACCTCGGCGCAGACAACGCCGTAGCCGAGTACGTCGTCCTCGATGCGTACGGCGAGGTTAGCGCCGCCCGTTCCCTCTCGGCTGAGGAGTACGAGGGGTGGGTGGACTGGACAGACCCGATCACAGGCGAGTCGATGGGCACCCCGCGCAAGCCTGGCGAGGGCACGAAGGGATCGCCGTTGTTCGCGGAGATGACGATCAACGCACCCAAGAGCCTGTCGGCCGCCGCCGCCCTCCACCCCAGAGTCTCCGTCGCACTCGACCAGGCTCAGCAGGACGCTCTTGCCGAGATTCGCCGCTGGCTCGGCCAACACTCCGTGACGAGGGTCGGGCCGCGTGACGCGCGGGAGGTCGTGCCTATTGAGCGTATGCAGGTCGTCGGCATCTCGCATAAGACCTCGCGGGCGGGTGATCCGCACCGGCATATCCACATGCAGATCGGCACGAGGGTGTGGGCGGCTGGGAAGTGGCGTGCGCTGGACACCGCGGCGTTGTTCAAGCAGCAGGGAGCGATCCGCGCGCTCGGCACCGCTGTGATCGCCGCGCATCCTGAGTTGACCGAGACGCTGAACCGCCACGGCCTGACCCTCGATCCGGTGTCCGGTGAGGTGGCCGAGTTGGAGCCGTTCAACGCGGTCATGTCGAAGCGGTCGGCGCAGATCAGACGCAACCTCGACCGCCTCGAAGCCGAATGGGAAGCCGCGCACCCCGGTCAGACGCCCGGCCCGGTGCTCACGGCACAGTTCCAGGGTGTCGCGTGGACACACCAGCGTCCGGGCAAGAAGCCCGCGGACTTGAAGAACGAGCAGTGGTGGCGGCAGGAACTCGCAGACGCCGGATACGACCCCGCCCGCGTCCAGCGGCGCGAAACGCGCGCCTCGGTGTCGCTGGATGACCTCGCCGTGCAGGAGGTCGCGAGCCGTGCGCTGGATCGCTGCGCAGCGGCGGCATCGACGTGGACGCCGCACACCGTGGCCGAGCACGTCACCCGCATCACCACCGAACACGGCGTGCAGGCCACGCCCGCCGAGTTGCGTGAGTTCATCCGCCTGGCAGCCAGCCTCGCAACCAACGATTGCTTCTCCGTCCTGCCACCAGGGGCGGCGACGCCGGAGCATGTGGCGCATCTGACCAGCCTGAGTGTCGTGGCCGCTGAGACCGCGCTGCGCGACCAGCTCGCTGCGAGCACACCCAAGCGGGAGCCGGAGCACCCCGATGTGCCTCGTGCCGCGCACGCGGCAGGACTCGATGCGGGGCAGGCGGTCGCGGCCGCCGCGGTCGCCTCAACCGACCCGCTGGTGATCGTGGAAGGCGCAGCGGGCAGCGGGAAGACCACCATGCTCCGCACGGCTATCCAGGTCGCAGCTGAGCACGGCAGAGCCTCGCGGGTGGTCGCGCCGACGCTGCGAGCGGCGCAGGTTGCGCACCAGGAACTCGGTGTACCCGCAACCTCGGTCGCCGCACTCGTCTACGCGCACGGGTGGCGGTGGAACGACGACGGCGTATGGACACGCCTGAACCCCGGCGACACCGACCCCGCAACCAGCAGCGCCTACACCGGCCCGCCGCGCGATGCCGCGCTCTCGTCTGGTGAGCGGGTGATCGTGGACGAAGCAGGCATGCTCGACCAGGACACCGCCCACGCCCTCCTGACCGTCACCGCCGAGGCCGGGGCGACGATCGCACTCGTCGGTGACCGCGCGCAGCTCCCCGCCGTCGGTCGTGGCGGAGTGCTGGACATGGCCGCGCAGATCAGGGGCCGCACCTATGACATGACCGAACTCCACAGGTTCGCTGATACCAAGTACGCCGCGCTGACGTTGGTGATGCGGGACCGGGAGAACCCCGGCGCGGTGTTCGACCGGCTCGCCGCGATGAACCTCGTCACCCTGCACGCCGACGACGATGCGGCCCGTGAGTACGTCACGGCGCACGCTCGCAAGGGTGAGGTGACCACGGTCGCCACCAACGACGAAGCCGCCGCGCTGAACGAGCGCATCCGTGCTGGCCGGGTCGAGCGCGGTGAGGTCGATGACATGGCGACGGCGACCGGCAGCGACGGGCTATCCATCGGGGCCGGTGACCTCATCCAGACGAGGAAGAACAGCAGCGACCTGGGTGTGGCTAACCGGCAGCAATGGATCGTGCAACGAGTCACCGACGACGGCACCGTCTATGTCCGCGAAGTTGGCAACGGGCGCAAGCATCTGAACACGGTCGCCCTACCGAGCGAGTATGTGGGTGAGCATGCGCACCTGTCTTATGCCGCGACCGCCTACGGCGTCCAAGGCGCGACCGTGAACGCCTCGCATACAGTGCTCAGCGAGGCGACCAGCGCGGCAGGCGTCTACGTCGGCATGACGAGAGGCCGCGAGCAGAACCGGCTCCACGTCGTCGCGGGGAACCTCGCGGAGGCGCGGGCACAGTTCATCGACGCGATGCAACGCGACCCCGCCGACCGCGGTCTCGACCACGCCACCGCCCAAGCCATTGACGCCGTGCGCGGCCTCGTGGCGGATGGCCCTGTTCGGCTCGTCACCGATGAACTCGCCCGACTTGACGAGGAAGCCGAGCGTGCCCACCGGCAGGCGCAACGGTGGGAGGAAGCCGCCGCACGCCTCGACGCCCAGCGCGCCGCACACCGGGCCGAGGACGACGAAGACGCCACCACACTCCGCAGAGCAGAGGACGAGACGGCGCGGGTGCGCGCCGAGGTCACCGTGCCACTCACCGTGCGGGCCGAGACGGATGGCGCGGCCTACCTCGCAGCCATCAAAACTGAGGCCGCTGCGAGTGCGCGGCTGGCGACCACCGGGAGGTTCGGCAGGCGCAAGGCCCGCGCCGAGCACCAGACCGCGACGGAGCAGGCCCGGAACGTCCGTTCGCAGGTGCGCGAAGTCTGGGGCGGTGAACTGCCGGGCACCCCCGAATCCCTACCCGCCTGGGCGGTCCAGGCAGCGGCACTACGAGCCGAGGCAGACCCCCGTGTCAGCGACGCCGAACGCGCGGTCGAGGTAGTACATGCCGAGCAGAAGGAGACCAGGCAGCGACACCAGCGCGAGCGCATGACGTTGCTGGTAAGCGAGTTCGGGCCCGAGCACGCCCGCCGTGCTGAGTTCGGCATGGGCGCGGTCAACCCGCACCGCAATGCCGACGACGCTCGCAGACGAGCCACGCTGATCCGTGCTGAGGCCGATGAACTCCGCAGCCTTCCGGTGAACGACGCCGCCCAGCGGATCGAGGTCAAGCGCGCCGAGAAGGAGCACACTCGGCAGCGAGAAGGGCAACTCAGCAAGCCGTTTGACCACGAGCCCCGCCGCAGCAAGCCAAAGCGCGACGGGCCAGCACGTGGCTTGTGACGGCTGCGCGGAGCCTCTTCGACGTTGGCGTACCTCGTCAGCGGGCACCATGTCCAACAAGTGCCTGGAACCTATCGGCTGACATACCCGCATAGAGGTAGTCAACGACCAGGTGCGCGAGCGCCCAGGTCTACGAGCCGTAGTCCTACGGCGCTCGGGAGGACAGCGCTGATTCTATGCTCGATCGAGCTGGGAGCTGTGGCAGGTCAGGTCGTTGCTGCGACGAGGACGGGCTGGCGGAGTAGGGTGCGCAGCTTCTCGGGCGTGACTTTGCGGAAGTCGCTGAAGTAGACCTCGTGGTGCTTGCCGTCCACGCGTAGGCCATTCTCGGGGATGAACTCGTCGTGCATGCGTTCCAGCACGGGGGCTTCATCATCGAAGGAGCCGCGGTGGAGGGTCTGGACGCAACGCCCCTCCGAGAGCGTTTCGAGGCGAACCTCGTCCAGGCGAGCGGGCCTGTTCTTGGTTCCGGCCTGCTCGACCGCGCTCTGGAACGAATCCCGGTCGATCCAGTCGGGAACCATGAGCATCATCGTCCAGTCCCATTGGGACTTGTCGCGTGCAACGGTGAACGTGTCCATGTCTTCGGCCCACCACAGCCCCTCCAGCGGTGGAACCACGTAGTCGCGCTCACGTTCTCGCTTGCTGATGAACTTGAGCTTGTAGGCGACCGGATACAGCGCCGAAAGAGCCTCCGTGTAGGCCGGGGCGGTGTTGGGGTCACCATGCCCGTCGACCATCAGGTACTGCATGTCGGGAACATTCACGATGCGGAACTGGCCGCGCGGGGCTTGATAGCTATCGAGAGACTTCTTGAAGTCGATCTTGTCAGTCATGGGATGCCTGGACTCGGGACGCGAGCCACGACCTTTCTGCCTCCAAGAGGCTCAGTGAGTAGGAGAACACCTCTCGCGCAGCGAGCGGGAGCGGGGTCTGGGATTGTTCGGCTTCTCTGACCGCGGTGATGCGGGCTTCGATCTGCGGGAGCCTGGCGCGCAGCGCATCGGCGTACTCGCGCTCAGTGAGAAGCGGCAGGTTGGCGACGCCCACCAGGAACGGATGCGGAATCGGGTCGGCCTCAATGAGTTGGGCGATCACGTCTTGCCGGGCGACGCGCCTGCCCTCGTCCGTCGCGTGGTAGATGCGCCGCGACTTCGGCCCTGGCACGGGCTGCGCGCCTTGGATGAGTCCGCGCTTTTCCAGTTTGGTGAGCAGGTAGTAGATCGAGGAGAACCCCACCTCCGTCCACTGGCGGATACCTCGCTGCTCGATCACCTGTTCGAGGTCGTAGCCGTGGGCTGGTCGCTCGATGACGAGTCCAAGGATCGTGAGCTCTGCCGGGGTGCACGCCATGTAGATATCCTAGCACTAGGATATCTACATGACTCGGCCCCGTACCGGTGGGCGAGCTGCGGTAGATTGGTGTTGCGCGCACGCGCGCGACCACAGGTGAGTGTGTTTGGGGCATCTCGGCTACGCGGTCACCGCGTACGGCGTCCAGGGCGCGACCGTGAACGCTGCACACACGATGCTCTCCGACGCTATCGATGCGGCAGGCGTCTACGTCGGCATGACCCGCGGGCGCGACACGAACAGGCTGCACATCGTCGCCAGCGATCTCGCAGACGCGAAGCAGCAGTTCGTCGATGCGCTCGCCCGAGACCGCGCAGACCGCGGCTTGGAAGACGCCACCGAACGCGCCCGTGAGGCCGTCACCGACCTGATCGCGGACGGACCCATGTCCATCGTGAGTGCGGAGCGCGACCGTATTGTCGAGCGGATCGCGAAGGCGGACGCGGAGCGAGAGCAGTGGGTGTCGGCAGCCGCCAAATTGCACGACCAGTCCCAGCGACACAAAGCCGAATATGAGCCGCAGCGTGAGCTGGCGGCAGCCGCCGACGCGAAGGCTGCTGCCGTGCTCGCGGACGTTGTGGAATCGCTGACACAGGAGGCAGTCGCGGATGGCGCCAAGTTCCTGGCTGCGCAGCAGAACGCGATCGCGGCACGCCGGGCCAAGGAGAGCGCGTCTCGGTTCCGCAAGCGTCCTGCCACCCGCACCGCGAATAACGCCGACGCCCGGATTGTGGAGACAGAGCGGGCCGTGCGCGGCCGGTGGCAGAGCGTCCCCCGCAGCGAGAGCAATCTGCCCTCGTGGTCCGAGTCAGTCGCCCAGCACGAAGCCAGCCACGTGCCCGCGGTCGTCGAAGCACGCGCGGAAGCCACGCAGGCGCGCCAGATCGTCAGCGAGATCACTGCGAGGCAGTCGCGGGAGCACATGGCGCTGTACGAGCGTGTTCTCGGGAACCGGCGCCCGAGCACGGTTGCCGCTCGGGTGAAAGCTCTGCGCGAGCAGGCGGCGCAGGATCGCCGCTACCTCGCCCAGATTGATGCGCTTCCGCCAGATGAAGCGGTCAAGCTCGTTCACGAGTGCGCAGCGCAAATCGAGGCCGAGCACCTCGCGGCCGAGGAAGCCCGTAGAGCGGCGAAAGCGCGCACGAAGCGGGTCGAAGCTCCAAACCATGAGCGTAACCGAGGGCGCTCCCTATACCGTGACGGACCGTCGTTGTAGTCAGCGGCGCCGAAACCGAGCCGAACGAGATCAAACCGGGAGAAAACGGCCAAAACAACGGGTTCGCCGATAGGCTCTGAGTTATGACTCCGATCGAACTCGTCAAGCCGGTGCCCTCGTGAGTGAGCCCTGGCTGTCTGCCGACGACATCGCCGCTCACCTGGGCGTCACCAAGGAGACGGTCTACGTCTGGATCGCCGACAAGGGGATGCCAGCACACAAAGTGGGACGTCTCTGGAAGTTCCAGGTCAGCGAAGTCGATGAATGGGTGCGTTCCGGCGGAGCCTCATCAGAGGCCAGCTAACGAATGTCGGAGGTCTGTCATAGTCTGAAAAACTTTCGCGCGTGAGACCGAGCAGCGGAGCAGATGAGGGGAGGAAAGCACGCATGAGCAGCTTCAGGATTGGGCCGGTGAGCGTCGAGGTGCTGGATGGGCAGCACGCGATCGCGGTCGTCCCGCCGAGCCAGTGGCACGGCGATAGGCAGGAGCGCCCCGCACGCGCCGTGCTCGCCAATCTCAAGGCCGACGATGGTCTGCGCGCACAAGTCTCGCTGGTCCGCTGGGATGACAGCGACGAGATCTCGCTCGGCTTCGCCGAGCTGCTCGCTGGCCCGTCGGACTATGAGCGGTTGGAGGACGCCGGGGCGATCTCGCCGAAGCTCGTGGGCGACAAGCTGGTCGCGCGCATTCGCGCGTTGCGCTATGGGAAGACCGGGCGAGCAACCGGCGCGGCGGTCGAGTGGGCGCAGATCAGCGAGTGGGCGGGCGGCGACGCGCAGGCGCTGCTTGCCGACCTCGGCGCGACGCGCACGGGCGCGTATGGCGTGCTGCTGCCGAGCGCGACACGCTTCAAGACCGAGCCGGCCATCGAGGTGCCTATCGCGGACCCGACGGCGTTGTTCGCGGCCTACGCGCTCACGCGCGTCGTGCCGATCATGACCGGCTATGGCAAGGAATCGGTGGAAGGCCCGAACGCATGAGTGGCGTCGACGTTTCCATCGCGCTGCCCGAGGACGAGACGCCTGGCGAACTCATCAAGGGCTACTTCACCCTCATGCGGGCTTTCGGGTGGGATCTCTACGTCACGAGCCACTTCGCGCTGCGGGAATCGTTGGGACCGCAGTGGTTCGCGGCCCGGATCAGCATGCTGAAGGACTCGGACCCGAAGAACTGGCGGCCCAACCACCGCTTCGAGCCGCAAGACCCCGGTGTGATCCTCCGCGACTACATCCACGAGCAGGACTCGCCGTATCTGAGTGTGTTCGGCGGACAGTTCCAGAAGCAGACCGCCGCGAAGAAGATCCTCGCCACGAGGAACACCTGGTTCCACTTCGGCGACGATCCGACGACCACCCAGCTCGAAGAGACGGCAAAGGTGGTGCGCGGATTCGTGCAGTTCAGCGACATGCACATCGCCGGACGCATCGACGCGCTGATCGAGCGCCTGAGCGATCTTCGCACGGGGCGCTATCCCGCGGAGGCCGCGTCGAGTGCGTCAGCGGCGGTTCCTACCGTCGCCGAGCCTGAACCGTTCGACGCGCCAGACGACTTGCCCCGCCCGAGCATCGGCGGCACCTGGGTCGGACCCATCCCCGAGCTGCGCTATCGCATGACTCGTGCGGGCGACGTCGTGCACCCCGACACGATGGAGTCCGTGCGTTCCAGGGTCACCGGAGACTTCGCCGGCAAGGTGCGTGCCTGGACTGCCGTTGAGCCGCGCGGCCGCGAGCTGTGGATCGACCGCGACGGGGCCGTGGGCGGGTTTATCGGGGCCACACCGCGGCTGCTTGGCTACCTCGGCCCCGACCCGGAGGGCGACATCGCCCGCGGGTTCTTCACCCCGCACTTCTACACCGTCGAGGGCGACGAGATCGCCGACGTCGACTCGGGAGAGCGCCGCAAGACACCGTTCGCGCAGGGGCTCGCGGATGGCGCGATGCTTCGGGTGACGACCTACGGCGATGTGCTGCTGGTCGGGGACGAAAGCGCTATCGAACGGGTGGCGACGGTGACGCCAGTCGAGTGGTTTCCAGGGCACCTGGGGTGAGCATGGAGAAAGCAGGGAACGTGTCGGTACTGCAGCTTGACGGGTCGAGCACGGTCGCGTGGGCGGATGCGCCCGCGGGCGCGGCCGATGCCATCGTCGTCCTCGGCCGGGATGACGCTGGGGCAGGAGCGATCCAGGTCGGCGTCGCCCGCCTGAGCGCGCGGCCGACGAAGGGCGTGCTCGATGACCTGTGGAAGTCGCGCGGTACGCGTGCTCCGATGGGCTTCATCGTCGCAGCCGTCACGCCGGACGGCGTATGGATTCACTACCCGTCCGCGGACGCTCCGCCCATCGGCCCCATCACGGTCGGCCAGGCGGAGAGACAGCTTCAGTCTGTGCTGGAGGAGGGGAACGGGCTCGCCGCCCACGGGCGTATTCGTGCCATCCAGGAGGCGATGTCCTCGGCGGGCACGGACGGCTTCTCCAACCACTTCCTGTTCGCCACCTACCACCTGAACCGCGATGTGCCTCGCCGCCCGGATTGGGAGTCGGCGGGCAAGAAGGCGACGCCGATCCTGCCCAAGCGCGGCATCGAGCTGGTCACCGCGCTCGGGTTCGACACCGAGCCCGCGGGGTCGGAGCGGCTGCTCGTCCTGCGCACCTCCAGCGGCCCACGCCGCGCCGTCGCGGTGCTTCTGCGTGACGACGAGCACTTCAATCAGAAGTCCACGACGTACCAGCTCACACCCGTCGCCAAGGCGCTCGAAATCGCTGGCCGCGAGGACGTGCCGTGGGTGATCGCGCTGCGCAAGTCCACCCTGCGGCTCTACCCAGGACGCGACGGTGTCGGCGTCGGCCAGCGCGGGCAGTCCGAGACCTACTTCGAGCTGGATCTCGATCTGCTCGCGCCCGAGCAGGCTGCATTGCTCACACTGATCTTCTCCGCCGAGGCGCTCGACGCGGGCGGCTCCGCGCAGCAGATCCTCGACGGCTCTGGCAAGTACGCCGCCGACCTCGGCACGCGCCTGCGCGACCGTGTGTACGAAGGCGTGGTGCCTCGGGTCGCGCTCGCCATCGCCGATCAGCTCCCGTCGCTCGGGCTCGCGCTCGACGCTCAGGGTCTTCAGATGGCGTACCGCCTGACGATGCGCATCCTGTTCCGGCTGCTCTTCCAGGCGTACGGGGAGGCGACCGAGCTGCTGCCCGCGGGTCGCAACGATCACTACGACGCCAACTCGCTCCAAGCGTTCATCACCCGCGAGATCGGCACCGGCCCCGACCAGTTCTCCACTGAGTCGGCAGCGATCTGGTCGGATCTCGCGCAGGTGTGGGAGGTCATCTTCCACGGCAACTCCCGCTGGGAGGTGCCCGCCTACGGCGGCAGCCTGTTCGACCCGGCTACCGAAGAGGGCGCGCTGCTATCGCGCGTCAAGCTCACCGACAGCGTGATCGGCCCGGCCCTCCAGGAACTCCTTAGCGAGGAGACCGTCGACCGGACCTGGGGGCCGGTCGACTTCCGCAGCCTCCAGGTGCGCGAGTTCGGCACCATCTACGAGGGTCTGCTGGAATCCAGCCTCTCGCTCGCCGAGCAGAACCTCACCGTCGACCGGAACGGCGCATACGTTCCCGCGAAGGATGGCGATGAGGTCGTCGCGCCCGCGGGTCGCCCGTACTTCCACTCCGCCTCGGGGGAGCGCAAGGCGACCGGTTCGTACTACACGCCGAAGATCGTCGTGGATCACCTCATTGAGCGGTCGGTCGAGCCCGCGCTGAAGGCCCACCTCGACCGGATCAAGACCCTCATGGACGAGGGCAAGGAACGCCAAGCTTCTGACGCCTTCTTCGACTTCCGCGTCGCCGACCTGGCGATGGGATCCGCCCACTTCCTCGTCGCCGCCGTAGACAAGATCGAGCGCGGCATGCGCGACTTCCTCACCGCCACCGAGGTGCCAGGCGTGCGGGCTGAACTCGCACGCCTCGCGGAGAAGGCGCGCGAGGCACTCGGGCAGGACACGGAGGGCGCAAAGGCGATCACCGACGGCCAGCTCCTTCGCCGCCAGGTGGCCCGCCGCTGCATCTACGGCCTTGACATCAACCCGCTCGCCGTCGAGCTGTCGCAGCTCGCCCTCTGGATCCACACCTTCGTGCCCGGCCTGCCGATGTCGAGCCTCGACCACGGACTCGTCCTCGCCAACTCTCTCACCGGCATCGGCACCATCGACGAGGCGATGGACGCGCTGAAGGCCGACGGGCTGTTCGAGCAGATCATCCGTGAACCACTGACGGCCGCACGCGACCTCCTCATCGACTACGCGAACGCATCCGAAGCCGACAAGTCCGAAGTCGCGGCGGGCGCGGAGATGCTGGCGAAGGCGCGAGACGCCGCTGCCCCGGCCAAGGCGATCTTCGATGTGGCCGTCGCCAAGCGCCTGGGCGTGACCATTGACGAGGCATGGGACGCCGAGCAGTTCACTGCCCTCGCGGCAATGCGCGAAGTGCGCGAGGCCGTCGATCGGCTCCAGCCTGCGCACATGCCGTATCTCTTCCCCGAGGTGTTTCTCCGAGAGCGGCCGGGCTTCGACGTGTTGGTCGGTAACCCGCCGTGGGAGAAGGTGAAAGTAGAGGAGCATCAGTGGTGGGGTCTGCGCATTCCCGGCCTCCGGTCGATGTCGCAAGCAAAAAAGAAGCTGGTGCTCACAGAGTTCCGGGCAAACCGACCGGACATGGAGGCGCAGTACGTGCGTGAGCTCGCTGCGACGGACGCATACCGGGCCGTGCTGGTGAAAGGGCCGTACCCCGGCATTGGGTCGGGTGGTGACCCGGACCTGTACCAGGCTTTCGCGTGGCGCTTCTGGCGGCTCATCCGGAACGGCGGGCGGGCCGCGAATGTCCTGCCGCGTGGCGCGCTTTCTGGCTCGGCGCTCGTCGAGTGGCGGAACGAGATCCTTACGGACGGCTCATTCACCGATGTCTGCTTCCTGCTGAACAACCAGAAGTGGGTATTCCCGAACGTGCATCCGCAGTACACGGTCGGGCTTACCGTCGTCGAGCGCGGCGGCGAGCACGTTGCTCGCTTCTGTGGGCCGTTTGCGAGCGAAGCGGAGTTCGCCGCCGGGGCTGACGCGCTCGCGGAAGTCACTGCGGAAGAGTTCGCGGCTTGGTCGGCGACTACGGCCTTCCCGCTGATTCCCGATCCGATGTCCGCGGAGGTGTTCACGCAAATGAAACGGTCTCCTCGGTTTGACGAGGTCCGGCCGGACTGGGAGTTCCGGCCGACGACCGAGCTTCACTCGACAGCAGACAAGAAGTACTACGACTTCGATGTCGATGCGCCGAGGGCTGATCAGATCAGGGTGCTCGCCGGTGCGGCATTCAATATCTGGGAGCCCGACTTCGCCGCAAGACCGTATGCCCTCTCCGACCCTGACGAAATTCGCACACATCTCGCCGCCAAACTCGCCAAGGGAGTCAAGTCGGCGCGCTCCGCCTACTTCGGGCTGAAGTTCGCCGATGGCGAGCTTCCGATGGACCGCGCAAGAATCGCATTCCGTGACATCGCGCGCGCCACTGATACCCGGACGACGCTCGTCTGCCTGATGCCGCCGGGAGTTGCCTTCACCGAGATGGCGCCGCTGATCGTCGTTCGCCGGGGCAGCAAACAAGCGGAAGCGTTCCTGTTGGGCGTCATGAGCAGCATCCCGTTCGACTGGACGGCGCGAAAGTGGGTTGAACTGCACCTGAAGTACAACATCCTGAACTATCTGCCGGTTCCGAAGTATGAACCTGGCACCGCGCTCTCTGACCGTGCCGTCCACATCTCTGGCCGACTCGCCGCCGTTGATGCGCGGTACGCAGCGTGGGCGACGGAGGTCGGCGTCGAGGTCGGCACGGCCAATGACGAGGCGACCAAGACGGAACTCATTGCGGAACTCGACGCGCTCGTGTCGCTCCTTTATGGGCTGACGCCGGAGCATGTGGAGCATGTGTTCGCCACGTTCCACCGAGGCTGGAACTACACCGCGCGACTGGAACGGGTTCTCGCGTACTACGAGCAGTGGAAGGACGCGGTATGACCGACCAGCTTCCCGTCTTCGCGACGAACCGGATCGCGCCGCCGATGACGGTGCGCGAGGAGGTGCGTCGGCTGTTCCGGGTCAACCGGGAGGCGCTTGCGGTGCCGCCGAGCGCCGCGATTGCGACGGCCTACATCAACCCGGCAGGGTTCCTGTTGCTCGCTGATGAGTTGGAGAAGCTGCCGCGCATCCGCATCCTGCTCGGGGCCGACCCGGTGCCCGATCCGCTGCTGCCGGTGGATGCCGACGCGACGCTCCAGAAGCGACTCGATGCGGCACTGACCGACCATATGCGTTGGCTGAAGGCGGAGCGCGACGCGCTCGGGTTCGAGCTTCGGGCTACCCAGTCGGCGCAGCGGCTCGTGGCGTGGCTGCGTGCCGCCGACGAGCGCGGTGAGCCGATTGTGGAGATCCGCCGCTATACGGGCGGGTTCCTGCACGGCAAAGCATTCATCAGCCACCACCCGACGCATCCCGCGTATCTCGCGGGGTCGTCGAACCTGACCTACGCTGGGCTCACGCGCAACGCCGAGCTGAACGTCGGCGCGTCTGGGCAGCACGGGTCGACGCCGCAGGTGATCGACTGGTTCGAGGAGTGCTGGGCCGACTCCGAAGTCTTCGACCTGGCGGGTCTGTACGAGCCGCTGTGGGCCGAGCACACCCCGTGGAGCGTCTTCCTCCGCATGTTGCTGGCCCGCTACGGCGAGCACCTCGACGATGAGCAGGCTGGTCCGACGCGCTTCGAGCTGACCCGGTTCCAGGCCGACGGCGTGAAGCGGATGCGGCGGCTGTTGGAGGAGATCGGCGGCGTGCTGGTGGCCGACGAAGTGGGTCTTGGTAAGACTTTCCTCGCGCTCGAAGTGATCGCAGCGGCCACCGAGCAGCAGCGTCAGCGTGTGCTTGTCGCAGCTCCCGCAGCGCTGAAGGCATCGGTGTGGGACCCGGTGCTGGAGCGGTATGACATCTCTCGCCGCGTCTCGGTGCACTCCTATGAGGAGATTCGCAGCCGCATGGACCCGGGGCACCCGGAGCACCTCGGGTTCTACGAGCGTGCCGAGGACGCTGCGCTGGTGATCGTGGATGAGGCGCACAACCTGCGGAACGCGGGAGCTGCGCGCTCGGAGGCGCTGGATCGGATCATCCTCGCGGGGCGGCACCCGAAGAAGGTCGTGCTGCTGACCGCTACGCCGGTGAACAACTCGCTCATCGACCTGGAGACCCTGGTCAAGTACTTCATCCGCGACGATGCGCGCTTCGCCTCCATCGGCATCCCGTCGATCCGGAAGTACATCCGCGATGCACAGGCGCTCGACCCGGAGGCGCTGACGCCCGCGCACCTGTTCGACCTGATGGATCAGGTCGCGGTGCGGCGCACCAGGAAGTTCGTCAAGGACAACTACCGCGGCGAGACGATCGCCGGGCCGGGCGGCAAGAAGATCCCGGTCGAGTTCCCCGACGCCGACGTGCGTCGCGTGGACTATCAGCTCGATGCGCCGGGTGAGGCGTTGGTCGATGCGGTCACCTACGCGCTCGACATCCCCGACGATGAGGCGCATGTCGCGTCGTTCAGCGTGCGCCGCAGCGACCTGGGGCGGCTCCTGCTTGCCCGGTACGTTCCCAGTAGGTATCTGAGGACCGAGGACCTGAACAAGACCGAGGTCTCGAACATGGGGCTGCTGCGCTCCGCGCTACTCAAGCGCCTCGAATCCTCCCCGACTGCGTTGGCCGGCACGCTCGGTGTGCTCATCCAGACGCACGAGGCGTTCCTCTCGGCGTTGGGGAAAGGCACGGTGCTGGTCGGTGGCGCGCTGCGGGACTATGTGAACTCCGAGTCAGAGGACCTTGACGAAATCGTCGCCGGTCTCGACGAAGACGATGAGCATCAGGCCACGCCTGCCGCGTTGTACGACGCGGAGCTGCTGGCATCGGATGTTGAGCGCGACCTCGTGCTGATGCGTCAACTCCAGTCGCTCGCTCAGGCGGCGGCGCACGACGGCGAGCCGAAGGTGGCGGCACTGCTCGCCGAGCTGGAGCGGATCGCGGCCGAGGCTGAGAAGCCCGCCGTGACGAACGCCCCCAGCGGCGACCGGCGGAAAGTCATCGTGTTCTCCACTTACGCTGACACGATCCGCGACCTGCACGAACGCCTTGTCGCTGCGCTGGACGCGGTGCCTGACGGCTCGCCACTCGCGGCGTACCGCGGCCGGGTCGCCCCCGCGGTGATCGGCGAGTTCGCCTCGGGCAAGCGCGGCGGCATTGACCAGCCCACTCGCGCGAAGGCGGTCGCCAATTTCGCGCCCCGCACTGCGGGCCAGCTCCGCGACGATGGCACTCCCATCGAGGCAGACCTCTACGACATCCTGCTGACGACCGACGTGCTCGCCGAAGGCGTGAACCTCCAGCAGGCCGCCCACATCGTCAACTACGACCTGCCGTGGAACCCGATGCGCATCGTGCAGCGCCACGGTCGCGTTGACCGCATCGGCAGCCAGCACAAGTCCATCGAACTCGACGTGTTCTTCCCCGCCGAGCACCTCGACGAGTTCCTCGGGCTGGAGCAGACCCTGATCCGCAAGCTCCGGCAGGCGGACGCTGCCATCGGTGCGGGCAAGGTGCTTCCGGGCGTCTCGCACTACCCGCCGCAGGAGCACTACGACCCCGACGCCATCGTCGGCGAGATCGAGGAACTCATCGACCAGGGCGGTGGCTCGGCGGCGGGATCGGGCGAGGAGTACCGGCGACGGCTCGCCAACGCGCTCGACGCTGACCAGGCGCTCCGTGGACGGCTCGAAGACCTGCCCTACGGTATCGGCAGCGGATTCGTGAACCCAGCCGTCGCCGGCCGCGCCTTCGTGTTCTGCATGAAGATGGGCGACACCGGCCACATCTGGTTCCGCAACGTGAACGCCGACGACGCCTGGCAGCCGATCGCCGATGAGGACGGCCGAGTCGTGGTCGACGACACCCTGATCTCGCTCGTCACCGCAGACCCCGGCAAGCCCGACCGCCCGCGCTCCCTGCCCGACGAGGCGTTCCGCGCCGCCTACGAGGCATGGGCGCTCGCCCAGGAGGACGCCCACGACGAGTGGATGCGCTCCACCGACCCGAACGCCCTCGCCGCCGAGATCCCGGCATCGTTCCGTGACGCGCGAGAGGTCATCCTCAACAATGGCGGTCATCTTGGTGCGGCACAGCTCCAGACCATCAAGCGCCTGAACACCGTGCCTACAGCCAAGGCGAGGAAGGCGATGCGGGCCGCACTGCGCACCCCAGGGAAGTCCGAGGCTGTTGTCGACGCGATCATCCAGGTGCTTGACGGGTTCGGCATCCAGCCCGCCGAGAAAGTCGAACCGCTCCCGCCCATCGCACTGGATGACGTGCGCCTCATCGCCTGGATGGCGGTCGAGGGAACGAAGGCGGAGCACACCCCTGCTCCGGGCGCTGTGGAGCAGTAGCCAATGCATCTCAAGCGGATTCGGATCGAGGGGTACCGTGCGTCGGCCGCTGCGTCGATTACTTGCGAGCTGAGTGGGCGGTTCTCGCTCATCCTCGGAGCAAACGGTGCGGGGAAGACCACGATCAACGAGGGCATCGCGCTCGCGCATCCGCGCCGGTTCCCGAGCTTGCCGCCCATCGACGCAAACGCACTCGGAAATCCACCGCGATCGGTGCAGGTTGAGTACGCCTACGAGGCGGAAGAGTCCGATGAGGGTGCCTTTGGTCGGTTCAGGAAGCGGCAGGGGCTTGGTGCGCCCAAGTGGAGCAGGCCTCTCGAACGATCCCTTGGACGAGTACGGGCCGGGAGTTCAGTGGAGTCCGCGAGCGAGTACGAGGGCATTCGTCTGGTTCATCTCCCGGCGCTTCGCAATCCGGTCGATGACTTGTCTCGCAGGGATGCGCGAATTCTCCTGGAACTGTTGCGCGCCGATGAGCGACGCCATCCCGAGACTGGTGGGCTGCGAGCCCTCCGCGGACAGGCTGCGGCCATGCTCAGCGCGATCACCTCACACCAGCTCGTCAGGAACGTCGAGGACCGTATCGCGCAGAATCTTCGGACGATCAGCGGCGGCGTCCAGGCGCATCATGCCTTCGTCGGGACGCAGCAGGTAGACGACGCATACCTGGCCCGAGTTTTCGAGCTGCTCTTGGCGATACTTCCAGATCGGGGTGCTACGAAGCGGTTGGAGGCTTCAAGCCTCGGCTACGTCAATTTGCTGCACATTGCCGTCACCCTGGCGGGTATCCCGGACGCGGGCACGATACCCCTCCCAGGCAGTGAGATCGCCGGGACCGAGAGCGATCTCCCGCAAGATCCGGTTGCCAATGCACGAGAACGTCTGGCCGCAGCAGACGCGTCGGCCGACGCGGACGCCGATTCGTTCTACCCGCAGCTCTTCCACGCGACCGTGCTCATCGAGGAGCCGGAAGCGCACCTCCATCCGCAGTTGCAGTTCGGGCTGATCCGCTACCTGCGCAAGCTTGTGCAAGAGCGCCCCGACATTCAGGTGATCGTGACCACGCACTCGCCGGAGCTTGCGGCTGCCTGCGAACCCGAAGAACTCGTCATCGTTCGCCGCGATGCAGACGGCACAAGCGTTGCCCGACGTATGGCAGATGTTCCCTTGCCCAGCGCGCTGAAGAAGCGGCTGTTCCAACAGACGCGTCTCCACCTCGACGCGACACGTTCATCAGCGCTGTTCGGAGACCGAGTACTTGTGGTCGAAGGAGTCACGGAAGCAACCTTGCTCCGCATACTCGGCCACGCATGGGCCGGAGACGACGAGCTCCGAACCGGATTTGTCGATTCGCTTGCAATCCTCCCGCTCGGCCACAAGGTCGGTGAATGGCCCATCCGGTTGCTTGCGACCCCCGGCCACGAGTTGGTAACCAAGATCGCCGCTCTCGCGGACACCGACCGCCGAGGCGATCCACTTCCTGACCCCCGCCCGCCCGCCTGGCACGGCCAGCTCGACAGCGCATCTGCCCGGTTCTTCTGGTCGAGACCCACTCTGGAGCCGTCGCTTGTAGCAGGCAACGAGGTGATCGTGGCCCAAGCGTTCGATGAAGTGGGAGCGACGAAGCCGAATCCCATCACTGCACAGACTGTCGATGCCGCGTTCAGGGCACAGCCGGGAGCGAAGGGCGAATTCGCGCTCGCGCTCGCCCGAATTATGGACGCCAGTCCTACAACCGTCGCGGTGCCCCTGCACATAGTTGAGATGTTCGACTGGCTCTACGGGGCTCCGGCGTCCCCGAGTGACGAAGCTGCCGACCCAGACGGATGGTGAGGCTTACCCCTGAGCAGGCGCTCGCAGCAGCAGCTCAGGACCGCCTAGTCAATATTGTGTCCGCGCCGGGCAGCGGGAAGACGACCATTGCCGCCGAGCGGTTCGGATACCAGCGGCATCTCGCGGGTGACGATCGAGGGGTACTCGGCCTGAGCTTCAACCGGGCGGCTGTTGCTGAGCTGCGTGCCCGGATCAGTGCGCGATGGGGCGGCGGCGCAATCTCGCCTCCCCACAGAGTGATGACCTTCGATCACTTGCATGTCGAGCTGCTGCACCGATTGCTCGACGCTGGACTCGTCAACTGGCCGACTGGCCTGCGCGAACTCGACGTTCGAGACGACTACCGGGGCACCGCCGGGTTTCGCTTCCTCGCACCTCCCAGCAACTTCCTACGAGTCGCTGTCCTCGACGGACAGCGAAACGTAGTCTCCCGCGGTCGCCGAGTAGAGCGGCCAACGACCGGGATCGGAAATGTCGCAGCGCATGACGCGCTGCTCAGTGCCGGCATCGTCAGTCACGACGACGTGCGCAACATTCTGCTGTCTGCGATGCAAGTCGATGAACTGAGCGAGTTCGCGGCGACGTGGCTGGCGGAGAACTACCGCGCGCTCGTCATTGACGAGGTGTACGACGCTGCCTTCTTGGACCTCAAGGTCGCCCACCTTGCGGCTGAAGCTGGCCTGGACGTGACATTGATCGGCGACCCTTGGCAGGCGCTCTACAAGTGGCGCGGCGCAACACCGGATGAGGTGCAGCGTCTCCTAGGGGCGACGACGGAGAGGTTCGTCGAGTACCAGCAGCCGCAGTCCTTCAGATTCGTTGGCGATCAAATGCCTGAGCTGGCAAGGGCGCTCAGAAACGGCGAGCCCGTGAGTCTGCCCAGTGGGACGAGTGAGCAGGTCGACGTGGCGCTTGCGCGCACCTGGCGACCGCTGTGGTCCGCCGGAGACAACATCCTTCCCTTGTCGTTCCGCACGATCGAGAATGCGACTGATGCCGCACTCAATCTGTTGTTGGATGTCGTGACGCGTGGGCGTCTCGGAGTGTCGTCGTTCGGGCGAGAGGCAGCGATCGCCAGGCTCGGGCTTGATCGTGAGCGGTTCCTGGCCGAGCAGGATCGAGTCCTGCAACCGATAGTCGCCGGGCTGCGCGCGGGGAGAGCACCTGCTGACGCGCTCAATGAACTCCGAAATGCGATCAGGGATCTCGGTGTCACTCGGCCGCGTCGCCTTGGTTCGGCCGCAGAGGCTGAACGGGTCGCACAAGTCGAGCGTCTCGCGGCGCGACTTGTCAAGGATTCGGTTGTTCCCGGCATGACCGTCTTCCAGGCGAAAGGACGTGAGTGGGAGCGTGTTGGCGTCATCCTCACCAGGGCGCAGCGCGCGCTCTTGTCCACCGGGCTGCACGAGCTCGAGGACGAGCACTGCGTCGTCTACGTCGCCCTTACACGAGCAAGGCGTGAATGCATTCAACTTGACGGAGACCCAGCACTGGATGAGGGCACGCTCGACATACCCGCGGACGACGATTGACCTACAGAGCAAGCACACGTTGTACGGGCTTAGCGCTAGCATGGTTGGGTACGCAGGCCAATTGCGTACCACTTACAGTACGGTATTGTCGCGAGATGAACCTGTGGGTTATCGCCAGGATCTGTGGGAGATTGCCGCATCCCGCAACGGTGTAGTGACCGTCGCCGAGGCGGAGGACGCGGGCGTGCCCGCCGTCGAGGTGCGAAAGCTCGCTGCTCGCGGCGCTCTCCGCGGATACGGCGAACCCCGGGGACACGGTCACCGTTCAGGTATGAACGGATGGTCTTGCGGTCATGGCCGGTGCGACGAGCGATCTCACTGATCGTCATCCCCTGCCGTTTCAGAGCGTGGATGTCCACGCTGCTCCTCTCTGAAAGCCTGAGGAACAGGGCCTCCCTCGGAAGCTGGTGTGTGGTCAGAGACCACCAGCATCGAGGGAGGCCCGCCTCATGAGACGGAGCGACCCAGGGCGGGGAATTTCAATGAGCAGAAGTGGGGAGTTTCAGTGAGCGCCGTCAGCGTCGGGGTCGGCGGATGCCCCTCACCCATCCTGCCAACTGCTACACCAGATTCATCTTGGTATGCCAGTGCCTCGATCACGTTGGTGGGATCGGATGTGGTCCGACCGATGGCAGGCCCTCGTCTCTCAAGCGCTGCGACGAGAGCTGGTCGGAGAGCAGGACATCCATACGCGGAGGGCTTCATTCGGAAGCTGTTGACCAGCGCAAGAAGAACGTGTGACCAGGGGTGGATAAAAACCGCACACACTTGAGTGAGCTGTGCAAGGATTGTATCCATGAAGGAGTTGGACGAGTCGCTCCCGTCGACGTTCACGACGGAGACCTCGCGGGCGCACGGTGTGCATCCGCGAGATCTGTATGCCTGGCGAGATGGCGGGCAGATCATCGAACTCTCGCGCGGGGTCTTCCGTCGAGCAGACGCACCCCCGGCGTCGTACCCCGACATGATCGCAGTGGCGCACCGCGCTCCTCGCGCCATCGTGTGCTGCGTCTCGGCGGCAGCGATCCACGAACTGACGGATGAGATGCCGGCGTCGGTACAGATCGCGGTTCCCAAACGGTCGCATACGCCGGCAATCACCTACCCTCCGGTGATGGTGTTCCGCTTCGACGAAGCCTCTTTCGAACTCGGGTTGACGTCGTTCGAGGCGGGGCCGGGGGAGCCGGTCCGTATCTACGACGCGGCGAGGACGGTGGTGGATCTCATGCGGTTCCGGAAGCGCCTTGGCGAGCCGATCGCGCCCGCCGCGCTTTACCGATACCTGGCAGCGCCGAATTCGAAACCGGCACTGCTGCTGGAGTACGCGGAGGCGCTTGGGACGTTTGGGCCGATGCGCGCTGCGCTCGATGTTGCGAGTGCCCGATGAGTCGGCCCACGCGAGAGAGCGCCGCAGGGCGCTCATACCTCGACCTGCAGAACCAGGCTCGCCGCCAGAAGCGTGGCACGCAGGAACTGCTCACGATGTACATCGTCGAGCGATGGCTGTCGCGGATGTCGCGCTCACCGTACGCCGAGGACTTCATTCTGAAGGGCGGGATGTTGCTGGCTTCGTTCGGCACCCGCCGTCCCACGGTCGACGCCGACGCCCTCGCTCGTAATATGGCCTCTGATCAAGAGACCGTGGCCCGTCGTGTGGCCGAGATCGCCGCGATCGAAGACCCAGACGACGGCGTGGAGTTCCTGTCCGACACAGTCACCACTGCGGTGATTCGTGACGACGCGCTGTATTCCGGCGTGCGGGTGACGATGACGGCACAGCTCGCAACAGCGCAGGTCAAGCTGCGGCTCGACATCAACTTCGGCGACCCCGTCACTCCGGCCCCGCGAACAGTTGAGCTGCCATCGCTGCGGCCGGACGCTCCGCCGATCCGCATCCTGGGCTACCCGATCGAGACGGTGCTCGCAGAGAAACTCGTCACCGCGATCGAACTGGGGCGAGCGAACACGCGCGTGCGTGACTTCGCGGACATCCACCTCTTGACCGGCACACAGGCTCTTCAGTGCGGAGCACTGCGCGAAGCGCTCACGGCCACCGCAGGGTTCCGCGGGACCACGTTGATCCCTCTGGCGCAAGCCGCCGAGGGGCTCGCAGTGTTGCGCAACTCGACCTATGTCGCTTACCGGAAGGGGCTTGGCGAGGCGGGCGCGAATCTGCCCGAGCGGTTCTCCGACGCCGTTGCTGCCGCTGCTGTCTTCGTCGACCCGGTGCTGGACGCGCTCGACGGCAAAGCCATCTGGAGTCCCGCCGAACGGAGCTGGCGCACGGCACCCGTCACGCCGTCCGAGCCGACAGAATCCACTACAGGTACGACCGACCTGTGACGGCTTTCGTCGGGCTCAGCCGCAGCCGATCCGGTGACCACACGGTCAAGCCCGTATGACGCCCCGGGCGATGGCTGCGACGGCGGCGTTCACGCCCTTAGGCCTCCAGCTCGCGCGGATCGTGCCCGCGAGCAGGTTGAGTGTATCGAGCGTGAGGCTGTCGGGGGAGGGAACACGGTAGGGGTCCTCACGGTCGCGCCAGCCGAGGTCGAAGAGGAGCTCGCTGATGCTCGCTTCCCACAGTTCCGCGGGTGTCTCGTTCGCGACGACGGCGAGTGCCATCCATCCGGCGTGCCGCTCTGCAGGGGTTGTTCCGAGCGGGAGCCGGCCGGTGATGTGCCTCAGGATCGCGTGCGGGTCATCTCTACGTCTTGCGATGGCCTGAGTCGGAGCAATGCGGCCTTTGCGCACCGACACGAGCCCCAGTGCTCGCGCCGTGGCGCGCAGGTCCGCGACGGGCCAGGTGAGGTCTTCGCGGTTGGCCTTGCCGTTCCACCATTCGGTGATGCCTGTGCGATGTGCGAGCTGCTCGACGACAGCGGGCTTCAGATACCCCGAACCGGTAAGCGTCACGCCGTCTCCGACGACGTCGAGGAGCACACGGAACGGCTCGGTGAGATCAGCAGCATCGTCGGTGCTGACATCGGTCGCGCCGGAAGCAGAGGGATGCGCGAGCGCGTTGCGCAGGCCGCGTGCGCCGCGGTTTTGCGCCAGTTCGAGCAGAGATTCGAGTTCCTCGACGACCGGGATCGGCTCCGCGGTGACCGCGGTGATCAGCTCGTTCGTCTCATCCGTGTCGAAGGCGTCGGGATGCCAGCCGTCGGGCAACCATGCGCGCCCTTCCTCCGCGTTCTCGAACACCTCGGGGCGGAGCGCGTCGTCGTAGTCGCTGCGCACCCAATCGGCGAGTTCGGAGTAGCCCCAGACGCCGCCGCAGTCCTCTGGCGGACAGGCAAGCTTCCCACCGACGCACACCGGCGCCGATGGAGGGTCGTCGAGCACCTTCTCGACGCGCAGGAGGTGCTTCCAGTCGTCGCCGAAGTCGTAGTCGTACCAGAGCCGATCACCCTCGTCGGCGATGACCTGATCGAGACGTACGTCGTCTTCGAGCACCCCCTCTCCGCCCTCGTCAAGGTCGAACTGCGTGAGGAACTCGGGAGCGTTGCGGTCATTGCTCGTGCGGAAGCGGTGCAGGTGGCTGTCGGCCCATCCCATCGCCGCCTGGATCACCTCGTGCAACCGCGGGAGGAGGATATCGCCAGGCACCTCGACACGTCGCCACACCGGCGGCTTCGTGCGCTGCAGATCGATGCGGATGCGGAAACCCCGCACCGCCGAGGGGACAGGGAGAAGCTGTGGTTCGGGACGCCGCCAGAGGTCGTCCAGGTCATCAGCGTCGGACCGCAGCGAGGCGATGAACTTCTGAAGATCCGGTGCCTCGAACTTCTCGGATGCCATCTTCCTTCTCCCGTCACGGGCACATCACGTCGGGACGCGCCATCGTGAACAATTCTCGCGGAGTACGTCGGCTTCCGCCCCACTGCTCGTCAGAGAAGTGCCTGGGGGCGGGGCGTGCACCGTGCCCCACCAGATGGGAGTCGGCACGATAGAATGAAGTCGATCTTGTTCTCCCGGAGGTGAGCATATGAAGCGCAAGGACGTCACTCGTGAGGCGCTTCATCGTGCCGCTCTGCGTTCGACGCGGGCGTCGGCTGCGTTGGAGAACAGGTCGGTGCCGGTCGGTGTCACTCGCTCTGAACGGGTCGAGCGCTTCCTCGCCGCGCGCAAGCAGCGCGTTTGATGGGTGTTGAGCCCGGCTACGGCGAAACGCCGTTGGGCCCGGAAGAAGCAGACGCCCTCACCCCACAGGCTCGTGAGATCTTCGGCGATGAGCCGAAGAAGATCGACCTCTACGAGGCCGAGCAGGCGATCAACGATGAGGTCAGCATCGCGTTGCTCGACGACATCGCCGACGGGCGACTCGTGCTCGCCGATATCCTCACGGACGCGTTCCTCCGTGACCTCCATCAGAAGCTCTACGGAGACCTGTGGACGTGGGCAGGTCGGTACCGAAGGCGTGATCTCAACATCGGCGTCGAACCCGAGCACATCGCCGTCGAGCTCCGCGGATCGCTCGACAACATCCGGTACCGGTGGGAGCACACCGACGACTGGACCGCGCGCGAACTCGGCATCGCCGTGCATGCCGAGACCGTCCGCATCCACGGCTTCGTCGATGGGAACGGGCGAACGACGCGCCTGCTCGCCGACCTGGTGTTCCTCGCTGCGCAAGACGCGGAGGCGATCGCAGAGACGTACGACTGGGACATCGACAAGCGCCGATACATCGCCTTGCTGCGTCAGTACGACCTCACCAGAGATCCCCAACCGCTCGCCGCATTCGTGCCCGTCCAGCGGCTCGATGACGTCGAGAACCGGTGACCAGATTGGTGACCAGAAACCCTCCCGAGAGGCGCGAATCAGCACGAATCACTGCGTAGCTGTCGGTAGCCCGCGGTAGAGTCAACCCCATGAGATCCCTGAAATTACGGGGAACTCCACCGATTCGGGGCTTCGCTCGGACAGGCCAAGCGGCTCTCAGTTGTTCTTGGTTCGAGTCCAGGTACCCCAGCCATACGAACGTTACTCGAACCATGGTCAAATGAACTGACTGTGGAACGAACTGAACTCCCCGCTCGCGAGCGGGGAGTTTCTGTTTTTCCCTGGTTGTTCTGCCCTTCCGCAACAGCGATCTCGCCGCCGACCTCGCGGAGCCGATTGCTAATCGCCCGCCGCTCGCCTGAGACGTGCACGCGGCTGTCTTCGACCCGCACGGTCATGCTGTCGAAGTACGCGGTGAGCAAATCGCGACGCACGGTGTCTGAGGCTCGCCTGTAGAGCTCGCCGGGGTCGCTGAGCAGGTCGATGTAGGCGAGCGCCGTCTCGGTTCCGTACTGCAGGCGGTCGGCTGTCACCTCGAGCTGTTCGAGCACGGCCTCCTTCTGCAGGGTGGTCTTCTCGATTCGTTCACGGATCTTGGCGATGGGCAGTGAGCCCGTCGCCGCGAGTTCGATGAGTCGCTCTTCTTGCGCTTCGAGCTTGCGGAGTTGCTTCGTGAGCTGGGCCTTGACGTCGCGGTCCTGGGCGAGGATGTTCGCGATCGACTTGTTCACCGCATCGCGGATGTCTTCGATCGCTTCCGGAGACAGTGCTTCGGCAGCGACGACGGGGAGGACCTCGCCCTCGATCTGTTCGACGCGAAGCCACGGCAGTGAGCACTCCTTGTGTTGGCGAGCCGTGCACACGAGGTACTCATACGTGCCACCGTTGCCGGCGTTCTGGCTGTACACGAGCCGACTGGTGCGGCCAGCGTCTTTGCACGGCCCGCAGTAGAGCAGGCCCTTCAGGTAGTGGAAGTGGACGATGTCGCGGTCGCCTTTGCGATTGCGGTGGTCCAGCACCTCTTGCACCTTCAGGAATGTCTCCTTGGAGACGAGGGGCTCGTGCCTGCCGACGTACAGGCTGCCTTTGTAGCGGATGACACCGGTGTAGTAGGGGTTGCGCAGGATGAGCGCGAGGCGGCTGCGGCTCACTGCCTGAGCAGGTCGGGACGGTGAGGGGCGTGTCGTGAGGCCGCGCTCTTCGAGCATGTGCGTCATTTGGGAGATTGAGTATCGCCCGGTGGCGTATTGCTCGAAGGCCCACGCGACGAGCGGCGCCCGCTCGAAGTCGACATCGATCGTGTTCACGAGTCGGCCGTTGAAGTCTTTGCGGACGTTGAGGTAGCCGAGCTTGGCGCGTCCGACCGTGCCGCCCTGCTCGACTTTGTGGGCCATCTTCACCTTGACGTCCTCGCCGTTCATACGGACTTGGACTTCGTTCATGATGTCGGTGATGGCCTCCATCGCGTCAGCCATGTAGCCCTCGCCGAACTCTTCCTTGGCCGAGATGAGCCGCACACCCTTTTCGAGTAGTTGGCGTTTGGTGATTGCTGCATCGGTGAAGTTTCGGAAGACGCGTGAGCGCATGTAGATCACGACGTACTTCACTTGAGGGTGCTCATCGACGTAGCGCAGGAGCTTCTTGAACTCCGTGCGCTTTGAGATGGTCTGTGCTGACTGGCCAGGCTCAACGAACTCCTTCGCGACCGTCGCCCGTAGCTCGCGCACCTTCCGCAATGCCTCCACACGCTGGGTCGCGATGCTGTTGCCGTCTTCATCGATGTCCGCAGCCGTGTGCAACTGCCGCGGGGTCGAGACGCGCAGGTAGACGACGGCCTGAGCGAGGCCCGTGTGACCGCCCTCGGGCGCTCGCCCCGTGTGCGCGTTCAACAGGTGTTCGAGCCCGTCAAGTGAGTTGACGGGTGCCTCCGGACTTGCGATTCCCAGGTTTTGTGGGCTCATAAGTGGGTTCCCTCCGTTTAGGTCCTCCGGATTAACCCTCTGTTGGCCCTCGAAGTCCAGCCCCTCTTCGGCGCTCCGGGGGCTTTCGGGCGGGCCCACCGGTGTCGCCCGGGCGTTGTAGAAATTGCTTCGGTCGTCATCGCTTGTCATGGCAACCTCCGTTGCTCCTGATGTCGGTGATCGTGCTGCCGCGAGTTACGCCGCCGGCCCGTCTGGGCGGCCCGGTGGCCTTGTGGCACCCATGGGCGCTCTCGCACGCGTTGGGGCCTCGTGTGGCCGTTCAGGGGCCTCAGGAGGGCTTGGGTGCGGGGCAGCGGTTGACCCCGCGTCCGAGTCGTACTGCTCTTGCGCGAGGCGCAGGAGCGCTCGACCGAGGTGGTGAACTTCGATCGTGTTGCGGCGCTCAGGCGATATCCGGATGCGGCGATTTGTGAGCGTCCGACCTCCCCGTCGAGGAGCGTGGTGAGTGCTCTGCGGGCGCCAAGCATCGCTACTTGTTGAAGACATGGAGTGCCTCCTTCCCTTCGACGACGTCGTACACCTCGCGCAGTCGGGCCATGAGGGGCTCGTAGTTCCAGTCGAGAGCTTCCGGCTCGAGACCGTTGTCGATGCACCAGTCCGCGAGGCTGGTCTGCCAGTCCTCGAGCGGGCTGAGCGCGCGGAGCGCCGCCTCTTCGGACTGGAAGGTTCCGGCGAAGGCTTCGTGGAAGCTCTCCATGATGTCGTCGGTGCCGACGCTGACGTCAGGAAGTGACAGGAAAGCTTGGAGTGCTTCGTCTTGGTCGAGCTGGAGCGTGGTGAGGAGCTCGATGAGCTCGTCCTCGTGGCCGCTGTGCCAACTGGCAGGGACGTTGACAATGAATCGCCCGTCCCCGACCCGCACGCTTGTACGCACCAGTAGTTGGTCGAGCTTAGGTGGCAGGTGCTCGTTCATGAAGCGCCGGCCGGAGCCGGTGTTCTCCTTCTGCACGAGGTAGGTGCCGAGCCAGTCGATCATCTCCTTGGTCACCGCGTCGGCTTGTTCGTCGCCGTAGAGGTCGAGGTACTCGTCGCGAAGCGACAGGTAGTTGCCTTCTCCGGTGCGACCGAAAGTGGCGAGGGCGCTGCCCGGGCCGTAGGCGCGTCCCAAGGCGTGCGCGATGCAGCGAGCGGTACCTTCGTCGATCTCCTCACCTTCAGCGGTCGCCTGGGCGATGCCGTCTGCGATCGGAGTGAGGAAGCGGTCTCGGGCAACGACAAGTCGTCGCCAGTCAGGGCGTGCGCGTTCCGGCGAGGGCCGGGCTTCTGCTGTCATGTGCGGTTCGTGTTCGCTCATGATCGGCCTCCTTTCGTGATGATGTAGCGGCCGAGCGCATCGACCCACCCTTCACGCTCGGGTGGGACTGAGGCGTCGCCGAGTTCGCGAAGGGCGGCCTCCGCATCGAGTTCTCCGGTTGCGGCAAAGCGTTCGAGCGCTGTGCCTGGGCCGTCGTGCAGGGTCGCGGCGAGGAGCCGCGCGATGCCCTCGTCGGCGACGGTCGTATCGCCGTAGCTCCAGTCGTCGAGGATCTGAAGTGCGGTGTCGGCCTGGTCGAGCGAGGCCGGCACTACGGGGTCAAAGTTGAAGGGAATCTGATGTCTTGAAGTGGTCAAAATGAACCTCCTTTCGTGAAGTTGGTGATGGGGCTCAGGAAGCGCGTCAGCGTTTCGGAGCCGTGCAGCGGTACATGTGGTCGAGCCAGGCTCGCTTCGTGGTGAACCGCTTGAGGCAGTCAGGGCACATGAACATGGGGTCGTCCTTTCAGTTAGTGAGTGATGGAGAGAAAGCTCTGCAGCGCAGGAAGTGCGTCGGCCTCCGCGCAGATGCTGAAGAGGTCGACCGGAAGGTCGGTCTCTCTTCGAATCGCGGTCCGGAGCTTGCGAGCTCGTTCGGCATCTGGAGTGATCCAGAGCACAGCCGGGAAGACACTGCTCCTCGCCTGCTCAATGCCGCTCTGCCGGTACTGCTGGTAGGTGCGGCACTTCTTGAGCACGGCGGGCAGGTGTTCGGTGCCGCGGTCGATCTCGACGAAGACGTGTGCTTCGACATCGGAGTTGGCCACGACCAGGAACAGGTCGGGTTTGAGCGTCACCACGCCGAGCGCGCTCTGGAACGGTCGCCAGCAGCTGGGCTCAGTGTCGAGTTCGAGGACGTCGAGCACGGTGCCCAGCTCTGCCTCCTTGACGGTGACGGCGAACTCGGCCACCGCGAGGGTATGAGCGAGAAAGTCGCGACTTGGCGTCATGAATCGTCGCCTGCCTGCTTCGCCGCGCCGAGCTCGGACGAGCCGTTCGCCAGTTGCCGCCAGGTGCCAGACGGTGGCAGCGGAGCCTCGCAGTGGTCCGCCCACGCGCCGGTCGATGCGGGCGATGAAGCCGTGGGCTTCGAGTCGCAGCAGGACACGGTTGGCGAGACGGGTTGCGGTCGGTGCAGTGGCGTGGAGGCCGTGAGGTCCGGCTGGGAAGTGCAGCCGCTGGACGAGTCGCGTTGAGAGTGCTCGGAAGCGTTCGAGGTCGGCGAGGATCTGGCTGTCGCGTTCAGTGAGCAGGCTCTCGAGGTAGCGCACCTTGGTGGGCGTCCAGGTGTCGGTCATCGGGCACCTCCAGGTTGAGCCTGCTGGGCCGAGCCTGCACCGCTCGAATGAGCGGGAGTCCCATCCCAAATGGGCGGGGTGAGGCCGGAAGCTGGCCGATTGGTGCACCACGACGGAGCTGCGACTGGCGCATCGACTCGCGCACTTCCCCCACTTCCGAAAGTCGCTCGCACGGCCGTCATGAGCGCCTCCGCTTCACTGGCGACGACGCGCTCGAGGAGACCGCGGGCGGGGGGTCTGCAGTTGTCAACGGGTCGGCGCTCGGGGGAGCGGCTGCGGCGGCAGCTTGTCGCTTCTGGAGTTCTGTCTTGATGGAGCGGCCGTGGCCGAGACGTGGCGGTGGTTCCAGCGTCCGGGCGGACATCCAGCCGCTCGGCCCTTGGCTCGTCAGCAGGGTGGTGTAGATCTCGTACTGGGGCAGCTCCTGAATGTCTGCGGCGGAGAGCGCCGGGCTCGAGCTGGCGATTCGGTTGGCCTCTTTCGCGCTGGTAGCGTAGATGACCTTGCTCTTGGTGTTGATCTCGATGGCATCGGCGAGCTCGCTGCCCATTTGGTAGAAGCCCTGTCCGAACAGCGCCCAGCCGACGCCGTACGAGCGTGAGATCTCAAGGGCCGCTTCAAGGGGCACAGGGAGCTTGAGGAACTTCCTCACCTCGTCGACGTAGACAAAGCCGGGTCGCTTCTTCGGGTTCTTCTCGTTGGCGCGCTCTTGGGCGGACATGAAGACCTCGGCGCAGATGAGCCCGCCGATGAGCTGTGCGGTCTCCGTGCCGGCCAACGCTTCGTTGACGCTGACCAGCACGATCTGGTCGCCTTGCCAGATGTCACGGAGCCGAAAAGGCGGATCGGCCTGCCCCAGGATGGCGGTCGCTCCGCGCCGCATGAGGTAGCGTCGGAGCTTGTTCATCGGCGCAGCGATCTCGTTTTCCTGCTGGGCCGGCTTCAGCGCTTCATAGCGTGCCCAGAACCGAGCGATCTCTGGCTCGCTGGCCACGGCCGGCGTGGCTGTGCGGCGAAACGCTGGGTCCGTGAGGAGCTTCGGGATGTCAAGGAGCGTGTGCGGGCTTGGTCGCCGCTGTCCGTCAATGGCGAGCGTCAGCACGCTGGCATAGAGAATGTCCTCCGTCCTTGGCCCCCACCCGCTGGCGAAGACGCTCTTGAAGACGGCGAGCACACTGTCGGCGACGGCATACGCGTCACGTCCGCGGGCATCGAGCGGGTTGAACCCGGCCGTGCCCTCGGGATCTGCCGGGTCGTACAAGACGACGCGTTCGCCTTCCTCGGGTGTCAGCAGGTCGAGGACGTACTCGACGCCCTGCCCTTTCGGGTCGACGAAGCACACCGGCCGACCGGCGCGGACGTCGGAGAGAAGCCAGGGCACCAAGACGGCCTCGGTCTTTCCCGAACCGGTCGGCCCGAGGATCGCCGCGTGGCTGGTGCGCGCTTGAGCGGTCAGCCCTATCAGACGCTCCGGCCCGGGTGCGGTCCCGACGGCGAAGACGCTTTCTCTGTTCGAGACGGCCTTTGGCACCGGGAGACGCACTGGATGGAGCGGGTCGACGCCGGGAAGGTCAGCTTGGCCGAGTGGCCACCCCAGGAGGGCGGTCAGGTTGGCGGCAGTGAGTTCGAGTCGCGTCCCGGAGGAAACGGCGCGGTTGAGCTTGTCGAGGCTCTCGCGGATGAGTTTCGGCTTCACGCCGATCGCGGCGAGCCCGTGCAGGCTGCCGAACAGGCCACGAGCCAGCGCCGCGCGCCGCTCTGGGGTTGCGGCATTGACGCCGATGCGGAGTGTGACCTGAAACCTGGCCTCGCCTGCATGGTCTTGGAGCTTGCGTCGCGTGTCGGAGACGGCCGGTTTCACCCCGTGCCAGAGTCGGGACCCAATCGGTTGGAGCGGGTCCGGATGACCTTGGCGCAGCGCACGGGGTGCCTGGGCTCGTCCAAGTAGGACTTGCAGAGCGACCGTCTCGCCCTGCTTCCGCGAGGCCAGCGCGGAGTACAGGCTGGCAGTCACGATCTCGGGATCGGGGGAGCCGGGCGGGAGTCCCTGCTGACGAGCTTCCACGCGTCCGGCCGATGCAGCCGCGTGACGCGTTGCGCTGCCGTAAATGATCCTGGGCACGAAGCCACGCAACAGGTGCTTGAGCTGATGGACGCTCGTCGGCGTGCAGCCCAGGATGTACTGGATGCCGTCGTCGCCCGCTCGGACTTCGAACGCGAGGGGCCGCGGGATGTCCGGTCCGGCCAAACGGGCCAGCAGGTTCGTGACTGCGGCGCCGTCGAGCGGTCGCGGCAGGTACAGGCGGGTGTAGACGAAGGGGTCAGGCATTGCCGGCCCCTTCGCTGGCGGTCTGCCACTGCGGGGCTTCGAGGGCTCGCTCGCGGGCGAGACGCGCCTGATAGTCGGCGCGAGCCTCTACCTCACGCTGGGCTCCAGAGAGCGCGATGTTGGTGACGACGAGAGCGATCGCTTCCGGGCTGTGGTCGCCCCGGATGGTCGTCACATAAACGTGCCGATTTCGGCGCCGGTACGAGCGACGCTTGGCGGTGTGGTGGGTCATGATTCACCTCCTTTCGGGTTCGGATTGGTAAGAACGGGCTCGGCGGCTGCGGAGGCCTCCGGAGCGCAGAGCGGATGACCGTTTATGAAGTAGACCCGGTCTTTTGTCAATCCCTGTTGTGTATTCCACATCGTTCGGTCAGAGGTGAACGTGTTCATGCTCACCACCGCCTGTCCCGCTGCCAGCGGATGAACCAGACGGCGGCCCAGATGAGCCCGGCGAGGGCGGCCGCCAGGAGCAGCCACCCCCAGAACTGCGCCAGGAGATGCAGCGCCAGCCAGAGCGCGATCACTCCGGCCAGGGCCAGCAGGCAGCCGCGGAAGAACCTCTGCATGATCGTCTCCGGTCTCTCGTCTCCGGGCTCGTTGTCTCCGTGTCCGAACACGACTCAGCCCTCGCTTTCTCCGTCGCCGACGGAGGGAGTCATCTCGCCGTCGTCCTGGCGGGCGTAGTCGCTCGGCACCGGGTAGCCCCACGGCGCGAGCGAGACGTCGCTCTCGATCTCGTTGCCCCACACGCTCCAGTTCGGCGCGGGCGGGCGGCGCCGAGCGAACAGCTCCAGCTTCTTCGTGTCCCGCCCGGAGACACGGTCCGCGATGGCGTAGAACTCGTCCGGCTTGACCGAGTGCTCCTGAAGCGGCGCGAACACCCAGGTCGGCTGGCTGCGGAACTGCACCGGCGCCTTGCCTCGCGTGCCGAACAGGACGTGCTCGGTGGCATTACGCAGGTAGTTGCCGAGGGTAAAGCGCGGCTTGACCCAGGTGAGTGGCGAGCGTGGGATGAACCCCCACGCCTCCATGACGTCGTAGCCGACGCGGAGCGTCGCATTCGTCACCCACAGATAGAGGTGGGCGTTGTCCTCGGCGAGGGCTTGGACCGCCGGGCCCATGGCCTTGATCTGCTCCAAGGTCATGAGGTCGTAATGCTGGTCGGCTCCGAAGCTTCCCTTCTGCTGCACGTCCCAGGGCGGGTCTGCCGCGATTACGCCGTAGCGCTGCAGCGAAGCGGCGATCTCCTGATCTGCCGCCGCAGGGGGCGCTGCTGCGGTCTTCGTAGTGGTGGTCATGATGAGCCTCCTCTCTCGCCCGTGGTTACGGCGGGCGGACGGATGAGTAAGAACGGGTCGAGTCGAGATGTCAATGCGCCGATCGCGGCGTGACGGAGGCGAAGTCCGCCACTGCAGCGACTGCGATTGGTGCAGGCAGGAACTGGGCTCGCGCTCGGACTTGGTCACGACAGCACGTGCTTCCCGTGCGGGGTGTGCAGCACGGAGTAGCGAGACGCCCGACGAGTCGACGTGAGCGATCGGTGGATCGCCGCCGCAAACGCGCCAGGCGGGTCACCCGGACTGAGCGGAGTCACCGTGACGTTGTCAGCCGACTCAAGGTCCGGCGGAGTGACCCCGCCGAGCACAACCGCGTGGACGTGACCAGGGAAGCTCGTGACCCGGGAGAGCACGGCGGCAGGATCGTGGTCGGTCAGCTCGTAGTCCGTGAAGTGAGTCATCCGCACGTCGTGGTCTGGGTAGGCCTCGGCGAGCCGCTCCGCTTCCGTCAGGCTCGGGCTGAGGTCGCTGATCCCAGGTCCACCGGGACTCTCCAACGAGGGAACGAGCTTCTTCCCGAGCTGCCGGTCGTTCAGCGCGACAACACCCGATGACCCGTGAGGGTGATCGAAGTGCAGGATCGCGATCTTCGACCGGTCGCTGATGGCCCAGGACGCGACGAGCTTGATAGCCCGCCGCGCTTCCTCGAACCGGTTGCCGACAGGGTCCGCACCGTGCGGAGCCATGATCGAGCCGGAGTCGTCGAAGATCAGGATGTCCAGGCAGGGTCGCTTCGGGTCCAGACCCGGCCACCCGAGCTCGACATAGGGCTCCCGCACGGTGCGCTCGGTGTGCAGCGGCAGCACGCCACCGGGCAGCAAACCGGAGGGCTGGATGTACAGGGTCACTTCGCACCCCCGCTCCGACGAGCCGTCTGCCCGATCGCGGTCGGCTCGGTTGCCGCTCCGTGCCCGACAATCTGCGGATTCCTGCGAAGCACTCCGTAGCGCAGCGACCGCAGGTGATGTGCTGCGGCCTCTCCGCGCTTTGTGTGCTCCGCGGTGATGGAGTCCGCCTCGACGAGCGCTTCCTCTCGAGTTCGCCACGCAGCAGACGCGGCGAGGGTCTCGTGGCGGGCGAGTTCGCGCTGGTAGTCCTTCTCGGTCGTGTCGAGCAGGTCCGCGATGTCGTCGGCGTACATGTAGCTCTCGATCCAGCTGGCCGCGGCGATGGCCGCCGCGATGCCGCCGAACACCAGCCCGACGAGCGGATCCTCCAAGCTGGCCCGGAGCGCGAAGATGCTGGCCGCGATGGTGCCCGCGACCGTCACCGACACCCAGCTCAGGGCTTTGACGAACGGCCACCCCTTATCGGGATGCTCGAACAGGTGCCCGTATTCTCGCTGCGCCTCCGTGAGCTCTTCGGCAGGACGGGCGCGCCGCGCGCGGCTGCGCACGTCGCGCACCTCCGCTCCGGACAGCCCCGCAGTGACCGTGGCGACCGCGGCGCTGACGGCCATGACGGTCGCGAGCACAGGTTCCTCACCCAGCCAGATGAACGACCCAGCGAGCGTCGTGACGTCGCCGATGAGCAGCCCCGTCTTGGCGAGGTAGTGCCACTTCGTCGCGCCGGGAGGGCGGCGCCGAAACGACCCGAGGGCGTCGTGGGCGCGAGTGTGCCGGCCTTCCGCGGCGGTCAGCATCGGGAGGTGCCCCTCGATGAGCCGCTCCGCTTCGGAGGCAGCGGGCCCGAGGCCCGCCGCTTCCTTCGCCGCCTCGCGGCAGGCTTCCAGCCCGGTGGCGTCGAACAGCGGCGGCTGCTCGTCCTCCAGTGCGCGGCGCTCCAGTTCCAGGTAGGTCTCGCCGAGTTCTGACGGCCGGGTGACGGCGCGTGCCTCATCGACGGGCTGCAGTGCGATCTGCTCAGCCTGCGATTCCGCCTGAAGGGCAGCCGCTTCGGAGTCCATGTCGCGTGCCACGCCACTCACCGCCCATCCGTCACGACGAGGCACTTCGCGGCATCGGTGTTAGCGCACAGCCGCGTGTAGAAGGCCTTCAGGCCGGCAATGAAGTCACTCGGCAGGGGGTCGCCGGTGGTCCGGCCGATCCCCACCACGGAGATGCTCGCTCCCGAGAGATCCGGGACGGCCACGGTGTCCGCCAGCGCGGTCGCCTCGGCCTCCGTGAGGGTGTGGTCGATCACGATGCCCTGGTTGGTGAGCCCGTCCGTGTTGAGGGTCACCTGCAGCGCCATGTCGGGCCGCAGGTCGCGGGCTTCACCGAGCAGACGGAACAGTCCGGTGACGTCGGTCCCGCCCTCGGGGAGGAGCTTTACGGCCGGGGCGTAGTTCTTGGTTACTTCGGCCATGACCTCCTCGACCATGTCCGGAACGCGCCGGAGCTTGGCGATGTCGGTGCTCCCGGCAGCCTCGAGGTCTCCGTCGTAGATGGGAGCGGTGACGGAGTTGGTGCCAAACGCGGACACACTGAGGTGCCCACCGCACACGGCTACCCTCTCGACGTCGGCTTCGATCGTGGCGAGGTACTCCCGGGCGATCTCGGCGCTTTGCGTCGTGCCGGAGCCGTCGCTGAGGTTGAGCGCGTTGAGCGGCCGGTCCGGGCAGTTGGCGAGTGTCGCCTGGAGGCGACCGAGTTCGCCGGGCGCGTGGCCGGTGCAGCTCGTCAGGGCGACCGAGCTGGCCACGATGGCGGTGGCGATGATGCCGACGCGACGAGTGCGACGCGATACTTGAGGGGTCATGGGATGTCCTTCTTCCTTGATCTGTTGCAGGTGATGGGATGGGTACTTCGCGATGACAAGGGGTGGCTCAGTTGGCGCTGAGCCACCCCGCTTCTGAGTTCGGGGCCGGTTCCGTTGCGGCCGTGGTCAGGACGCTCAGGCGTCGGCATTGTCGTCGCTGTTGAGCGCCTCGAAGATGCGGCGGCCCAACCGACTGCCGTCGCGCAGCGCAGACCGCAGGACCTGGCTGAGCCGCTCCGGGTCTCCCTGGAGTTCGGGCAGCAGACGGAGCTGGGCGCGAGCCCGGGTCATCGCGTTGCGGAGGTCCGCCGCGAGACTGACGATCACGCCGTCCAGCAGCCGGATGCCGACCGCGGTCAGGCCGAGACTCTCCGTCGACGGCGACGAGTCAGGCGCGGTCTCCGGCGGCGAGTCCGGTTTGTCCCCGTAGGTGGTCGGATCGGACTGACGCAAGGTGCACTCGATGGCCTGCAGCGTGCTGCGGATCTGGCCGAGATGCTTGATGCCAGGCGGGGCGACGATCGCGCCGCCAGCGAACTCCAGGCGGGTGATCGCCTCGAGCTGTGCGCTGGGGATGGTGGACATGAGGTCTCCTTCGTCGGTTAGTGGGCTGGGGTGGTGGAGGTAGTGCTCGTCCGGGTGGGCGGAGACTCGATGAACACCTGCTGGCAGAGGCTGCAGCCGACGGTGCCGTCGAGCCACCAGCCGCGCGCCATGCGAAGCGTCCGCGGCCTGCCACGCTCATCTCGGCACCCGCACTGAGCGGACACGTACTTGCCGGTCGCGGGCACGGCGTCGGCGGCCGTGGCCACGACGACGGACGGGGCGAGGGAGGTTGGGTGGCCTTGCTGGTCGGCTGGGAGCAGGCGCAGTGCCTGTTCCAGCTCGAGCACGAGGTCCGCGTAGCGCTCCCACCCCGCCGTGGACAGGCCGGTCGTGATGTGACCGATGTAGGAGCGCGGGCTCCTCTCGACGCGCAGTCCGAGGGCCACGGCGATGCGCGCGAAGATGCGGTTGTGGTAGCGGTTGCCTCGTCCCGAGGTGCCGCGCTGGCCGGTGACGCGCGTGTAGAGGTGCGCCAGCTCGTGACAGATCGTGTCGAAGATCTCCTCGGCACGGGCTGACGAGTCCATCTGCGCGAAGAGGAACACGCCGATGTTGACGTGGATCTCGTCCAGCGCCCGCTCGTCCAGCTGCCACTTCTCCGGCTGGTAGGAGCCGTAGGGCCCGAGCGCCCGACCGCCGAGCACGACGACGACGCGTGAGCGGAAGGCACACGTGAGACCCGCGAGCTGCGATTCGTTGCGGACGCAGACTTCGTCAGCGATACGGGCAACCAGTGTGCTGAGACCGGCGAAGGCATCCTGACCGGACTCCGATTCGCGTGCGACAATCTCGTCCGCGAGGGCCGAGACTCCGCGGCGGGTCACTTCGGGTCCTCCCCGCGAAGGCGCTTCACGATCAGCGAGAGGAGCGCTTCGATCTCGTCGGCATACTCGGCGCCGTCCTGGGCGAGCGGCGCGTTGGGAACGAGCGCGGGACGCGACGCGTCGAGGTCGCGCAGCGCGAAGCCGAGCTCCGTGACGGCCGCGATGAGGTGCGGAATCGGGTCGGGCTGGGTGGTGTTCACGGGGGCTTCCCTTCGAGGCTTGAGAACCGCTGACACCACCCACATCACTCGGCCCCAGATGGAACGCAACGACCAGACTTGGGGCCCAGCCCACGGCTGGTGAGGGCATGCGACCTGGGGCGAATGTGGGGAGAGCTGGGGCACGGCGTCATCGCAGGAGTGCCGGCTTCAGGCCTACGACCAACAGCCGCTAACGTTTGATTCATGGGGATGAACGAGGACGGCCGAGCGCTCGCGGAGGCGATCCAGGACGTCGTCGTATCTGGTGTACGCGTCGGCCGTAACAACCGCGTCCCGAACGCGGACGACCTCTCGGGCGTCCTGCTCGTCACAATCACTGGCCGCCTCGATGAAGCCGCCCCCCGGCGCGACGTGCGGTTCGACAAGCAGATCGCGTGGCAGCTGCTTCGTCTTGCAATCACGAGAACGGGTGATGCTCCCGAAGCGGAGCGGCCCCTCCTGGTCGCGGCGTCTCACCTCATCGCTGCGGGCCGTAACCCCGCGGCTCCCGATCGGCCAGCTCCCTACAGCGACTTGAGCGCGCTCGCTCGGTCTGTTGGTATCTCCCCGCAGGCGTTGCTCAAGGCGGCAAACGTGCAGTCCGGCGCCGAGTACCGATCGTCGGCTTCGCTTCGCCAGGCGTACGCCGCTCGCGCGTCGCGGCTCGGCACGAATCGGGACGCCGTCCGCCCGGGTCAAACCAGTACGGGACGGGCGATCAGCCCGGCAATCGCTGCATCCCTACGTCGGACGCTCGACGATACCGTGACGCTTCAGCGCGTGATCGCGGAGGCCACGGCCGCTGGACTTCCGATTCTCCCCGACCCCCAGGAGCGGCCGCATGCGCTCACTGAGGCGCAGGGTGCGCTCCCAGCCCCGCGCTGGACGAAACCGTTCCTGTGGGCCGGTGGGGCTGCGGTGCTGGTTGCGGTGGTGACAACGGGGATCCTGCTCTCAAACGGCATCACCGGCGCGGCCGAAGGTGCTGCTGAGGCGTCGGCGCCGATTGCGACCATTGAATCAGTCGCGAGCAAACCACCCAGGTGGACGATCAACACTGCATTCTGGGTGCCTGCCTCTGCGCCGCTCGAGGAGCTCGAAGCGGCGACGGATGGATGCGCTGACCCCGCGGCGAGGGAGTGGCTCCAGAAGCATGGCGTCTACAGGGATGCGTTCTACTTCACCGTGCGGAACGTCAGCGGCGACACTATCGGTCTCACAGAGGTCGCCTCTCGCGGTACCGTCTCGCCCGCGAAGCCTGGGTTGATCGTGAAGTGCAGCGGCGGCGGGGAGGGCGGTGGAATCGATTGGACGGTGCTCGCGCTCGATATCGACGAGGACGCCGTCGCGACGCTAAAGAACACGTCGCAGGTGAGTGACTACTTCTGGAGTGACATGCCCAAGGGCGAGACCAGTGGCATCATGGTCGTCCCCAGCGGCGAGCACGACTTCACCGGCACTCTGACCGCCGACGTCATCCCCACCGGGGGCAGTTCATCGCGACTGATCGTTCCGGCACTGGAGGGCGGCGGCGATCGCAAGATCGATTGGCACGGCATGCCAAGCGACAAGACCGTCGTGTACACCCTTCCAAGCCCGGACGACGAACCCCTCTGCACGGTCAATGGCTCTGCCCTCCCGAGTTGCTCCGTCGCGAGTCTTCGAACCGCGCTCGGCGATCTCTGGGGCGACCAGTGACGCGTCGCCTGCGAATCGTCGTCTTCGCCGGCATTGGTCTTGTCGTCGTGGCTGTCGTCATCGGCGCGCTCCTTGCTGCGAGGACGTCGCTGCGCGTGACCAACGAGGGACGCTCGGCACTATCCGAAGCCGGAAAGGCGACAAACGTCGCCTACTGGGTTCCGCTGTCGGCGCCGCTCGAAGAACTCGACGCAGAAGGCAGCACCGAGTCGCAGTGCGGCATTCAACTCTCCGCGTGGCTCTCGGAACACGGTTCACTTCTTCCCTCCCCGCAGGCCATATTGCTGCGTTCCACATCGGAAGAACCCCTTGCCGTCTCGTTCACGGCAGATGGTCGCTTCTCCGACCCGCGCGAGGGCTTCATTCTCCAGTGCGGCGCGCCCTCACTTCCTGCAGGCGAACCGGAGCGCGGTGAGCTTGAGTGGGCTCCTCTCTTGCTCCGACTCGACGAGGACGCTCAAGGGAGGCTTCACGCGCTGACCCCAACAACGGACGGGCCGGTTCCCGCCACGGTTACCGTGAAGGGCACCCGACCCGTCGGCCTCGGCGCACTCATCCAAGGTGACTACGCGTTCGACGGCACTATTCGCGCACAGGCTGACGGGTCGCCTGTCTCGCTTCCAATCGACGGCGCGGCATCCGATGGCACCGCGATCGCTTGGCCAGGTCTGCCCAGTCGAGGCACGCTTCGCGTTGTCGCGGGACTGGAGAACGATGGCACCACGGCGTTCTTCTGCAACGTCGCGAGCTCCACGCAAGCCGGCGGTGTCTGTCTGCCGAGATCTGACAACGAGGCCATGACGATTCGCCACCAAGCGCAGCAGATTCGCACGGACTATCTGACAGTGCGGGATACTGTCGCCGACGCATTCCGTGCGCCGCGTCCGGCTCCCGAAACTGAGTCCCGTACTGCCTTCGTGCGGGTCGATCCGTGGAACGACCCCGCTCTCCAGGCTGATGACGCCGATGAGCAATTCGAAGGGTGGTGCAGCCAGAGTGCCTTTCGCGCCGACCGCGTCGAGTGCGAGACCGGAGCGGACTGCTTCCTGAGCCAGGATGCGAACACCGCCGCATGCGGAGATCCGTCGACGAACACATGGACGCCGTACCGAATCTTGGCGCCCGTGCAGCCCGCCATTGACGACGGCTCCGAACCGACACTCTCCCCGGTAGGGCTGAGATTGGTGAATGGTGCTTGGTGCACCTTTCATTCCGGCGGGCCCGACGTCGCCGTCGAGGGATGGGGCGGCTCGGCCGGCGAGTGCGTGGAGCCCGGCGGCGTGGCATATCCGTTCTGGAGCACCTATCCGAGCGGTCCCCTCGGTCAGCCCTACCTCTTCGAGCTTGGGGGTAGTGGCTATCTGAGGATCGCAGTCCGTGAGGGAACGCCGGACGCGCCTGACTACGAAGACGTCGCTCAGATCTTCTACTAAACGCTTTGCAGCTCGACCTTCAGCGCGCGCATCTGATCGTCGACGCGATCCGCGCGCTCGAACGGCCCCGGCATCCGGAAGAGCTTCCCGCCCCACGGTGTCGGCGTCGCCTGGAAGCCCACGGTGCTTTTCGCACCCATGATCGCGTCGGCGGGCTGCCGGAAGACACACACGACAAGCGGCGCCTCACGGGCACGAAGCGCATCCATGAGTGACGCGCGACCACGTGCGAGCTCTGCGGGTGCGAGGTCGCCCTCGCCACGTGTCGGACGCTTCACCAAGTCGGTGAACCCGACACCCGCCGTCAATGCCGCCTCCTCGAAGAACGTGCCTTGCGCTGGCACCTGGAGCAGTCCTGCGTCGGCCAATCGGAGCAGCTGACACCGCCCGGAGGCGCCTTGGTAGTAGTGTCCGATCTCGACGCTTTTCGTGGCGGGGTTAAGCCCCACGATCATGGCTCTCGTTTCATCCGGCCAGAGATCCGCGAGCGTAAGGATCGGGTCTCCCATCCACACGGCGCGCTCCTGAAAACCTACAAGCGGTCCGTCCGACGTCGTCATAAGCTACACCTCACTGCCAGTCCGGCGACGATGAGCTCTTCGATCGCGGCGGCGAGATCCTCGTCGCGTTCGTAGGCGTTGTCGTAGGGATCGATGGGTCGCCCTTGCTCCGCTATCAGCAGCCCATACAGGCCGCGAGCTATCAGTGACAGATCCTGATCTGCCAGCACATCCGGGGAGATCTCGACGTCAGCGGAGTCGGCGACTACCCGGCGCAGCCCGGTCGCGGCAATGAAGTCCGATGGTCGCTCACTCACCCCTGGAACGTACCGCGAGAATGCGACCATAAGCACCAGCAGTAGCGTGGGTGGCGAGCGGCGAGACACCAACAGATATTGACAAATTCGAACAAATATGCGATAATGCAGGCTAGTTGAGGGTTGTTTCTGATTGGCGACACCTTCAACAGAACGCTCACCACTTGCCTGGCTCGAAGCGTTCGGGATAGCTCTCCACCCGTCTTCCGGGTGCGGGAGCGGCGGTACCACCGCGGCGCGACTATGCGCGGCGCGTGATGCTGTCGCTCCTGCAACCGCAGGAACTGGGGAACCCGAATCCACTGGGGGAGAACAATGAGCATTGAGACGAGCCCGCGCTCTGGGCCATGGACGATCTATCGGGACGAAGACATTGTCGACGTCCGAACCGAGCAGTACCGCATCCATCAGAACGGAGGCGGCCTGGTGGCCCTCACGGCGCACGTGGCAGCGTCCGTCTACGTAGCCCCGAGAGCAATCATCAAAGATCACGCAATTGTGGTCGGATCAGTTCGCCTATTCGACCGAGCAGTGATCGAAGGTAGTGCTGTCGTAGGTGATGCTTGCACCCTCCGGGGGGACTCAAGCGTTGGGGGCGACGCAATACTTCGTGGAAGTGTGCAACTCAACCACGAGGCGCGCGTGGACGGAAACGCGAGACTCAGTGGAGGGCTGCAATTGCAGTACTTCGCGCGAGTAAGTCAAGGCACTCTAGCTGGCGGTATGACCATCCAGTGAGAGTGCACCCACCTCGAGCCCGCCTCGAGCGACAAACAAGAAGAGCCCGCACGGGCGATTCGTCGCTCGGCGGGCTCTTCTCACGCGCTGCCCTTGGCGAGAATGGCGAACCCACCTGCTAGTTGGCTCGTAGGCTCGCGTCGTCCACGTTGAAGTTGAAGAGCGAGTTCACGCCGAGGACTTCCAAGATCGCGCCGCCAGCGTCGCCGCTGACGTTGCTGGTGTAGGTCAGTTCTTGCCATGCGCCGGTCATCTGGATTGTCGTGCCGCTGAAAGTCCGGATGTATCCTCCAGCTGCGTTCGTTTCATGGTGGTTGATCTTTGCGTAGGTGCCAGCCGGGGCCTTGACCCAGGCGCTGGAGCTGAGGACTGAAGGGTGATTCGCGAAGAGGATAGGGACGGTCTTGAGACCTTGGTACGGCGCCGTCGCGCCAGCAACATGGGCTGAGGCCGTACCGCTCCGGAAGGTCGAGGTGTCGCGTGTCAGCGTCGCGGCGTAGGAGTTCGTCCAGCCGCTGAGGCTACCTTCGAATCCGGGGTTGGTCAGAAGTTGAGTCGACGCGGCCGGGTACGGAAGCGGAGTGAAGTCGGGGAGTAGACCGAGGTCGAGCAGACTGCGTCCGACGTAGTTTGCCATCAAGAGCTTTCCGACCGCGTTGAGATGCGTGGAGTCGGCTCGAAGCGAGGTGGGAACTATGTCGTTCGCCATGTCTGCCTGATCTTGAGTGGTCGGCTCGATGCCAGCCTCGGCTAGTCCATTGCTCACGAGCCAGCCGCGGATGTCCCTGAATCGGGCGCCGTAGGCTGCGGCCAGCCGATCGCGAAGAGCGATCTTGTCTGCGTAGCCGGTCGTACCGACGCCTACGCCAGCGCCGTTGAACGGTGATAGAACGAGGTATGCATCGTCCTGTGAGCGTCGGTATCGCACGATGGCTCCGATATCACTCATCGTGACATCGCGCCGGTCACCGCGGTTGGTGCCGATGCAGAGGACGTGGATATCTCCTCTCCGCGCCGCACCAAAGTCAGGAAGCCACGGTTGGGCAACGCAAGGCGTTGTATCGCCGCTCGATTTTCGTGTGAAGTAGTACTTGTCGCCCGGGTCGTGAATCCACTGTTGACCCGACTTCGTAAGTGAGAAAGTTCCGACGACCCCGGCGAGGCTTCCCGTGAACGTTGCATGATTTCCTTGCGGTCCGGATACGCCGGAACCCTGCAGCAACGGCCATTCGCTCGGCGAGATGATTGTTACCTCGACAGAACCCTGCGCAGGTATGAAGCCCCCCACGGCTGAAAGGCGATACGGGCGCACGCCGACCCTGGCCGCGATGCCAGTTGAGGTCTCGCCGCCCACCGCGCCGTTGTAGATCGTTGCGGTAGTCGTCTGCTTCAGCTGATCGCCAAAGCCTGAGCCCGGGGCAGACATCGAGTCGCCCCAGATGACGATGTCTGGACCTGATCGTCCGTACCTCGCATCCAGGTCCTCGCTCGAGAGTCGTAGTGGAAGTTGGTTCTCCGGGAGCCGTGCGTCGCTGTTGAGAGTGGCCAGTCCATCTGGTTGCCCCGCGCCGTGGAGCTTGGGAACGGTGACCGCGCCATCGGCAAGCTTCGCCGTCGTGATCGACCCATCTGCTACGCCGGCATTGAGCTTCTCCTGAGCGGCGGAGTCGAGTTTGCTCTCCGAAACGCTGCCGTCTGCGAGCACGGCCGAGGCGTTCAGCTTGGTCTTCAGGTCGGTCGCGAGGTGATCTTCGTCAATCGCGCCGTTCGAGATCTGTGAGCGGCCGACAGCTCCGTTTGCGATCTTCGCGTTCGAGATCGAGCCACTTGCGATGGCTGCGGCAGTCACTGAGTTCGATTTGAGCTGCGGCGCCCCGACGGTGTCCGCCTTCAGCGTTCCGTCTTCGTTGTGGGACTGAGCGAGGAAGTCGTTCAGGACATCACCCCAGGTGCCATCGTCACCACCGACGTTCGGAAGTCGGGCCATCAGAGTGCTGGCCCCGTTGAGGTCGAACTATTTGTTGATCCGTTCCACACCCAACCCGCTGAGTCACCGTCGGCGTACACAACGGTCCCCGACTGGTCGGCGACAACCATGAATCCGCCGACACGCAGAGTAGACGTTGCAGAAGGAAGCGCCGAACTCCCAGCGAGGGACAAGAAGGGTATGAACGACGAGGTACAAGCGCCCGTCGCCGTCCAGTTCGCGCGTGCTTCATACGTCCCATCTCCACGGCTAACAACGGTTCCTACCACTCCCGTTCCTGGGCCGTTAAGGTAGAAGCTCGGAATCGCCCCGCTCCACGAGGGTGCATAGCGGACATAAAGCGAGTACTGCTGGCCGATCACGCACGGAATGGTTGCAACCTCGCTGACGTAGAGACTCGAACTCGACGTCGGTGCGGTGGACCAAGTCAACTGATACGCGATGCCTCCTGGAAAACGAGCGTCGCTCACAACCGACCTACTGCCCGAGCCGGATGTTCCCATGCCATGCGCCCAGCTCTCGGAAGCGATCGGCATACGCGCCAGGTTGGTGATGGTACCGCCACCATTCACTCCGTGCCCAGCACAAGCGCCTGGGGTTGGCGTCGTGGCAGTGCTCGACACCCAATAGCTCACGTTCTGCGTCGTCGCAGTCAGGCAGAACGTCTTCGGGCTCGTGCTGTTGTCGACGCGGTACTGGTATGTGGCAGAGCCATCGGAAATTCCGGCATCGGACAGAGAGGCAGGGTAGTTCTCGGCGTTCGAGATGGCGTAGGTCATCACCCTCTTTGCCGCCTGTTCAGCAGCGGTGGCAGCAGCCGTCGCCTTGGCCCGGTTCGTGATGCCGTTGTACGCGACGATTGTGATTGCTGCGAGGATCGCGATCACCACGACGACGATCAGTAGCTCGACGATGGTGAAGCCGCGGCGTCGGTCTCGAACGTCCTCACCCAGAACAACTGATGAGTGAGCACGCCCGAAATCTGCGCCGCGGAGTGGCTGAGACCCAAGATTCGGAGTGGTGCGTGATGCCGTGCGCGCCATAACTGCGCCTGACTATGAATCACGAGGAGGCAGCGGTCAACGGCGAGATCGCTGAGTGCATCCGCTCAACGGGGGTACGCGTTGACGAAACTACAACGCAGCCTGTGGATACGTCCGCCGCCTCCACCCGCGGCGACCATCGCGGAACTCAGTCGCCCGCGGTGGAGTCGCTTTAGCCGCGCGAGAGTAGCTCGCGTAGCCGCCTGGCTCCCTTGTCAGACACGCCCTGGGCCATGACGTAGGCCGCTGCTGCGTCAGGATCGAGCCGGCCGTCTTCGGCGTGCTGGCGCAGGTAACGACGGGCGTGCTGCTTCTCGTGGGACCCGCTCCAGCCGTTGTTGCCGCCGAACCCGACGGTGAAGTCGAGGTCGCGCTTGACGTCGTCGGGGATCGTGCTGGTTGTTGCCGTGCCATCCAGGAGGTTCAGGGCGCCCGCCCCTGCGGCCCACTCCGCGAGCGGGAAGCTGACGCTCTCCACCACGACGAGTGAGTAGCCGTGCGCGAGCCCGACGGCGAAGTCGAGAGTCTTCGCGTTCGGGACGTAGGCGAGCACAGGGCCAGCGCTGAAACGATCCCGAACCTGCGGGGTGGCGTGCCCACCTTCCTGGGCGACCTCTTGCAGGCTCTGAATACCGCGAGCGTTCTGGAGGGTGTTCGTCACCAACATCGGTGCCGCGTCCTCTTCCTCGCTGCGCTGCCAGATCCACTCTGCGGCAAGGTCGGCTGCGTCTTCCCAAGGTCGCTCGGGGTCGTCGTCGGGTACCCACGCAGCGGCGCGCAGGAACGTGTCGGGGTGAAGTTCGGGCACGTGGTTCTCCGATCGACGGCGAGGACAGACTGATCCCATGTTCCTCCCCGGCTCCGACATCGCGGCTACGTTCGCTCTCAGTGTCGGAGTGCGCTGGCACGATGAGGGCGTGACCGAACTCGCGTATATGACGTTGTCAGACTGGGGCCAGCACGGCACCGCCATGGTGCCGCAGAGCGCCCGCATCCGAGAGTGGCTCGGTGCCGCACCATTCTTGTTCGCCACGGCGAGCAAGAAGCAGTACGACGGCCACGCCAGCCTCGATCGCACGATCGTGGAACACATCGCTCCGACAGCGTCCGATCGGACGGTGGTCGAGATCCAGAGCCTCCACGACCTGATCCGCGACGACTCGCTCCTCTCTCACGCCATCACGGTGCTGCGGCCGTCCGAGGAATCGGACTGCGATCTTCTCGCCGAGCTTGTCGTGAGCGGTCGGCTTCAGAAGGTGTTCGTGGTCGTGCACCACGACAGCTACCCCATCCGGGTCTGGCTCGATGCGATGGGCGCGACCAACCTTCACACTGGGACATCGGTTGCGCCGATCGCGCCGGTGCTCCGCGAGGCTGCCGAGTCCATCAAAGACGAGGACTACAACGGGCTGTCCTCGGGCCGCGGCAAAGACGCCATAGTCCAGTTGGTGCGGGCATTCGAACCGCACGGCTACCCGGTCGATTCGGAGCTCTGGACGCGGGCGTACTTCGCCGTCGGCGGATCATTTGGCCACGCCGCGGTTATTGCGAAGCTCGTGACCGAGATGCAGCGCGGGGTTCGCCACCGCGTCAAGCCGCGCTACCGCGAAGAGATCTACGACATCCTGCTTGCTCGGAGCGAAGCAGACGACGCTGCCTGAGGCCGGTCTGGGAGGATTCAGCCCATGGGGTTCCTGAGCAGACTGTTTGGCAAGTCGGAAGCGACCACGACGGGCGTCGTCAGGGTGGAACAACCCACGCGGCGTGAACTCGCCCGACCGAAGGTGCGCGTCGAGATGACCTATTCACTCGGCGGCGAGCAAGATCTGGTGAAACTCACCGGCACAACGACCTTTGCCAAGGACGCCATCACCCGTCTCGCCGAGCGCCGCGGAGCCGGAGCGGGTGGCTATATCGAGACGTCCGGCACCTTGCAGCGCGAGCCCGACAATCAAGCGGATCCAAACGCGGTTGCCGTGCACGTCGAGGGGGAGAAGATCGGCTACCTCCCCGGCTACCTCGCGAAGCTCGTCGACCTCTCGACGAGCGGCGCACGCACCGTGCAGGTGCAGATCTTCACCGAGGTGCTGCCGAAGGGTCTGCGCTCTGAGGCGTGGGCCTGGCTTGCAAGCGGACCCGCGCAGTGGCAGTGGTCCGAAACGAACCGGCCACCACTGTCCTCGGGCGCAAAGGTTGCCGCGCACCAGCAGGGCATCGACCAGATGGTTACAGACGCGCTGGACGGCGGCGGTGCGCGTGCGGAGTCGTTCGCGCAGGGCATGGTGAACGGCGTCCACTACCTCCAGCTCGTCGAGCCGATCAAGCAGCTCAAGCGCAACGGGCACCTGGAGGACGCCCTGGTGCTCTGCTACGCCGCAATCGACGGTGCCGAAGCCAATCGTGAGGGGCGCGAACCGGCGCCCTGGTACACCGAGCAGGCGGCCATCATCCACCGCAAGCTCGGGCAGCGTGACAAGGAGATTGCCGCGCTTGAGCGTTGGCTCGCCGCCTGTCCGCCAGAGCGCCGCGACGGGAGCCGGATCAAGGAACGTCTCAGCAAGCTCAACGCGTGATGCTCACGACGACGTCTGGTGGGCTGATCCGCCTTGCTGCTTCTCCGCGCGACATAGCTCCCATCGGTTCGCACGCCCACGCTTGATCACCGCGTCAGGGTGCTTCGCCAGCAGCGCTTTGAGTCGCTCGATGACCTCGCCGATCCCGAGATTGCCCGGGACCGTTGCCAGCGGCTCGGGCTTTGGCGGCAGCGGGCCTGCGGGTCTCGTCTCCTCGAGAATCCGCCGGACGTCCTCCCGCGCCTGCTTCATCCGCGCGGCGCGAAGCGGCCAATGGGGACATCCGCGCGCATCGCTCCCGCTCGCCAGGTGCTGAGTCATCGGGGTGTCGCAGTCCGCACACATGTCTTCGGGGGTCAGCCGCGGGACCGCGAGCAGCGCCGTCAGCTCGCGCTCCATTCCCGCGACTCTCGCGCGAAGCGAGCTCTTCTTCGTGCGGTCCTTTTCGGTCGAGAGGCTTTCTCGCTGTGCCGCGATGGACGTCTGCAGCTCGTCGACGCGGAATCGTCGGTGGCAGTCGTAGCCGACGAGCGTCAGCGGTCGTCGATCTCGGGGCAGTCGGCCATGTACGTCGACCACCGCCTCCGGATCACCGACAGTCTTCGCCAGCTTCGAAATCTCCGCTTCATTATGATCACGGTCAGCTTCGAGCCCAGCAATGCGATCATCCGCCTCGTCGGCGCCGTCCTGGCCGAACAGACCGACGAATGGGCCGAAGGACGCCGCTACCTCGGACTCGACATCCTCGCCAAGTCCCGCCTCACCCTCGTCGTCGACAACAGGACCGAGGAGGTGAACGACACCGTCCTGGAACTCAGCGCCTAACCCACCAACGCGAAGGACACCGCGCTATACCACTACCAGGGACTTGACCCGGGCGTCGCACACCAACGCGCGCGCACATATGCGTGGAGTGTCCGCGCTGAGCAATACCCTGATCGCCATGGAGACACTCTTCTCTCGTGTACCTGCGTCGTGACAGCCGCAGATGTCCGCACGCTGAGTAACAGCGAGATCACGCAGCTTCCCGTCGACCGCCTGGCGCTGCTGGTGCTCGACGATGCCCTTCGGGTCAGTACGTGGAATTGGCGCAACTGGGCGCTCGGCTTCGCCCAGGACCGCCCCCGCGAGGGATTGGCTGACGCGCAGAACGCGATCGCTGAGGCGTGGGGCTGGCTCATGGCAAAGACCCTCATCTCGACGAAGGGCACGGGCGGCTCGTACGACTTCCATGACTTCCACGTCACGCGCGCCGGTCACGAGGCGCTCGCTCGCGGCACCGCATACGTGCGCGCCGTGATTCGGCTCGACGTGGAACTGGTCGAACCGCTGGAGCAGAAGGTGCGCCCGCAGTTCTTACTCGGAGACTTCGAGCTCGCGGCCTTCGCCGCCATGCGCGAGGTTGAGATCGCCGTCCGGGAGCGAAGCGGGCTTGGCGGCGATCTGGTTGGGGTGGCGCTCATGCAGCAAGCCTTTCGTGACGGTGGCCCGCTCCATGACCCCGAGGTGCATTCGGCTGAGTCCGTCGCCCAGATGAATCTCTTCGCCGGGGCGATGGGACTGTTCAAGAACCCGCCGTCTCACCGGCGGGTGGACTACCAAGATCCGGCGGAAGCGAGCGAGGTTATCCTGCTCGCGGACCTGCTGCTGCGGATCCTGCGACGTCTGGCTGCGGAGTAGCGGGACGCCATGCTGACCATGGAGGCGAGAGACCGTCAGGAGCTCACCAGCGGGCTGCTGCGTGTCGTCCTCGCGTCGCAGCGCCTGATGCGTGGGGCGCTCTACGCCGACTGGCCGCCCATCAGTTCCTGGGCGGGACAGCTGGCGACGGATCCGCTCAACGCCGAGCCCGGCTGGGATCGAAATCATCCGTTCCGCACGGTGCAGCTGGCGCTGCGTACAACCACCGAGTCCGCCTGCCAGCACGGGCTGGCGCTCTTCGAGATGAGTCGCTCGAAGCGCGAACTGGCGGTGCCGCTTGCTACCGTCACCCGTGGCAGCATCGAGGCGCTCGGCCGCGCCTATTGGCTGGTCACAGCTCCCGATATGCGCGACCTCGTCAGCCGGGTCGCCTCGCTCGAGTTCTACGACATGGAATACCCCGCGAAGTACGGGCAGAGGCTCCGTCGACTCCCCGTTGAAACGGAGCCCATGACACTCATCAGCGAGTACCGCGAGGAGCTGAAGGCGTGGCTCCACGCGCGTGGGCTCGAGCTCGTGAAGCGAGGCACGACGGCCCTCGCCACCGCGCTTCTCGAGGTCTCCTACGGCGACGGCCGCGTTGTCTACTCCGACCTCTCTGCCGCCGCACACGGCCAGGGCTGGGCCACCGCCAACTTCTACAGCTTCGATACCACCCGACTCCAGCGCGATGACACGATGCTGCTCGCGTACTGCATGTACCTCATTGAATCCATGCGCACCGTTGCGCTGCGCCTCGCCGTCGCCTTCGGCGCTACTGATTCTGACCTCGATCGGTGGCGGCAGGCGATGGATCAGGTGGACAAGATGATCGGTGCATTCGTCAAACCCGCGCCCGATCGGGCCGAACGGCGCGCGGCTGCCGAGTCCAGCTAACAGAGGTAGCCCGTTGTGGAATAGACAACGGGTATTGACTTCTCAGACTGTTCGTTCATAATCGCTCATCCACTCCTCGTCGGGCTGCGGTGTAGAGGACCCCACCCGGGGGTCATCCATCGCTTCCGATGAGGAGGCTCAGCATGGCTGAGAATGAACTGCCCGAGGTGCCGGCCACGGCCCTCGGGCCCCTGCGGACACTTGCTGTTCGCATTACCGACGGCCTGCGAGCCCAGTTGGACGTGATCGCCCAGCTCAACGACCGCACCGTCACCGAAGAGATCCGTCTGGCGCTGGAGTCCTGGATCGAGGCTTCCAAGTCCGATCCGAAGGTGCTCCAGCGTGCCGAAACGGTGCGGGCTGAGATCGAGCGCGAAGCGAAGACCAAGCAGAGCGCGATCGAGGCCATCTTCGGCGCCGCCGATTCCGGAGCGAAAGCTCCGTCGAGTCGCGGAAAGGCTGCTCCCGCGTAGGACGAGATTCGTCCGGGCTCGGTTGAGCGGCCAGCACTCCCTCCCCGTCACTGGGGGTTCGAGAGAGGGCGGCTGTCCCGGAGGTCGAGTGCTTCAGCGCACTCCCTCCGGGCCGGTCGCCTGACGCAACCCATCTCGTTGCTGCCCCGCGACTTGTCAGGGAACCCATGAGAGTTCTCGGTCGCGACAACAGTAAGGAGGTGGGAGGTGGTGCGAAGCATCGTCATCCCGCACGATCAAGCCCGTTCGCCGCGGCTGCGACACCTGGCTACGGCCAGCGAATTCCAGGCCGCGGTGGACGGTTGGCTCGAGCCCATCGAGATGCCCGCCCTGGGTGTCACCGTCTACGTCAACGAGGCAGCCCGTCGGGAACACCACCCGATCAACTGCCGCGCCATGGCGCTCTGGTGGCTCTACAGCGCCGACCCGACCCAGTACCCGATCTTCCTCGGCGACGTCGTGCTCACCAGCACCGACGACGGCGAGGAAGCCACGGCCCTGCTGGAGCGGATCGTCGGGGACATTTTCGAGCAGCGCGAGTTCGTCGTCCAGGTCCGGCCCTCGGGGCAGGACTCCTGGCGCGACTCGTTCGCCCGGTTCCATGACGTCTTCGATGCTGCGACTTGGTGCATGCTCCTGATCAACACACTTGGGCCTGGGGGGCGCCTCCGACTGGAAAGCCGGACGCCCCAACCGGACGCGTTCGGCCCGGCGCTCAGCGAAAGCGACGCGCTGTGGTGAGGGCGCTGCGCATCCCGGCGGATCAGGACGAACCGATCACGGAGCTGTACGTCGACAAACTTGAGGACTACCAAGCCGCGGTGGGCGGCTGGATCGAGCCGGTTGACATCCCTCAGCTCGGGATAACGATCTACGTCCACGAGGAAGGCCTGGCGCTGGGGTTGCCTTTCAATCCCCGCACCACCTTCCTCTGGTGGTACTACGTCCCCGAAGCGCGCCAAAAGGCGATGCTGGTCGGGTCGGCGCTCATCGTCGGGCTCCCCGACCGGAATGGTGACAGCACCAGCATCCCCGGGGGAGTTGTCGATGTGCTCACTGGCACCGGACCTTGGCGCGTGGAGGTGAAAGTCCACGGCGATCCGAAGTGGTACGGCAACCAGGCGACCTACTCGGACTATTTCGAAGCTCTCGTCTGGGCGATGGTCACATTGGAACGCTGGACCCAAGCCGAAGATGTTCGCGTTGTCCCCGCGGGTTCCACTTCTGGCGGGAAGCTCGCCGGGGGAGCGGACGTCACCGAACCCGCCGCCTGACGGCATCAGGCGCTCTCGCAACGGCGGCGACTGCCCGGTCCTTGAGAACTGCGAGTTCTCGGACCGGCGCGGTCGCCGCCTTCTCCATGTCTTGGGCTGGCACCGCAGATCATTGACGGTTCGACCTAGCTTTCGTATAGCTAGGGCAGGAGCGGACTCGTGACACGGGGCGCTCAGCACATTCTTCGCGATCATCACGGCTCTGCCCACATGTGGATTCGTGATAGTCGCGCCAGCCGCGTGCCGGGTCTCTTTTGGTTGAGTGAGGCGTGCGGCACCCCTGGTGCCATTCGCCCGGACCGAAACTCCCTGCGAGGTCGGTCCGGACGACTGTAGCCGAGGTTGTGGATAACTCTCCTGACGACTCCCGGCCGGCGCTACGGTGGGCTCCATGCTGCTCCAGTTCCCCGGTGACCCACTGGAGTTCGCCACGAGAAATTGCCCCGGCTGTTTATCGCGGCTCGAGGCGCGCAGCTTCGGCTGGTGGTGTCCTCAGTGCGAGAAGATCACCGATCCCGAGGAGAGTCCCGCGGTGTCCGAGACGGGTCCTAGCATCGAACATCTCTACGACAATGGGGATGGCGATGCGAGTACCGGTCCGCGAGGACATTCAACTTTGGTGTGAGGCGGGTGTACCCCGCCGCCTTGTCTGGCGGCGGGAACGCTGGCGCGTTATCGACACTCCTACTCTGCAAGCCGACGGTAACCTCTGGGACGCCTGGCGCTTCACCGCTCGCTCCGATCAGGACCACCGCACGGTGGTCGTGGACGTCGAGCGCGTTGGCGAACGATGGCTGCTCGTCGCTGCGTGGGACTGACGCAGATTGGGCCAGAACCGCCGCTACGACCTCGTCGGGCGCGACATCGAGCGTGCCGACGCGCCCGCGCAGAACGCGGCACACCCCTCGGGCTCTCGATTGATGAGGTGCGCGCTACCGGCCGGCGCCGCGACGCCCGCGACCCCATTCCTGTGACAGCGCGGCTCCAGTTTCAGGTCGCCCATGTCGAGCCGAGAGTCGTCGGAGCCGTCGCCATCGCATGGACCGATGCCGCGGTGCTTGTGCGCTGGCTCAGTGAGGACCGGCAAGAGCATCACGCCTGGGTGTACGCCGGTGCGGTGACGCGAGCGTCGTCTCGCGGCCAGGTCCCACGCGACTGTTAGCCTCCAACCATGAGTCAGCAGGCGCCCGCAGGGTGGTTCGCGGATCCCTTCGGCCGTCACGAGCACCGCTACTGGGACGGCGCCCAGTGGACGGAACACGTCGGCTCGCAGGGCCGCCAGATGGTTGATGCACCTGTTGTTGCGCCACCGGCTCCGGTCGTCGCCCAACAGCAGACGGTCGCGGCCATGCAGACCGTCGCCCTGACTCCGGTGACCAACAAGAAGGTGCAGCGGCAGATTCAAAAGCTGGGCGTTGGAGATCGGACTCGCGTCGGCGGCGGAACGCTCTTCACAGAGCAGGTGTTGGTGGTCAACCAGAAGGCGAAGCTCTGGGAGAAGAAGGCCGAGTACGCCGTCTTCAACCAGCACGGCCTCAAGGTCGGTGGCGTTCGTGAGTACGGCGTGAGCATGTCGCGCATGGTCGTGGGCCGCGAGAACTCCACCAAGCGCCTTCAGATTGTCGACGCCGACGGCCGACCAGTGCTCACGCTCACCCGCCCCGCCACGATGCTGAAGTCCAAGGTGATCGTGATGCGTGACGACGGCACGCCTGTCGGCCAGATCGCCCAGGAAAACTTCGGCGTCATGGCGTCGGTGCTCGGTGGCCGCTTCAACATCCGATTCCGGATGGAAGCGGGCGGAGAGACGCTCGGGACGATCAACGCCGAAAGTTGGCGGGCCTGGGATTTCAGCATCCAGGACCCGAGGGGCGACGAGATCGGCCGCATTACGAAGGCCTGGGCCGGATTCGGCAAGGAGAACTTCACGAAGGCGGACAATTACGTGCTGGAGATCTACCGCCCGCTCGAGGATCCGCTGCACTCACTCGTCGTGTCCGCGGCGCTCGTGGTGGACACGGTGCTCAAGCAAGGCAGCAGCGAACAGCGCAGTCGCTGAGCCACCGTGCGCGGGCGCTCATTCGCCGTCACGGGTCTTGTCGTCGCTCGCTGCGCCTCGACCTCGGAACCTGTCGCTGATCGTCCCGACTACCTTCTCTGCGCCAGTCTTGGCGCCCTCGAACGTCCGAACGCCGAACTCACCGACGGCTTTCGCGCCCTTCTCCGTGATCTCGACCGCGTCGTCCCGGGCATCGCTGACCGCCTCACGCCAGGGCTTCGGCTCGATGGCATGGCGGTCGCCCTCGACGCCGATCGTCTCGTGGAAGACGATCACGTCACCCGCCACTTCGTTGCCCGAGCGCACGACTCGGCCAGCCTTGAGCGGATGAAAGAGCACCTGCTCGTTGGCCCCGACCGCGGCCGCATCCATGCGCGACAGGAGTCGGGCAGTGCTCGTCGAGATCAGGTCTCGCCGCTTTTGCCGAGCAGCTCGAATCGCCGCCCGGTGGCGGTCGACGTCCCCTGGGCTTGAATCCAGCACTCTGTCGAGTTCGAGCACAGCGAGGCCGTCCTGAAGCTGGAAGCAGCGCGCCAGCACAGCGAGCCATTCCTCGACGGTGGCCTCCGCCATCCCGGCGAGCTTGTCGAGTTCGCCCACACGCGACTTCTTCTCCATCTTCTCGGCGAGAGCATCGAGCTGGCGGAGCGCGTACGCCTGCGTCGTCGCGATGCTCTGCGCGGCGCCGTGCAGGCTCGACCACGTCACTTCGGAGACCCGGCCGACGTGCTCGCGCTTCAGCATGGCATCGTCGATGACCATGCCGACGCCGATCATCTCGGCGATGGTGGCGTCCTTCTGGGCGCGGAGGATGTCGTCGACCTTCTCGTCGATGACTTTAAGGTATTCGGTGATCTCCTCCATGGTCTGCTGCATGGCCATCTGCGCCATGATTCCGGCAGCGCCGGCCAGCATCGCAGGATTGGTCAGCATCGACCCGACCGAGCCGGGCTTGGCGAACTCGAGGATCTTCGTGACCTTGCCCTTGCTCGTCGTAGCGATGGCGCGGCTCACACCGTCCGTGGAGCCCTTCATCGCCTGGCCGAGCTTGAGCGCCTTGGCGGACTCCTCGGTGAGCTTCACCCAGCGGCCGGAGTTGGCCGCGAGTTGCGACCCAGCCTGCGCGACGCCCGATCCTGCGTTCAGCGCCGAGCCGAGCTTCTGGTGCAGCTGCAGATCCTTCGACGGCACACCAGCGGAGGAGAGGAACCGCTCGACGGCCGTGGCGTCGCCGACGACGGCGAGCCCGTCGCCGTCGCTGATCAGTTCGATCTCGTCGCCCACCGTTCGCCCCATTCCGGGAGAGAAGCTCCCTGGGAGAACGTATCTCAGCCTGGAGACACCACGACCCGACGCACACGTGGGCGGCTCATGTCCGTGTCGATGAATACAGTCGGAGCATGCGCCCGCTCTCGCCTACCCAGCTCTCGACGCTTCGGAAGATCGAGGAGTTCGGACTGACCGTTCCGACCGTCACGCTGGACGGGCCCCTCGCGATGGCTCACCTCGACCTGCCGTGGCCGGGACACGAGATCGTGCGCGTCCAGACCGCTCGTCGGTTGGCGCGCGACGGGCTCATCGCGCCGCTGGAGTACACCCCACCGCCCGGGGAGATCATCATCGAGTGGGAGATCACCGAGGCGGGGCGCGCGCTTCTGCGCGATTTCGACGCGGTGCGCGTCGCCGGGGTGGTGTCATGAGCGAGGACTTCAAGGCAACTGCGGCGCGCATCGAGGCGAACCCGCTCGGCCGCCTGATGTACGGACAGCGCGAGTTGTTTCACTCCAACCTCATCGGCTGGTACTTTGACCAACTGCCCGAGGCTGCCGACGCGACGTTTCGACCGCTCGCTGCGCCCGGTGAGGACTCACGCCGCTTCGTGGAGCGTGAGCGCGGTCACATGGACCTCGTCTTCCACTGGTCCGACCTTGCACCGCTCGTCATCGAGAACAAGGTCTTTTCGCTGCCGCACCGAGAACAGCTCGAGGAGTACGAGGCGGCTGCGAGCAAGTGGCCGCACCCGCCGGCCCTCGTGTTGCTGTCCGTCAGCGAGCCGAACTTCGATCTGGGTGAGTGGCGGTATCTGAGCTACGCGGAGTTCGCCGACCGGATCCGGGATGCGCTCCCCGCGTCGGCGTCCTACGAGGTCGAAACAATGCGCCGCTACGCCGCGCTCGTCTCTGACCTGCATCAGTTGGTGTCGGCCGTTGACGTGCAATCCGATGAGGAACGGGTCTGGCTCCCGGACAGCTTGCTCTCGGCGATCTCCAGCTCGCAGATGCGCGCTGCGCTGCGCAAGGCACGAGCCCAACGAGTCGCTCGCGTCCTCAATGACATTCTGCCTGGCCTGGAACAACCCGCCGCGGGTGGCATGAGCAACGCGACACCGCTGGTCGAGTCGTTCGAGTACGTCTTCACTCGCGGTATGCATCTTCACCTCGGCTGGCAACTTCAGGGTGACCAGTTCCGCCGCGCGGCCGTCTACCACGACCAGTCCATCTCTGGACGAAGCCAAGAGTCGCGGCGGCTGCGAGAGGATGTCAGCCGTGAGCACCCCGAGTTCTACTCGTTCCCTGCTCAGCTTCCGCGGGCGCTCGCCGGGCGCAAGGAGTTCAATCACTTCGCTCCGTCCTTTGTCTACAAGTACGTCAAGACGCCCGGCCTGACCATCGCGGAGCTCAAAGCTGCGGCGGCCGAGGTGCACGCGGAGATTGAGCGGTTCCGTGCTGAGGGCGTTACGGAAGCGCGGCCGGACGACGCGGTGCGCAAAGCGCCGTAGCCTTCCGAGCGACGTCGGCAGCGCTGGCTACGCTCGACATTTATGGAGGCGTTCGAACAGTTCGTCGCTCTGGCGCTGGAAGCTGAAGGGCTCGTCGTCTCGAGCGCGCTCAAGTTCCCAGTCAAGCGGCGAACGCGAAAGATTGCCTATGAGGAGTGGCAGACCCACGGCTTTGAAGTGGATCTTGTCGCTGCGCGTGCCGACAAGCTCGTGCTCGCGACCGTGAAGTCCTTCTTCGGCTCGCGCGGTGTTGTGGCCGCTCACGTGCGCGGCGAGAGCGAGAACCGCACCTGGAACGCCGCCTATGCGCTCCTTAACGATGAGCAGATTCGCTCGACCGTGGTTGCGGCCGCGGCTGAGCGGTTCGGCTTTGAGGTGTCCCAGGTGGAGCTGCGGCTCTACGTCGGCAAGTTCGCGGGTGGCGGCAGCGAAGATGCCGTGCGCGAGTGGTGCGCACAGCAGGGTGTCGGGGTTGGACCCATCGTTGTCGTTGGCGCGGCCGAGGTCGTGAAGATCGTCCGCAACGTGGCGGGCTCTAAGCAGTACCGCGACAACGCGGTCTTGGCAACGCTGAAGGTGCTGGATGCGGCTGGAGCACTCGCCTGAATCTGATCCCGACACACCCTTTTAGACCAGCGGGTCTTGATGGGTTGGTCGACTAGACTAGTGCTCGAGAGGCAGGGCACTGTGGCGATGAACGAGGCCGACACCCGGGCAAAGCTGATTGATCCGCGGCTTCTGGCTGATGGCTGGAGCGAGGCGCTCATTGAGCGCGAGTACACGTATCGGCGCGGCCGGGTTCGACTCGTCGGCGAGCAGAGCATTCGCGATCAGCCGCAGTTCTGCGACTACGTCCTTCGGGATGGAGCTCGTGGTCCGATCCTTGCGATCCTCGAGGCCAAGGATGAGACTCACGGTCCCTCCGACGGGCTGCAGCAGGCTCTGGGATATGCCGAAGACATCGGCATCTATTTCGCGTATTCGTCCAACGGTCACGGCCTCGTGGAGCACGATCGGCTGACGAACCAGGTCCGCGACCTTGAGTCGTTCCCTTCGCCTGCCGAGCTTCGTGAGCGGATCTCCTCGTCACGGCCGACGCGGACTGCAGAGTTGCAGAACCCCGACGGCGTCATGGTTACCAACCCGATCATTCAGCCCGCGTACCCCGCGCAGACCGGAGGCATGCGCTGGTATCAGGAGCGCGCGGTGACTGCCGCACTGGACGAGATGCTCAGTGGGCGTCGGCGAGCGCTGCTGTCGCTGGCCACCGGCACTGGCAAGACCTACATCGCGTTCAACCTGGCATGGAAGCTGCTCAAGAGCGGCTATAGCAAGCGTGTGCTATTCCTGGCAGATCGCGTCTCGCTGCGGGACCAGGCCTTCAACGAGTTCGGTCCGTTCGACACCGCCCGAGGAGTAGTTGCAGGGTCGCCCCCGTTCGCGCGCGACATCCACTTCGGGATCTATCAGACGCTGTATGCGCGCGGCGAGGACGGTGTCCGTCTCTACGAACGGTACCCGCGTGACTTCTTCGACCTGGTCATCATCGACGAGTGTCACCGCTCGGGCTACGGCGACTGGCAAGTGATTCTCGATCATTTCGACAGCGCCTTTCACCTCGGCATGACAGCGACGCCGAAGCGAAGCGACAGCATCGACACCTACGAATTCTTTGCTGGCGAGAACCGCGATGCTGATGGCGCGCCCCAGCCTGCCTTCGAGTATTCGCTCGGACGCGGCATCGACGACGGGTTCCTTGCGATGTACCGAGTGCGTCGCGTGAAGACCAACATCGACCAGGACGGCCTCCGAATCGAGGAAGAACTCGATCAGGGCGCGGACCTAATTGTCCCTGACGGCGCGCCGGTCAAGGAGATCTACGCATCAAGCGAGTTTGAGCGCGCCATCCAGGTCGAGGATCGGACGCGCGCGATGTGCGAGCACCTGGCGGGGCTTCTTCGACAGTGGGGACCGAACGAGAAGACGATGGTGTTCTGCGTGAGCATGGAGCACGCCGCGCGCGTGCGTGACCACATGCAGCGCCTCCTGGGGCCGGAGACTGGCAAGTCACACTACGCAGTACGGATTGTGAGCGAAGAGCCCGCGGGCCAAGCGCTTCTCGAGGAGTTTCAGCTCTCGAGCAGTACTCAGCCGGTGCTCGCGACCACTGTCGACCTCCTTACGACCGGCGTCAACGTGCCGTCGTGCCGGAACATCGTGTTCATGAAGCCGGTTGGATCGCCGACGGTCTTCAAGCAGATTCTCGGACGGGGGAGCCGCCTCGATGCTGCGACGCACAAGGAGTTCTTCCGGATTGTCGACTATACCGACGCGACGAGGCTTCTCGATGAGTGGGACCTGCCGCCTGCGGGCGGCACCATCCTGACCGAGGGCCACGGGGTGCTGACTGGTCAGGTGGTGAACCACGACGGATTCGAGCCGATTCAGGGTGCTGCGGTTGTGGTGCGTGCGGGATCTCGGACGTTCGCGGACGTTCAGACCGATGCTCGTGGCCTGTTTCACGTTCCCGCATTGCCCGAGACGACACTCACGGTCGACGCGGCGGCTCGCGGATTCTCGAGCAAGCGCGTGCGAGTGCCGGTCGCCGCGGAGCCGACGGAGATTGTCATCACGCTTCGCGAGCCGCAGCCCGGGGTCGAACGGCTCGTCATCAGCGGGGTGACTGTCACTATCGCCGAGGAGACCGACCTCACCCTGGCGGACGGCGCTGAACTCACCGTGGAGGAGTACATCGAACGGGCCGGAGCCAAGACGCGGGAACTCGTCGGTACAAACGAGGATCTGATCCAGCGGTGGCGCGATCCGGAGACTCGATCCGCTCTGCGGGCGGCTCTGTCGGTTGTCGACGTACAGCCGAGCATCCTGGCCCTCGTGGCGGGACGACCCGATGCTGACGAACTCGACCTCCTGGCCTTCGCCGCCTTCGGCGCAGACATTAGGTCGCGGGAGGAACGTGCGCGCGCCTTTGCGCTTGCCCACGACGTTTCCGATGAGGCGCTTACTGCCGAGGGTGTCATCGTGGCTGCCTTGACGGACAAGTATCGGCAGGCCGGCGTTGAGGAGATCGCAAGCGCCGATGTCCTTTCCCTCGAGCCGTTTACGAGCGGCTTCGGTGGGATCCAGGGCGTAATTCGGGCGCTGGGGGGACCGGAGCCGGTCAAGCAACTGCTGCGCGATGTACAGCGCTGGCTTTACCCGATTGACAACGAGGAGCAGGAGCGATGACTCCGGAGGCAAAGCTGCGCGGGCTGATTAGGGCCGCGTCAGATCAGATGCGAGCTGACGACAACACCAAGGGGTATCTCTCGTACCTAGAGCAGCTGACGTGGCTCCTGTTCCTGAAGCAGTACGAGGCGCTCGAAGAGGACCGCGCCGCCATCGCCGCGATTGACGGCACGGACTATTTGCAAGTCGTGACCGGTCGGTATCGGTGGTCTGAGTGGGCTCGTTCCGAACTGACGGGCGATGCACTGATCGAGTTCGTCACCCAGGACCTCCTGCCCACGCTGCGCAAGCTCGAAGGATCCCGTCGGGCTGAACGGCTGGCAACGCTTTTTCAGTCGGTCACGGTGGTGATGAAGAGTGGTCACACCCTTCGGGAGGTCATCAACCTCGTCGACCAGATCGACTTCCATGCACTCTCGGACGCGCACACTATGTCCGTCGTTTACGAATCGCTACTGGCGCAGGCGACGGACGCCGGTTGGTCAGGAGAGTTCTACACGCCCCGCCCGATCGTCGACGCAATGGTCGACGTCGTTCAGCCGAAGCTTGGGCAGACGGTTTACGATCCCTGCGCTGGATCGTGTGGCTTCCTGGTGTCGGTCAACGAGCGCCTCTACCCTCAGGCACTCACGACAGCGGACTCGGAGCTCTTGAAGTCGCGCACCTACTTCGCGCAGGAGTCCGGCGCTCTCGCGCACTTCGTTGGAACTGTGAACTTGCTCCTGCATGGAATCGATGACCCGCAGGCGATTCGACGCAACACTCTTGAGGAAGATGTGCGGTCGATTGACCCAGGTGACCAGCGCGACCTGATCTTCACCAACCCTCCCTTTGGTGGCGAAGAGAACCCGCAGGTGCAGCGCAACTTCCCTGCCCGCTCTGACTCGACGGAGCTTCTGTTCCTGCAGCACTGCATGGCGAAGTTGGCCCCCGGTGGTACCTGCGCGATCGTTGTGCCTGACGGGGTGCTCTTCCGCACCGACCAGGCATTCCTGAGCGTGCGACGACGCTTGCTCAACGAGTTCAGCGTCGAGGGAATCATTCGCCTGCCGAGCGGCGTCTTCACCAATGCGCCCGGCGCGAGAACGAACCTGATGTTCTTCCGTCGCACCGGAGCACCCACCAAGTCGATTCGCTTCTACCTGGTGCGTCCGCCCCACGGGCGGCCCGGCTTCTCCAAGTCACTGCCGCTGACGCGTGATCTTCTTACGCCTGCCGTTGAGTGGATTCGAGACGGCGTCGAGACCGCACACGGATGGGAGTCCACGTACGAGGAGATCGCTGCCGCTGGCTATGACCTGAATACTCGTCCGCGTCTGCAGACCGAGGCGGGAGTACAGGCTGATCCGCTCGATGTTGTCGAGCATCTGCGCCGCCAGGTCGGGGTTGTCCAGGAAACGGCCGCGCGCTGGAGCGAGTCGCTTGACCGGCTCGATAACTTCGAGGCCGGGAATCGCGTGCAGCTCAAGAACTTCATCATCGAGCGAGGTGACCGCGCCGCGGGCGACCCTGCTGAGCGCCTCGTCGGGGTGTCCAACTCGGGCGGACTTGCTGAGTTCCGAGGTGCAGCGGCATCCGATCGATCTCGCTACCGACGGATCGAGGTTGGCGACTTCGTCTACAACCCGATGAGGATCAACGTGGGGTCGCTGGCTTACTGCCGCTCCGCGACGGAGGAGGGCTGGGTTTCGCCCGAGTACGTCGTCTTCTCCATTGCGGAGGATGCCCCGTTCAGTGCGGACTACCTTCTCTTCTTCCTCACGAGCCAGGCGGGGCGCGACGAGATCAATCGTCATGTGCGCGGTGGGGTGCGCGCTCGGCTTTACTACGCAGGCCTCGAGAACGTGGAAGTGCCAGTGCCGACCGACAGTACCCAGTGGGATGCATTCCTGGAATCGATGGCAGTGCTGCGCGAGGTCACGCGTAAGGCTGCGGGTGCGTCATCGGCGTCCGATCTTGCATCCCTCTTGTTCGCGGGAGCGTGAGATGAGCACGGCATCAGGACGTCTTGGGGGTAGTGCAGCACCTACGAGGGGATATGCGCATGGCGACAATTGATCAGCAGATTCGAAGCGCGGACGATGCGATCGTCCGAAACATCGACATGCTCAAGACGCAGCGGGATCTTCTCTCGCAGAATGTGTTGGCGCAACTTCGCAATCTGGTCGAAGGGCTCATCGTCCGCGCTCACGTAAAAGATGGCACGCAGGCCTTCGACTACAGCTTGGTCGCGCCTGCGCTCGCTGTCGTGAAGGCCAACGCCAAGCTGAATTTGCTCAGTCGTTTCCATAATCTTCTGCAGGCCAGTGCGTCGCACTACACATTGGACGGTGATCCGTCCGAGCGGCTGATGCTCAAGTACTACGAGTACCTCATGCGAACGAGAGACCTGGCCAAAGCGCAGTTCGGCCTGGACATTCTTGGCAACCTTGCGCAGTTCCCGATCGATCTCGACCCCTCCCTCTATGAGTACTACGAGAAGATCGCGACACGAGTTGATGCGTTGCGCGCGGGGCCGGTGCCGCCGACCAACGAGGGCGTTTACTACATCCACAGCTCGAGGCCGTTCTTCGTCGGGGGGCGCATCTTCTACGAGGTGACCTTCTCCCTCGCGCACAACAAGACGAGCAAGTTCGATCGGGTAATCGGCTTCACCGACATCGACGTCACAGACAAGTACGCGGCGAGCCTCGTACTTGCACAGGACTCGATTGACGTGTTGGGCCAGACGATGCCGATCACGCTGATCCAGTCGTGGAGTGTGGCCATCCGAGGTTGCGAGTTCAACAACCTCGCTAAGATCCTGGGCCAGTCGAATGGCGACGTTAGTCGCGGCTTGGTCGAGTACAAGAATCTGATGCAGTACCTCACCGCGACGCGTTCGAGCCTCCTCGACCTCATCGATATGGAGGATGCTCACTACACGCAGATCCGGACCTGGGCGCTGGCGAATGCCAAGCGCAGCCCGCTGATCTTCGCGATGCTGGACCAAGCTCGTTCACTCATCCGCCGCGGCCGGCCGGGAGCGAACCTGCTCCGCTATCTACTCCTGCGAATGAACAACCAAGTGATCCGCGCGCAGTACGACTCCACCGCGTGCAGCTGGCTCTCGGGCCTTCACGCGTCGCAGTCCTGTCGCCCGTTCGACACGATGCCCTTCTGTTCGTCACCGCGGCGTCACAACCCGCACTTCGCCGACCTTGCCGAGAGTCTCAACTCGGCGACGCGCCGCCATGAAATTCTCGCCCGACGGGTGCGCAGCAACGTCGAGCAGAACGGTGTGATCTACACGCCGGATGCTGATCTTGCTGGCTTTGGGGATCTCGACGCGCTCATTGCGAAGCACAACGCGTTGCTGCCTCCGACCCCAGCACACGCACCACGCAAGTTGGTTCACGCGAACGGGCACGTCTTCATCAAGGGATATGAGGATGACACCGTGACCATCATCAATGAGCTGCAGAAGGTTGCGGCGACTGGGCTCGTCGATCATGAGAAGGACGTGGACGCTTGGCTCGTTGCCAATCCGACCGTCATCGATGACGAACTCAAGGCCGATGCCCTCAGGGGACTCTTTGCTGACTCGAAGGTTGCGCTGGTCTATGGGGCTGCCGGTACCGGCAAGTCGACCATGGTCGATCACATCGCCCACTACTTCAGCAGTGACAGGAAGCTCTTCCTTGCGCACACGAACCCGGCGGTCGACAACCTGCGTCGGCGGGTGTCGGCGCCGAACTCGTTCTTCAACACCATTACGAGTCACTTGGGCGGTATGGGGACGACTCGTCATTGGGATGTGCTCGTGATCGACGAGTGCAGCACGGTGAGCAACGCGAGCCTGCTCAAGGTACTTGAGAACACGAGCTTTGACCTCCTCGTTCTCGTCGGAGACGTGTATCAGATCGAGTCCATCGAGTTTGGCAATTGGTTCACCACCATCCGTTCGTACCTTCCTCCCACCGCCGTCTTCGAACTGACCAAGCCATTCCGGACCAACGACGAGGCGTTGCTGACGCTGTGGGATCGGGTACGGAATCTTGACGACCGCATCGAAGAGTCGCTCTCGAAGAACGGTTACTCCACAGTCCTCGGCGATACCTTGTTCGCGCCGCAGCGGGACGACGAGATCGTCCTGTGCATGAACTACGACGGTCTCTACGGCATCAACAACGTCAATCGGTTCCTTCAAGCGAGCAACCCGAGCCCGGCCTTCGTTCGCCGCGGGGCGACCTACAAGGTCGGCGACCCGGTGCTTTTCAACGAGACCAATCGGTTCCCTGGCGTGATCTTCAACAATCTGAAGGGCACGATCGTCGCTATCGAAGAGGCATTGGGGCGGTTCACCTTCAGCGTGCAACTTGCTCGCGCTGTCACGGCCGCCGATTGCTTGGGTACCGACTTGACCTGGATCGAGGGGTCCACCGTCAGCTTCGATGTGTTCGAGATTGCCGATCAGGATGAAGACGACGACTCGCTGAGCACGGTGGTTCCATTCCAGATCGCTTACGCCGTCTCCTTCCACAAGGCACAGGGCCTGGAGTTCGACTCCGTGAAGATCGTGATCACGGATGTCAACGAGTCGCATGTCACGCACAGCATGTTCTATACGGCGATCACACGAGCGCGTGAGCGGTTGGAGATCTTCTGGACGCCTGAGACGCAGCAGCGCATCCTGAGTCGCCTTGCCGTGAAGGAGAACACCAAGGATGAGAACCTCCTCAAGGCGCGGCGCGGGCTATTGGGCTGACCCCGTTTCGTAGGTCCGGTGGTTCTGAGAGTCGTCCTGTCGCCCGGAGTCGCGGGCAGGGAGACTGGTCAGATCATGTCGAACAGCAGGAAGCGTCACACCCCGGAGCAGGTCGTCCGTAAGCTCGGGCAGGCCGACAGGATGCTCGCCGACGGGCAGGATGTCGCCGCGGTGTGTCGGGAGCTCGGCGTGTCCGAGCAGACGTACTACCGGTGGCGGAACCAGTTCGGCGGGCTCAAGGCCGACGACGCGAAGCGCCTGAAGGAGCTGGAGAAGCAGAACGCCACCCTCAAGCGGCTACTCGCCGAAGCGGAGCTGGAGAAGGCGGCGCTGAAGGAGTTGGCTGAGGGAAACTTCTAGGCCCGGGCAGACGTCGCGCCGCCGTCTCGCACCTGCTCAGGACACTGCAGGTGAGCGAACGGATGGCGTGCCGCCTGGCCGGGCTCTCACGCTCCGCATACCGGCGCCCGCTCAAGGGTGAAACCACCGACGATCCGGACATGGCGCTGCGGGACTGAGCCGCCCCCTTCATTCGGTCCGGACGTTCTGTGAGTCGTCGGTTTCCATTTGATGGGTGCACTGTCGAGCGTACTCGGCTGGGGGTAGGTAGCCGAGCGAGGAGTGCCGGCGGTGGTGGTTGTACTCGTCCTTCCAGTCGCCGATGATGACCTGCGCGTGCAGCAGCGAGTAGAAGCTGTTGATGTTGAGGCACTCGTCGCGGATCCGGCTGTTGAACGACTCGACGTACCCGTTGCGCCACGGCGAGCCCGGAGGAATGTAGGACAGGCCGGTGCGGGTGCCGGCCCAGTCGGCCATCGCCTCGCTGATGAACTCGGGCCCGTTGTCCGATCTGAGCACGGCCGGGGCGCCGCGCACGGCGACGAGGTCGTCGAGGTGGGCGGTGAGCCGGTCAGCGGTGATCGACCGTTCGGTGAGCCCGCCGATGCACTCCCGAGTGTGCTCGTCGACGATGGAACAGATCTTGATCGGCCTGCCCTGTTCGTCGGCATCGAACTGGAAGTCCACCGCCCACACCACGTTCGGCGCGTCCGCTGTCGGTGCGTCGACGGTCGAGGACCCGACGCGTTTGCGGCGACGCCGCTGCGGGACGCGCAGTCCCTCCTCGCGCCACAGCCGTTGGATCTTCTTATGGTTCACGCCCCAGCCCTCGGCTCGGGCGTCGTGATACGCCCGCCGATACCCGTAGCGGGGATGGTCCTTCGCCCAGGCGCGCAGCCAGTCCCGCAGCGCCATGTCCGGATCGTCGGTGGTTTCACCCTTGAGCGGGCGCCGGTATGCGGAGCGTGAGAGCCCGGCCAGGCGGCACGCCATCCGTTCGCTCACCTGCAGTGTCCTGAGCAGGTGCGAGACGGCGGCGCGACGTCTGCCCGGGCCTAGAAGTTTCCCTCAGCCAACTCCTTCAGCGCCGCCTTCTCCAGCTCCGCTTCGGCGAGTAGCCGCTTGAGGGTGGCGTTCTGCTTCTCCAGCTCCTTCAGGCGCTTCGCGTCGTCGGCCTTGAGCCCGCCGAACTGGTTCCGCCACCGGTAGTACGTCTGCTCGGACACGCCGAGCTCCCGACACACCGCGGCGACATCCTGCCCGTCGGCGAGCATCCTGTCGGCCTGCCCGAGCTTACGGACGACCTGCTCCGGGGTGTGACGCTTCCTGCTGTTCGACATGATCTGACCAGTCTCCCTGCCCGCGACTCCGGGCGACAGGACGACTCTCAGAACCACCGGACCTACGAAACGGGGTCAGCCCAGGACTGGCTGCGCGCCTGGGCGAAGGACCATCCCCGCTACGGGTATCGGCGGGCGTATCACGACGCCCGAGCCGAGGGCTGGGGCGTGAACCATAAGAAGATCCAACGGCTGTGGCGCGAGGAGGGACTGCGCGTCCCGCAGCGGCGTCGCCGCAAACGCGTCGGGTCCTCGACCGTCGACGCACCGACAGCGGACGCGCCGAACGTGGTGTGGGCGGTGGACTTCCAGTTCGATGCCGACGAACAGGGCAGGCCGATCAAGATCTGTTCCATCGTCGACGAGCACACTCGGGAGTGCATCGGCGGGCTCACCGAACGGTCGATCACCGCTGACCGGCTCACCGCCCACCTCGACGACCTCGTCGCCGTGCGCGGCGCCCCGGCCGTGCTCAGATCGGACAACGGGCCCGAGTTCATCAGCGAGGCGATGGCCGACTGGGCCGGCACCCGCACCGGCCTGTCCTACATTCCTCCGGGCTCGCCGTGGCGCAACGGGTACGTCGAGTCGTTCAACAGCCGGATCCGCGACGAGTGCCTCAACATCAACAGCTTCTACTCGCTGCTGCACGCGCAGGTCATCATCGGCGACTGGAAGGACGAGTACAACCACCACCGCCGGCACTCCTCGCTCGGCTACCTACCCCCAGCCGAGTACGCTCGACAGTGCACCCATCAAATGGAAACCGACGACTCACAGAACGTCCGGACCGAATGAAGGGGGCGGCTCACTATCTCCAGTGTCGAGGCGGCCGCGCATGCAGAAGGTTCGAGTGACGCCGTGAGCGATTTGGCTATCGGAGACTATTCAGTGGACGGATTCCGCTCACGCTTGACGTGTCGGACCTCGCTGTCATAATCAGGCGCAGCTATGGGAAGAAGAGACAAACAACGGCGGGACGTGGAGCCGGAGCAAGTAGAGCTCTCGGATGAGCTTGCGTGGCGAGTCCACGAGAACGCGAAGGGTTGGATCTCGCAGGTTGACGTGAAGTCGGCAGCCGCGCTCGCGATCGAGGCCGCCGTGCTGGGATTCGCGCTCGCCCTCATCACTAACTCGGATACCCTCAGCCAACTCACTGACCTGTCGCGCTGGATCGTTGGAGTGGGGCTATTCCTGCTGCTCGTAAGTGTGGTCCTCTCGATGCTCGTGCTGATGCCTCGAATCAAATTGAGAGAGCCGAAGCCCAAAGATCGCGGCTACCTGTACTTCGGACACCTGCGCCATTGGGACAAGGAGGCGCTGACCGCAACTCTCGCTCGCAACCAAGTGAGTGACGGGCAGATCGCGGACCAGGTCATCAAGATGTCACAGATCGCTTGGCGGAAGCACGTTCTCCTGCAGTGGTCGCTCTACTTTCTGCTTGCCGGCATCGTCGTGATCGGCGGGCTGTACCTCCTGTTCGTCATCGGTTTCTTTCCCGCCGCGCTTGGCGATCTTGCCAGAACACCGTGTCCGACAGGAGTCAACCCATGTCCTTAGCCGATGAGCTTCGTGAGTACGCAAAGAAGACCCACGACTCCACCTGGTCTCGTCGTAGCGGCCAGAAGGTTCCTTCGACGGACGACGTCTCGCTCGGAAACGACGCGGTTGATCTTGATGCTGTTGTGCTCTACGCGGATCTCAAGGATTCGACAGGCCTCGTTAAGGGATATAAGGATTGGTTCGCGTCGGCTGTCTACAAGAACTATCTCTACACGGTGTCGAGAATCATCCGCGCACACGACGGTTCGATAACAGCGTTTGACGGCGACCGGGTCATGGGCGTCTTCATCGGAGGATCGAAGAACAGCAACGCGGCGAAGGTCGCTCTCAAGATCAACTGGGCAGTCAAGAACATCCTTCAGCCCGCAATCGACGCCAAGTATCCGAAGAACACCTACCAGCTCCAGCAGAAGGTTGGGATCGCGGCTTCGAAGACGATGGTCTCGCGCACCGGAATCCGGGGGAGCAATGACCTCGTCTGGGTGGGGAACGCAGCCAACATTGCTGCCAAACTGGCCGCTCTTCACTCCAGCTACCCGACATACATCACCGCGGATGTCTACAACATGCTCTCGGACGAGACAAAGTTCGGCGGAACGCCCAAGCGCGATATGTGGACAGATCTTGGTAGTGGCGATGGCTACGGGAAGATCTACGGGTCTACGTTCTGGTGGTCCATGTCATGAGTACTCCTGCGCCCATCGGCATCGTCGGCACGCTCGTGCGCGTCGTCCGTACCGACCCTGACAACCAGACACTTCACTTCCGTCTACCCGACGGCCGCGTGGGACGAGCCTCTGGACTGCTCAATGTCGACACGATCGATGCGGGTGACACGATTGTCGTAAGCGACAACGGGTGGGAGCAGGTACCGAACGATATCTGGTCAGATCAGAACTCGATTGCGGTCGTCCGTCGCGTTCTCGATGACGGGTCAATCCTCATCGACAGCGGTGTCACCATCCGACCAATCCACAACCCGTTGGGCATCGAGATCGAAACGGGCAATACCGTCGAGTACAACGACGCCGACGGTATTCTTCGCATCATCTCTGAGACACCGATTCGCAGCGGAAGCTTTGGTCAGGACGTCGATATCGACGGCGTGCGTCGTGAGTATCTCTGGGACACCGCCAACCTTGGTGCAGGCTTCAGCGACTTCGGTGGCTATCCCGAGGTTAAGGAGCGTGCGCGTGAGCTGATCGAGACTCAGCTCGAGCGCCGAAAGAAGCTCGACAAGATCAAGGCTCGCCCGGTGAAGGGCGTCCTATTCACAGGTCCTCCCGGAACCGGCAAGACCCATCTAGCGCGGATCATCGCCCGGGAGTCCAAGGCGGAGTTCTTCCTAGTCAGCGGTCCCTCGGTTGTGAGCAAGTGGGTCGGTGACACAGAAGACACGCTGCGCAAGATCTTCGAGGCAGCTACGGCCAGTCCTTCGGGCCGCGCGATCATCTTCTTCGACGAGATCGACAGCATCGCTGAGCGACGTGGAGGCGACTCTCATGAGGCTTCACGTCGCCTGGTTGCGCAGCTCCTGACCTTGATGGACGGATTTGACGACGAAGGCAAGAGCGTCATCGTCATTGCTGCGACCAACCGTGTTGAGGCTCTCGACCCGGCACTCACCCG